>JADGRF010000173.1 GCA_017881055.1 Sandaracinaceae bacterium
CAAAAAGGTGCCACGCAAAGCCGCGTAGAGCGCGTAAGCCGCGCGCGCAGCCCACGCTCAGGGGATGCCGTAGCGTGACTTGAGCGCGGCTTCGGTCGAGGTCCGTTCGCTCGTGGTGAGCGCGCGGTCGTAGACCAGCACCTCGGCTACATAGGCGTCCGGGCCGGCGCCCACGAGCGTGAAGTCGGCGCTGGAGAAGTCTTCGATCACGCCGGGGGCCCCGATGGGCGAGCCGCCGGGTGTGCGTGTCAGCGATTGCACCGCGCCGTTGACGCGATAGCTCATGGCGCTGAGCACGGCCGTGCCGGGTGCGAAGGTGCTGAACGCGAGCAGGTGAATGCGCGGCGAGGTGCTGGTGGCCAGCGTGGTGTCGTACGCGTTGTTGGTGAGGTACGCGCCCTCGAGGCTGCCCGTGGTGTTGAACGTGTTGGCGTCGATGAACGCGTAGGTGCCGCCGGATCCCGACTTGCCCTGCTGAACCGCGGCGAAGCGGCCGGTGGTGTTCACGAGCTTGGTCACGGCCACGAACGTGCGTCCCGAGGTCGGCGCGATGCCGAGGACGCCGCTCTCGGTGAGGTACGTGTTAGCTGCATCGAAGTGGATCGCGGCCTGGCCGCCTAATCCGGCGGCGACCCACAGCGGAGGGCTGGACGGGTCGCGCAACACGTTGCCGTGGCCACTCTGATCGACCCAGGCACAGACACGGTCGCTCGCGGTCTTGTACACGCCGCGGTCGCCACGCAGCCATAACACTAGCCCCTTCGTTGGCAGGCCCACGCTGGCCGCAGTCATCAACGCCTCGCCCTCGGGACCGACGCAGCCCGTGCCGCCGTCGACGAGCGGCTCAGTGCCCGCGTCGTCCTGGGCCACGGCTGCATCGATCGCGGCGTCGCCCGCGTCATCGGGCGAGCCGGCGCTGCCAGCGCTGCCGGCGTGACCCGCAGCGCCCTCGTGGTGGCCGGCGGTGCCGCCCGTGCCGCTTCCGCCCCGTCCGGCATCCTTCTCGTGACTGCCGCCATCGACTGCTGCGTCGCGGGTTGGGCCGCGGTCATGCGCGGCGCTGTCGCCTCCGCAACCGGTGAGCAGAGTGAGCGTGAGTGCAATCGCCAAGCAAAGAGAACGCATAGGCGCAGGGTGGACGACTCCAGATGCGCCGTCAAAGGGACGACCCGGTGCTAACCTAGGTCCAGTCTTCCAACTCGTGTCACGAGAACGAGGCCGTTGATTTGAGCGATTGCAGCGATCTGACCGTCCACGAACCGACTCGGGGTCCCTTCACGCTCGAGACGAGCTCGTTCGATTCCGTGCCGCGTCGCGGCCGCGTCGTCGTACAGAAGTATCGCGAACGCAGCGTGAACGACGTTCGTCAGGTAGTCATCGAGGGTTGTACGTCGTTTGCCAAGCGGCATGCGCTCGCAGCCATACTTGAGCTCGTGCCAGACTGGCGAGGCGATTGCGCAGTGCTCGCCGTGTCGTCGCAATTTCTCTACAACTGCGCTGATCGGCTTCTTCGAGACCGGGATGGAGGTCCACGTACGTTCCGTTGACGAGCCGGCTCGCGAGCTCCGTGAACAACCGGACGGAGCCTCCAACGTCGAAGAAGCAGCCACGCGCCCTTGCTCTGCGAGAATGTCCCTGGGCTGCACCTCTCGCTTCGATGCCCAGCTCTTCCAGAGGGCATGTAGCTCGGATCTCCAATGACGGCCAGACGTCCCTGACACACCGCATGCTGTATGCTGCTGCATGATCTCTACGAAGCTTGAATCCATGCCAGTGCGTGCCGCGCCCTCACGATTTCGCACGCGCGCTTTGCTAGCCTTGACGCTTGCGATGTTCGCAACAGCAGTCGCCTGCGGTCAGAGCACCACAACGAGCAGCCACGACGCAGGCGCGAGCGGCACCAGCAGCGGCGGAACGGGAGGCTCGGCGGGCTCGGGCGGGACGGACCACTCGCTCTGGCCGCTCGGTGCCACCAAGCTCAGCGCTTCCGCGAGTGGCGGCGGGCCGCTGCCACCGACACCCGCGGGCTCCGAGTGTTCTCCACAGACCGACCTGAATCAGTTCAGCGTCGTGATCGCTACCAAGCTGTTTTCGTTTCAGCTGTGCATGGCCGGCGCTACGTTCAACGCACCGTACAAGCTCTTGAAAGGATCGCGCACGCTGAGCGAGTCCGAGTACGGCGACTTGGACCGCGCGATGCAAATGCTGCAGCTGTCGCAAAACGCGAGCTCGTGCGGCGCCGACAAGGGCCTCGAGAGCATCACGCTGACGACACCGGCGGGCGAGAAGGCCTATACGGACAGCTTCTATCGCTGCGGCGACACGACCGGCACGAAGGTCTACGTCGACAACATCGACGCGGTGTTCAGCGTGTTCTACACGCTCGCGAGGGCGAGCTAGCCCAGAGCGTATCGAGCGCTAGCATGCCCGAGCAGGAACGCGCTGCTGGGCTGCGCGTCGAACCGCTCGATGGTCGACGCCACGATCGTAACGGGTGAAGCTGCCGGGTGGAGAGCCTCGACGACTTCACGCTGTGTGCGTTTGGGTTGGCGCCCGGTCCGGGCGCCTAGTGCTGCGGGCCCCTCACACACGCTGCAGCATCTCCTCCGAGTTGCGCGCGTGGACGACGCTGACCTCGGCTGCTAGCACGCGGTTGAACAAGCGCCGCTGTCGAACGAGCGGCCACCAGTCGTACAGCAGCACTTCGAGCGGCCGCCACATCGCGACCCAGCCGACGATGAGCAAGCCCTCGTGCAGCACCTCACGGCCGCCTCGCTCGGGAAGCACCAGCACGAGCTCGGCGACGCCGAGTGCGACCGCCAACACGGAGAAGCCGACCCCGAGCGCGAACTGTCCTTGGCGGACGTGTTGGCGAATGCTGCGACGCAGTCGATCGAGCTCGTAGGCGAAGTGGCTGTGAACCGCTTCGACGACGGTAGAGTCGTCGATCCGCGCCGACGGTGGTTCGGAGATCCAGATCGAGATCTTGAGGTCGAGCTTCGGCGAGATCTCTTCCGCGGCCCCGACGATGTAGTCGACCGCGTCTTCGTCGAGATCACGCTCGCGAAACGGTGCGGGATCGCGGCCGTCGAAGAGCTGCCGGATCGTGGCGATCTTGATGTCGATGCACGCCTTGCCGTCTTCGATTCGGTAGCGTGGCGGGATGTTCATCGGACCGCATTCTCGCCGATGCCTCACCGCGGATCGAGCCCATCGCGCAAAGCGAGAGGCTTTCCTGCGCGTGTCTGCATGAATGCTCTCGGCGTCTGCCCGATTGCGCGCTTGAAGTCCCGACCGAAGTGCGCGTGAACGGCATACCCGAGAGCGATCGCCAGAGCCGCGAGCGCATTTCTCTACGGAACCACGGATGGCCAGGCCGGCGTGATCGTCGGCGCATCGATTCATGAAGGTCATCACCAGCGCTACGTGTACCGCTGGATCACAGGAAACGGCCCCGCGCTCGCTCGGGTCCCGAACGCGGCGTTCACGGTTTGTCTCGCGATCCGCAGCGAAAACGCCGACGAGCGTGTCGAGGCGCAGGCCTTCGCACAGCTGTTCGAGAAGCAGGCCAACTGGAAGCCGAACGTCTCCGCTGTCTTCGCGGGCGCGCTCCGCTACAGCGAATACAACTGGCTGGTGCGCATGGTGCCAGACTGCGGACCAGCGCCCTTCGGTTTCGAGTTGGGCGACTTGGACTTCGACTTGCCGACCGACTTGCGAGGCTTGCTTGCGGGCGGCTTCTTTGCAGGCGACTTGCTTGCGGATGACTTGGTCTTCGGGCTCGCCTTGCGTGCCGAGAGTCGCGAATCCATGGAGCCCCTCTCTTTCGACGCCGGCCAGTGGACCGCACGGAGTGCCAGGAGTAGCGTCACGCGCGTGTCTCGGCAAGCGCTGCTGCTAGTTCTGTTCTGCGCCGGCTGTGGCACCACCCTTCTTGCGCCTCTTCCGAAAGGCGCCACGCTCGCCACGGCTTCGCTCGGTGGTCCCGCCGTGCTGTTCGGCGGCGTGCCGGTGCCCACGCCCGTGAGCACGGTGGGCGCCGCGCGCGGTGTGAGCGATGCCGTGGCCGTGCGCGCTGCGCTGCACCCGACAGCTGCCGCGTTCGGAGTTGCCGGCCTCGATCTCGGAGCCGTGTGGCATCCCTTGCCCGAGCAGCGCGCACGACTCGCGCTCGGCCTCGATGCCTATGTTTTCGAAAACGGCCGCGATGCCGTACTGCTCGCCGATCCTTGGGTAGGTACGCGTTTGCCGCTCGCAGCTTGGTTTGCGCTGGGCGGCGGCGTGCACTTGCCGATCCGCATGGCCAGCACCGACAGAGCACTGCGCGCTCTGTCTCCGGTCGCGCCCACGTTGTTCCTGCAACCGACATTCATCACCGGACCTTGGGAGTGGACTGCCGAGCTGCGCTGGTACGCGCTTGCAACGTGCGGTTCGTGCACGGCGCCGGAATGGGTGAGTCCCGGCGGGCAAGGCGCCTTCGGCGTGATCTTCGGTGCGGCGTATCAATTCACGGGGATGCGATGAAGACCGCGATCGTTCTCTTGGGTCTCTTGGTGCTTGGCGTTGCATGCGCCGATCTCGACGCCTTTCTCTACAATCCCAAGCGCGTCGATCACTACACCTTCAGCTACGACGCCTCAGTGCCGACGTCGTGGCAGGTTCCAGCTGCCCTGCGCGAAGAGCTGACTCTCCAAGCGGACGATACGAGCGACGTCTACGCTGTGATGTTGTGGCGGCCCACGGCGGAGCGCAGCACCGCACCCACCGTGCTCTACCATCATGGCAACAAGTTCGGCATCGACGAGTACTGGCTGCGTGTCTCGCACCTCTGGTCGCTCGGCGCGAACGTGCTCATCTACGAGTATCCGGGCTACGGACGGGCGGCCGGCGAGCCCAACGAAGCCGGCATCTATCGCAACGCGCGTGCAGCGCTCGCGCACCTGCACTCGCTCGGCGAACGGATCGATCAACAGCGCATCTTCCACTACGGGTACTCGCTCGGCGGCGGCCCGGCGATCGAGACCGCGAAGAACGGTGGGCCTTACCGCGGCCTGATCACAGAATCGATCTTCGCCTCGGTCCACGAGTTGGTCGCCGACGGCTCGCTCGTCGTGCCTGCGAGCTTCATCACCCACAACGGCTTCGACAATCGCGGCAAGATCGCCGCGGCGGCAGGCCACGCGAAGCTGGGTGCGCTGCTCATGCATGGCAGCGCGGATGATTTCGTCGACCCCAAGTATCTCGAGCAGCTTGCCGATGCGATCGGCTCCAGCGCACCGCACCGTGAAGTGCGTGTGCCGAGCGCCGACCACACCCACGTTCCCAGCTGGCCCGAGTACGACGCCACGGTCCGGGAGTTTCTCGAGCGCTAGTCGCTCGAGGGCAACTCTTCCATGATCACGAGTGTCAGGGCCTGGCCATTGGGCTCGGCGGGCAGCCGGCGTGCAGAGAATTTCATCGCGTGCTCGGTCTTGCGACCGAATGGGTGCGCGATGACCAGGTCTCCGAAAGTCTTGCCTTCGGCCACCGCCTCTTCGAGACCCGTCCACAAGGCCGGCTCCGCGTCTCGCCCCGCCAAGACTTCGTCGAGCGAGCGCCCCACGGCTTCCGCTCCGACGCTGAAGGTGTCGAAGAATGCCTTGTTGACCCACACCACGCGCACGTGCTCGTCGAGCAACATGAGCACGTGCTTCGCGTGCGGTGACCACCCTGATGGCAGCGGCACGAGCGAGGATCTCAGTGAGCGCGCTGTCGTAGCCGGGTGCCAGGTGCTGGAGCACGACGAAGGCCATGCCATCCTTGGCAAGACGCCCGACGAGCTGTTCGAGCGCGTGGAGGCCGCCTGCCGATGCGCCAATGCCGACGACTGGGAGCTTCGGTCGTGCCCCGGGTACCGAGGGCAGACCGTCCGGGCCAGCCTCGTCAGTCGAAGGGCTTGACTCTGTGGGAAGGCTCATGGCTCGGCAGCGAGTGAGGTATGTCGCCAACGTTCCCGTTGGTTCATACCCCGCCCGCACGAGCGTGCACAAGCGCCCCCGAACGTGTGAAATTCCCCGCGAGATCGGAAAAATCGCACCGCACGTCTGTGAGCGCGTGGTGTTCGCCGCGCACCGCCGCCGTAACCGGCGCTCGGGCCCCGCTGAGTGCGGGCTTCACCTCCGCGCGTCGAGCCCGGCGGACCGACCGAGCGCCGCTAGCAACTTGTCGAGGTCCACAGGTTTCTCCACGTAACCAACGTCATTCATTTCCAACGCCCGTTTGACGTCCACTTGCTGCGGTGTGTAGCCGGACATGATCACGGCGGGCAGATCTGGCGTGCGCTCGCGAGCGCGTTGCAGCAGCTCGAACCCGTTCATCTCCGGCATTTCCATGTCCAGCACGAGGGCGTCCGGTCGCTGGCGTTCGATCATCGCTAGCGCCTGCTTGCCACTGGTCGCTGCCGATACGCGTAGGCCCTCGCTGCCGAGCAGTGCCTCGAGCGCCACGACTGCGTGGGGCTCGTCGTCCACGATCAGCACGTGCATGCTCTGGCGCGCTGCCACGCCGACTCGCGCCGGCGGCACGAGCGCCGCCGGCGGAGCGCTGGGCTGCGCGATCGGCAAGGTGAAGAAGAACGTGCTCCCGGCGCCGAGCTCACTGTGCACCCTGAGCTTGCCCCCGTGTGCCTCCACGATGCCCTTGGCGATGCACAGCCCGAGGCCCGTGCCGTGGCGCCCCTCGGTTCTGCCTTGCCAGTAGCGGTCGAAGAGCTTCGGCTGGTCGTCCGCAGCAATGCCGGGCCCCGAGTCCGTGACCGTGAAGCACAGCTCGCTGGCCGTGCTCGTCACACCGACGCGAATCGTTCCTCCATCCGGAGTGAACTTGACGGCATTGCCGATCAAGTTGGCGAGCACCTGCTGCACGCGCTCCTGATCGCACAGCACATCGGGCAAGCCCGGGCTGTCGTCGCGCTCGAGCTGAATGGAGTGGGTGACCAGCAGCGGCCGTTGCGCCTCGATGCAGTCGTCGAGCAGGCGTCGCGGATTCTCGGCGCGCGAGTCGAGGGTGAGCTCGCCGGAGTCGGTGGTCGCAGCTTGCAGGAGATCCTGGATCAAGCGACCCATGCGTGCGGCCTGGCGTTTGATGATCTCCACTTGCTCGTGGGCCCGCGCGCGCTGCGCTTCGTCTTCTAGCTTGGCTTGTAGCAGAAGCGCTGCGTTCATCGAGATGATCGACAGCGGGTTGCGCAGGTCGTGCGAAACGATGGCCAGCACATGGTCGCGCCCCTCGATTGCGGCACGCGCGCTGCCGCGCAAACGCGCGATCTCCAGCGCCACGCCGACCCGCTGCGCCAGCATCTCGGCGCTGCGCTGATCTTCGGCGTTCATTTCGCCGCCGCCGCACTTGTTCGCGACGTACAGTGTGCCAAGCAATCGCTCCTCGTGACGCACGGGAACCGCCAGCAGGTTCTTGGTCGCGGTGGGGTAGATCCACGGCTGGGGAAGTTGGTCGGTTCCGTCGGCGGGACCGACGGCGGCGTACTCGGCGTCCACGACCACCCGTGCCTGTGCCGCGACCGCCTGCAGCACGGCAGCCAAGCTGTCGGCCGAGTTCGTGCCCGCAAGCGCTTGCGTGACGATATTCACTGCGGTGTCGACGCGCTCGAGCTGCTGGCGCAGCGCGCGCTCCGACTGCAGAGCCTGATCGCGCTCGATCTCCGCGCGCTTGCGATCCGAGATGTCCGTAAGCGCAGTGCGTAGGGCCGACACCTTGCCTTGCCCATCGATCGCAGGCGTGCTGACCATCTGCACGTGCAGCGTTCCAGCATGCGTCGTGTGGAACGAGAGCTCGCTCGTAACGGATGCACGCGCACGGAATGCGCGACGAAGGTGCTCCAAGAACGCGGCGGGATCCTGCATGTGGACCACGGATAGAAGAGGCATGCCGATCACGAGCTGGCGGTCGCGGCCGAGCATGCTGGCGCCGGTGAGATTGATCTCCTGGACGCAGCCGCGCGCATCGAGCGTGCAATAGGCCACCGGCGCAAAGTCGTAGAGCCCCACGTAGCGATTGCGTGATTCCTCGAGGGCGCTCTGCATGTCTCGCAGATCCCGATTCTGCAGCTCGAGCTCGAGCTCGTGCACGTCGTGCTCGACGCGAGCATGGCCCCGCGCAGCGTGGGGCTCAGTTTCAGCCTTCTGCAACACGAGGAGCTGGTCGGCGAGCTCGTTTTGCGTGAGTTGCTTCACGTCCATGAAGGTCGAAAGTAAGCACGGCGCATGCCAGGGGGACGGCGGCCGCATGTGTCCACGGATCGCGCAAATCGTGCGCCAGGGTCCGCACCAGACGGGTCACGTACGCACAGCGTGCGCAGAGAGTGGGGACGACCGAAGCGAGGATGCCAACGGTGCGGACGTGAAGAGCCAAGCGCACGACCAGAATCTTCGGCTCGTGACCGCGGTGCAGCTGACGGGTGGACTCGCTCGCAGCCCCCCGAGCGACGGCGTACGGCGGAAGGGACAGGAGGCTCGACCGCTGCTGGCATGCGACTCGGGCGCCATCAGCCGCCGAACTCGACACCCACTTGAAAGCGATACTGCAGATAGCCGAACGGAACGCCGGTGAGATGAGGCACCGGAAACGCGATGTAGGCGGGATCGATTGTCAGGTAAAAGCCCGGAGCGGCTTTCCATTCCACGCCCAGCACGCTCAGTCCGATGAACGGGCCGACGCTGCCCGATGGTGCGCCCACCAGATCGGTCAGCAGAAAAGAGGCACCCAGGCTGGCCGTGGTGCGCACGTTGAGAGAGTCATTCTTGAGCTGAAATCTACGGATGATGCTGAAATAAGTACTGATTGCACCCTCGCGTAACCGGGTCGGGGTGATCGTGATCCAGGGGTTCCACTCCGCATCGAAGCCGAACATCAGCGCGTCGTTGAACTGGTAGCGAAGACCCAGGCCTCCTGCGAGCCCGGGCTTGTCGTACGACGCTCCGAGCGCCACGCGTCCGAACCACGCTCCGGCGGTGTCTTCCTTGCCGCGAGTTCCTGCTTTGCTGTGACCTTGCAAAGCGTTCAGCAGGCCGCCCACCCCGGGCTGCGAGGAAGACGACCCCTCGGCGCGCACCTTCGTCGGCGCGTACAGCGACGCGGCGAGCCACGCGACCATGATCACTGCAAGCCAGCGCGACCGCTTGCGTGGCGACGCTGGCGGCTGCACCGTGCGTGTGCGGCGACGCTTGCGGCGCAGCCTGGAGCCCGCATACAGCAGCGCGCCGAACGCCAGCGAGCGCTGTGTTCCAGACGCGCTGGGCGCCCGTGCGCCGAGGACCGCGCAACCGCAACCCGACGGTAGATACGCCAGCTCGGGCGCATCGCACCACTGGTTGTCCGCCGTGCAGCCGCCGCTGCCGTCGAACGAGTCGTACCGATCGATCACGGCATCGATCGCTCGCGCCTTGGCGGCATGATCCAGCGTGGGGTCGAGCAACGCATGCAGGGCTGCGGTCGCGGCGTCGATGGCGAGGTGGTGTCGCTCGGTGCGCAGCGCGTCGGAGTCGTCGCAGCGGTCGAGCTCTGTCATATGGGCGGGGCCATCCACGCTCTGCTTCAAGCGATTGTCGGCGTAGTCGATCCAGTTGAGCACGGCGGTCACCTTGTGTCTGTCCGCGACGTTTCGAAACGTATGGGTGAAGCTGTCCTCGAGCGCATGCAACCCGCGTCCGGCGCGCAGGTAAAATGTGGGAACATCCACCTGGATCTGGCCGCGTAGCGCGAGCGTCACCTTGAGGCGGTCGCGCTTGGTGCCGTCGGGGCGACCCTGGTCGTCCAGACCGTCGAGCGCTGACAGCAACGTTTCACGGATGTACTTGCGACAGTTGTCGAGCGCGGCGCGCGATCCGGTCGGCTCGTTCTGGTCGGCCTCGCGCAGACAGTGTTCTTGCTGGCTGCCCGGATTTGAGTTCAGCGCCGCGAGTTGGTCCACGTTCGCAGCGGCGATGCCCTTGACGTCGTTGTCGCGTACGCCGAGCAGCAGCGTCACGGCGCCGATGTCGTTCAGGTCAGCAGGCACCGTGAACGCAACGTCGTCGATTAACGCGCGGTCATCCCCCCGGGGCGGCAGCGCGGCGGTCGTACCTGGCAACGCGGAGCGGGTGGCTCGCAGCGCGTCTGCCGTCAGTTCCTCGTGGCAGCCGCGCGTGATCGCGGTCTCGATGGTGAACGCGCGCGCTGCTTGCGGCACGAACGCCAGCGTGGCGCACAATGTACACGCCGCCAGCTGCGTCAGCCCCGAATGTCTGCTGTCGTTGGTCTTCATTCAAAAACTGCGTGTGAAAGAAACCTGCGCTCCGCCCGCAGTGGGCGTGACTTCCACCGGCGATCGATGCACGGCAGACACGACGACGCCCACCGAAGCGCCGACCACCGCACCACTAAGGGCGTCGGTCGGAAAATGCTGGCCCGAGAGCACTCTGGCCGTCGCCACCGACGAGGCCACGACGAGGCCGATGCCGAGCACAACCCACGGCAGCGTGGACTCCGGATGCAGCCGCTTGGCGGCGAAGAACATCGCAGTGGCGATGGCGAACGAGATGGACGTATGGCTGCTGATGAATGACAGCGCGGCAGCTCCACCGCTGCGCTCGGAGAGCGGCGCCCGGGTGCCGTAGGTGTACGGACGTGGCCGTGAGGTCGCGAGCGTCGTCATCGAGGGCAGCGCGGTCGCGACAAGCGCCGATTCCGCTACCACGACCATGTCATTCAATCCAGACAACGCGCCTTCGTCGATGAGCAGGAAGCTCGCTGCGCCCAGCATCAGGCCGTAAAGGCCCACATCCGAATAAGTTCCCCAGCCGGGCCGCCATGTGCCTGCAAAGTGGCGATCGAACGAGTTGAGCTCCGCGGGATCGCAGTGGTCTCCAAGCTTGCGGCAGGTCGGGGGCTCGTTGCGCAGCAGCCTCGCGCTCGCGAAAACCGCACTGGTCGCCAGCACCGGAATGTCGATCTCCACGTACAGCTGGAACGCGGTCTTGCTGGCGTGATCCGGGCTCACCACGATCGGCGTAAGCTTGGCGGCATCCGCGCGCTGCGCAGCATCCGCCGCCGGTGAAGCATCGGCGGCGCCCGCGGTCGCCGGCTCCTGTGCGTGTGCCGCCGCAGCCCCGCACAGGCCCAGCCCCAAGACCAAGATCAACGGCACAGCCATGCGCGGACGAGGCGGCATCTTATGTTCGCTCCAAGTAAGCCGTCCTACGGTAGCTGACAACGCGACTTCGCAGAGAGATATCATCCGTCAACTCGCGCACGGACCCCGGTTTATGCCTTACGCGCTTCTTAACCGCTCGAAATGATCGAGCTTTTCATGGGCCTGAACGGTTACGCAGCGTCAAGCAAACCAGCGCGACCTTCCTGGACACCTTTCGTAGTGTCGCAAGAACGGCGCGGCTGCGGAAGCGGGGCTTGGCGAAGCCGACCAAGAGCTCGTGGTCGATGGTCATGACGGGCACGGACCCGCTCGGGTCGATCCGCGCAGCAGCTGCAACCGGTGACTGTGCTGTGTGCAGCGGCGGAGGCTCCCTGGACACGGCTGCGGCAGGCGCGACCGTGCTCGACGCGGCCATGGACCGCGCTGCCGTTGCGGGCCCCTGGAACCGACGGCATTAACGTGGGATGAACCGCCCATGAACATCCGAGAACAGCTGCAGGCCGACCTGAAAGAAGCGATGCGCGCCAAGGACGAGGTGCGGCTCGAGACCGTGCGTGCGGTGCGCGCGGCGGTGCTCAATCGTGAGGTCGAGCTCGGCCACGAGGTGGACGAGGCCGGGATCCTGCAGCTGATCCGTGCGCTGGTGAAGCAGCGCATCGAGTCGATCGGTATGTACGAGACTGGGGGCCGTCAGGATCTAGTCGAGCGCGAGGCTCGTAGCAAGCAGCTGCTCGAGACGTATCTTCCGGCAGCTCCCGACGCCTCTGCCATCGAAGCGACGGTGCGCGCGGTGATCGCCGAGCTGGGCGCCAGCACCATGAAGGACATGGGCGCCGTCATGAAGGCAGTGACCGCGCGCCTGGGTGCGGGCGCGGACGGCAAGCTCGTCAGCACGCACGTGAAGCAAGCCCTCAGCGGCACGTGATGGCACTCTCCGGCGATTCTCTACATGGCGTTGCACATCGCCAGATACGCCGCCTCGTGCACGCCGGCCACGACGATGGCGCGCTCGATCAACTCGCTCGCATCGGCTTTGGACCAGCTGCGCTTGGGGCTCTTGCTCGCGGCCCGGCGATGTGCCCGGCCAAGCAACGCACCGAGGTAGCGTGTCACGGGCTCGAGATCGCGGCGCTCGATGCGCGTGAGGTCGAGCTTGTCCTCTTGCGGCGCGAGCCGACGTACCAGCATCGGCCTGCCTTCGAGCGTGGTTTCCCCGAGCATGCGAGGCGGCTGCGCCAAGCACGCAAGCAAGGCCGTCAGGCACTGACCTGCCGCGGCTTTTCGGCCACGGAGTAACGCCGCAGCGGGAGCGCGTTGTTCTTTCATGTCGAAGACCCAGCCCGTGTGCGCGCCGCCCTTGCCTCGTGCGAGCACTGCGATCCGCGTGCCACCGAGACTGCCCGTGCCGGCGACCCGAAAGGCCAGATCCACGATCGCACAATGAGCCTCGCTCGGACGTTCGTGCTCGTCCAGCTTCGCGACGTAGCGCGTGAAGGCACGCGCGGCCGCGTTGCGCTGGTGAGGCGACAGCGGCAGATAGCGGCCATCCTCGTGCTCGAAGCGCCGTCGACCGTGCACGAGCCGCGTGCGCCCATCGAGTAGATCACGCGCGCTGCGTGTTTGCACCTGCTCGAGCAGCGCAGCGATCGGCCGCGGTGGCTCCGGCAGCGTGGCAGAGTCGAACGCAAAGTCGCGGTAGGCGTCGAGCAGCGCGTGGGCCAGGCGCACACTGCGCGTGCCGTCGGAACCGAGCTCTCGGCCGCCTAAAATCACGCTCGTGACCAGGCGCAGCACGTCGAGCCGCCACGGCCCTTCGAACGCCTCGTCGAAGTCGTTCAAGTCGAACGTCACGTCGGTCTCGCTGTCGGACGCGGGGGCGCCGGCTCGCACGCGGTAGGCGCCGAAGTTCTCGAGGTGTGCATCGCCGACCAACCAACCCTTGCCGAGCGGTCCCTCGGCGAGTTCGCGGTGCGTGGCGAGCAGCTCGTAGAAGAGCGGCGCCGCGCCGCGCAGGTACGAAAGCGGCGAGACGGCCATGCGCCGCAGCTTGTGCTGCAAGAGATGCGGAAACCGCGCGGTGGCCAGGCGATCGCGCTCCAGTTGGCGATGCGCCAGGTCCAAGGCAAGCGGGCGTTGCATCGTGATGGCTCAGTCGCCCTGCACGTGGAGATCGGAGCCGGCGTACACACTCGGATTCTTGCCGGTCCTTCTGGGCGTGTAAACCCGCCAGAGCCCCGTGGCACAGCACGGCACAACGCGCATGCCTCGAGTAAGCGGGAAATCTGCCGGACTTCGGTGGCATGTGCTTTGCTCCGTAGAAGCGCCATGATGTCAACCATGATGACGCGTTCAGGGATTCGGTTGCCGCGCGTGGTGCCATGCTGGCTCGTGCTCTTGGCGCTCGCGGGCGGCGGCTGCGGATCCGGCGGTGCGAGGCACGCAGCTGACGGGGGCAAAGCTGGAGCGGGCGGCGCCGGCGGAGGCGGCTCGGATACGCCGCTGGTGTCGGGGAAGACGGTCGCGTTGTCGCTCGCGAAGCAAGACGCCGATCAGCTGCAAGCGCTCAGCGCGCAGCTCGAGGCCAACAAAGGGCTCACGGCCAGCCAGCTGCTCGCGAAGCACGAGGTGAAGCACGTCGACACGCTGGGCTACGACCCGCTGAAGGCCCAAGGCATCGCGGCCATTCAGGCGTCCGCGATACGGCTCGACAGCGCCGAGTCGGACGTGCTGCAGCAGCACGGCTTCGTGGTGAGCGAGCGCCAACAGTACCCGCACATGCTCTACGGCTACGACACCATCTACCAGGCCGATCTGCCGGTGTACGTGTCGGCCGATTCGATCCTGGACAGCGTGCACCGGTCCTACGACAAGATGCTGTCGGACGTCGAGACCAACACGTTGATCGGCGAGCTCGAGGCCCTGCTCGACGGCATGCGCGCCGAGCTGGCCAAGGGCACGCAAACCGGTCCGGCCTCGGCCGACGCGGACTTCTTCTTGGCCGTGGCGCGCAGCTTGGTCGATGGCAGCACCGCTCTGCCGGTGGGCCACGCCAAAGCCTCGGAGATCGCCCGCTTCGTGAGGAGCGCCACGGACGCCAGCGGTCACGGAACGCGAGTCGTGTTCGGCAGCGAGCGCGACATCGATTTCTCTCAGTTCGAGCCGCGCGGCCACTACAACGACAGCGACGCGCTCAAGCAGTACTTCCGCGCGATGATCTGGCTGGGCCGCATGGATCTGCGCTTGATCGAGACGCAGCCCAACGGCGACCGCGTGTTTCGGCGCGAGCAGCTGGAAACCATGGTTCTGCTGCATGACCTGGTCACGAAAGAGGCGCTCGCGCACTGGCAGCGCATCGACAGCACGGTGGAGACGTTCGTCGGCAAGAGCGACTACATGCGCTTACCCGAGGTGGACGCGCTGCTTGCGGGCCTCGGCGCCAAGAACACGAGCGACCTCGCCAAGCTCTCGGATCAGACGATCGCCCAGGCCATCATCGATGGGCGCTACGGCGAGCAGCTAATCGCCAGTCAGCTGATCGTGAACGCCAGCCCCGACGGCAAGACGCTGCCGCTCGATCGCAGCTTCGCGCTGTTCGGTCAGCGCTTCACGGTGGACTCGCAGGTGCTGTCGAACGTGGTCTACGACCGCGTCGCGTCGCGCTTCATGCCCAACCCGCTCGATGCCGCGTACGCGGCGCTCGGCAATGATCAAGCGGCGCAGCTGCTCGCCCCGGAGCTCACGCAGTATGGGTATGCGCCGCAGCTCGAGGCGGTGCGCACGCTGATCGACGCCCATGACGACGCCTTCTGGAGCGCGAACCTGTACAACTCGTGGCTGACGGCCCTGCGCAAGCTCTCGCCGAGCGGCGCCGAGGCCGCGCAGAGCAAGGGCCTGCCGTCGGTCGCGCTCACGGAGACCTGGGGCCGCCGGGTGCTCGACACGCAGCTCGCGTCCTGGGCGCAGCTGCGTCACGACACCATCTTGTACGTGAAGCAGAGCTACACCAGTGGCGCCAGCTGCAAGTTCCCCGATGCCTACGTCGACCCCTACCCCGAGTTCTTCGCGGCCCTACTGGCCTACGCGAACCACGGCGCAGCGTTCGCCGACACCTTGGCGGGCGGCGCGGACGCGGGCACGGCAGAGGCCATTCGCATGTATTTCGATCACTTGGCCACCACGATGACCACGCTGCGTGACATGGCTAAGGCGCAGCGTGACGGAACGCCGTTCACGACGGCTGAGATGGCATTCATCAATAACATCGTGCGCAACAACATGGATGGCGTGTGCGGAGCTCCGCCCAGCTACAGCGGCTGGTACGCGGACCTGCTCTACGGCGAAGCCGAGGGCAAGGTCTACGGCATGAAGCTCAAGCCCACGATTGCGGATGTGCACACGCAGCCCACCGACGCGCAAGGTAACGACGTCGGGAAGATCCTGCACGTCGGCACCGGCCTCGCCCGCTTGATGGTGGTGACGGTGGACACCTGCGACGGACCGCACGCGTACGCGGGCGTGGTGTCGTCGTACTACGAGCAGATCACCGACCACTGGAAGCGGCTCACGGACGACGATTGGGCGAATCAGCTGCAAGAAGGCGGCGGCAACGTCCCCGACGTGGCATGGACGAAGGACTTCGTCGCCGGCGCGAAATAGCTCCGAGGTCCCGCCGCCGATCGCAGACGCCGACGTCTTGGCGCGCGGATCGAAGCGCACGACCGCAAAGGCCTACGGCGAGAACTACGTGGTGCTGTGCGCGCGCATCGAGCAGGACACGTGGCGATAGATCATCGACCGCGTTCACGGGGCGACGGAATCGGTGTTTGGCACGCTGTGGCCGGCCACCAACGGGATCTCGATGAAGCCGTGCCCCGAGGCTTGATGACAGCTGTTGCAGGCACTTGCGGTGCGTTCGAACGCCGCCGTGACCGCCGTGCGATCGTGCGACGACAACGCCCGCTGCAGATCGGGAAGGTTCGTGTGCACGAACGAGCTGGCGAGCGCGGGCAGCACCTCGGGATGACCTTCGCGTGGCAGTGAGGCGTGGGGCAGCGTGTCTTCGAACTGCTCCCCAATCTCACCCAGCTCGAAGTCCGCGAGCTCGAAGCGACCCGCTACGGCTGCGCGACCAAGCACTTCGAAGCGGTGAGCGACGTCGACCATGGCGCCGCCGTAGGAGGCCTGCGCAGCTGGCGGCGGCGCTGCAAGCGTAGGAGCTGGGCGTGGCGGGGGTGCGTGCGGCTCGTCGCGCGCAGAGCCCGCGCAGGCACACAAGAAGACCGCACTGACGCTCAGTCGAAGCGCGAAGAACGCCAAAGAACTGCGGGAAATCATGGGCTCAGGACCTCGTAGGCCATCTTGCCGATATCGGCGGGCGGCCTTGGCTCGTATCTGTATTCGAGACTTTGAGCGGTTCACGCGCGAGGCCACAGGCTTCGGCGTACGTGGTATCGCTCGACGCGTACTCAGCGTTCGCTCGCGGCAGCGTGCGCTCGATGTGCGGCACGTGCGCGCACGAAGAGAGCAGGAGCAACGCGAACGGCGCGGAGAGCTTCGAGATGCGACGCGCGTGGGACACTTCGAGGCGTGATGGTAACCTAGATGGGCCGTGCTCCAAGCCTTTCGTGCATCCCGACGTTCAGTGCGCGCAGAAGGCTTGCAGCGCGCACAACCAGGAAAGCGCGAGGGCGCCGAGCCGGAGGTGCTGAAGGTGCACCCCACGCAAAGAACCCCGCAGCCACCTTCCGGCGACCGCGGGAACTCTCGTTTCAGCTGACGCTTACTTGTTCAGCTCGAGCTTGACATCGAGCGTGACCTGGTCGCCCACGACCATGCCGCCCTTGTCGAGCGACTTGTTCCACGAGACGCCGAAGTCCTGACGGTTGATCTTCGCGCTCAGCTTGGCCGCGCGCACTTGCTTGCCCCAGGGGTTGTCGGGGCTAGCGCGCATCGCCCGGGGCGCCGGATCAGTGCACAGCCGGCAGCTCGTGCGTCTTCGCGATCTCCGCGTACACGGCCACCGTCTTGCGCGCGTGTCGCAGCTTCTTCGGATCGTCTTTGTCCACGCCGTACAACCCCATACGGATGTCCATGCCGTGGTTCCACTCGTAGTTGTCGGTGAGGGTCCAGTAGAAGTAGCCGCGCACGTCGGCGCCGCCTTGTATGGCGTCTGCCACGGCGTGCAGGTTCGCGAGCAGAAAGGCCGGCGCGCTGCCGTCGTCGTTCGGATCGGCGGCGCCGTTCTCCGTGATGATCGCGGGCATGCCGAGGCCTTCATTCACGTAGCGCAAGAACCCGGCCAGCTTCTCGGGACGGTTCGGTGTTTCGGTGAGCGCAAGTGGATTGACGGTGAACAGAGGCGAGAGCTCGGGCAGCGACGACGAGCCATCGGAGGTGCCCGTGACGCGCAAACCGCCGTACCAGTTGACACCGATGTAATCCATGCGGTTGGCGAGGTCGGCGCGCATCACGGGCTTGCCGCTCATGGCGGCGTCGAGCTGGCCGTGCACCACGGCTTCGAGGTACGCGTGGTTCCACAGATAGTCGACGTTCTTCACGGCATCGGCATCTTTCGCAGCGTCCGCGGGCTCGATCGGCACGAACGGATAGACCACGCCCACCCAGCTCGCGTGACCGTCGCCGTCGGCATCGACAGTGTCAGCTGCCTTCACGGCGTCGTACATGCGCGCGTGCGCTTCGATCAGCGCTTCGAACACGGTGCTGGCTGCAGCTTGTTGCAAGAGCACGGCGGGCGGATGGCTGCGGCCGGCATTCGGCAGCAGGTAACCAAACACCATGTTCTGCAGCGGCTCGTTGATCGTGGCCCAGTAGTCGACCTCGCCGCCGAACTCCTGCGCGCAGAACGCGGCGTACTTGGCGGCTTCGCGCACGGTGCGATCCTTGTCGACCCAGCCGCGGGGCGAGCAGTGCGCGAAGTCCACGTGGCAACCGACGGCGTCGTGGATCCAGGTCGGCAACGCGTAGTGATAGAGCGTGACCAGCGGCCGCATGTGGTGCTTCTTCAGCTCGCTCAGCACGGCGTGGTAGTGCGCCAGCGCGTCGGGATCGGCGGCCTTCTGGAGCGCGTCGAAGCCCTCGATCTCGTCGGTGGCGTTCGGGAAGATGCGACTCCATTCGAAGCTCATGCGCAGCGCGTCGTGATGCAGCTCGTGATCGGCGCGCGTGATGTCGTCGGCGTAGAGCTCCCAGAAGCCCGGGCCCACGACCGCAGGATCCTGCCCGCTCAGGTGCGCGTTGGCATCGGAGACCGTCTGCTTCGCCGTGGTGAACACGTACCAGTCGGAGTGGCGATCCACGCACTGCGCCGCCGCCAGCGTGGGACAACCCATGTCCGCCTGGAAGCCCGCAATCGCAGCGCCGAACATGAAGTCTGCGGGAAACGTGCGGGCACCGCCGTCAGCGGCAGTGGAGGCAGGGGCGCCGCTAGAGCATGCTCCGAGCAGGACCGCCGCGAGCAAGCAACCGGAGCGCTTCACGAGGTGGGCAAACATGCGATGAAGAGTACTCGGGGTGCCGCCGGTGCACAGGACCCGGGACGCCAGGCAGACGTGCGCGGTCCCTGTTGCTCGCGCGCACGACCGTGGCGAGCCAGCAACACCTGACCGTGCGCTCCGCGCGGATGCAGCTGTGAAATGCGGCGTTTCTTGCCGAGCAGGTTGTTTGTCGGGCTTGGCCTGCGGCTTGCTCTAGAGCGGAGGCATGGCAGCCCGCCCCTTGCCTTCGAGCCACGGTCCTTGTGCGCTTCAAGGGGTCGACACGTCCGCCGCCCTCGGCGACATCCCGCTGGCCGACCGCGTGCTGTGCGCGTTCCAGGCGTATCTCTTCACGCGCGCGCTGCTCGCGCCGGTCGGCAGTGAGCGCATCTGGCTGTGCTGCGCCACGTTCGGCCTCTTCACGGTCACCGTGGCCGCGGCCTCGCTGCAGCTGCACGCGTGGATCGACCATGCAGGCACGCGCGCGTTGCTCCATCGCCTCGGACTCGCGCTGCCGGTGGTCGGCGCCTATCTGCTGCTGCGTCAGCTGCTTCCCGCGCTCGGCCTG
>JADGRF010000174.1 GCA_017881055.1 Sandaracinaceae bacterium
CCTGCTCATGCTCGTCAGCCAGCGTCGTCGTCTGCTCGACTATCTTCGTTCGCGCGACGTCAGCCGCTACCGCTCGCTGATCGGTTCGCTCGGCATCCGCAAGTAAGCTTCAAAGGGGCGCGCTCGAAAGAGGCGCCCCTTTTTTGCGTCGGCAGGAATAAGCCTGACGGCGTCGTTCATTGACACGTCGATACGAGCCGGTTGGCCCGTCGATCTTCGATTCGAAAGCAGAAAGCACCTGCGCTTTCTGAGTTGGAACCGAGGACCGAGTCCACCGCTCTACCCGACAGATCGCGCCGCGCCTTGGGCCCGATCCGCGGCTTACGTCCTCGCTTCCTCGGTCACCGTACGTGAGTACGGCTCCCTCGGTCGCTCCCCAGTTGGGGATTTGGGGCCCCAACCCCAAATCGGACGCGCGCTCGCGGCTCGAACCCAATTCGCGACGCTCGCGTGGAGACAACATGATCATTCGAGAGTCCGTCAAGATCGGCGACAAAACGATCACGCTGGAAACCGGTAGAATTGCCAAGCAGGCGCAGGGCGCCGTGCTGATCACGTGTGGCGAGACGATCGTGCTGGTCACGGCCTGCGGTACGCAGGAAGCGCGCGCCGGCATCGACTTCTTTCCTTTGAGCTGCGACTACGTCGAGAAGACGTACGCCGCTGGCCGCATTCCCGGTGGCTTCTTCAAGCGCGAAGGTCGTCTGCGCGACGACGAGATCCTGATCTCGCGCTTGATCGACCGTCCGTGCCGCCCGCTGTTCCCCGAGGGCTACCGCAACGAAGTTCAGATCGTGGCGACCGTGCTCTCGGTCGACAAGACCAATCCAGCTGACACGCTGGCCATGGTCGGTGCGTCGTGTGCTCTGCACATCTCGCCGATGCCGTGGGACGGCCCGATCGCCAGCGTGCGCGTCGGCCGCGTCGACGGGAAGTTCGTCGCGAACCCGACCTACGCCGAGATAGAAGCCGGCGACATGAACATCGTCGTCTCCGCCACGCGCACCGCGATCGTCATGGTCGAGGGCGAGTGCAGCGAGGTCAGCGAGGCCGACTTCGCCGACGCGATCTTCTTCGGCAAGGACGCCGTGCAAGCGGTGATCGAGTTGCAGGACAAGATCCGCGAAGCCGTGGGCGTGAAGAAGTGGACGTTCACGATCCCGACGCGCCCCGAAGGACTCGAGGCGCGCGTGGAAGCCGTCGCGAAGCCGGGCATCAAGGATGCCTGCAACCTCCGCGAAAAGGGCGAGCGCTACTCGAAATTCAAGGACGTCAAGAAGCACACCGTCAGCACGCTTGCCGCCGAGTTCGTGGGCCAGGAAGCGTTCATCAAAGAGACCTACGAGGACCTCCGCTACGACACGATGCGCGAGCAGGTGGTGTACGAGGGCAAGCGCGTCGACGGCCGCGATCTCACGACCGTGCGCCCGATCAGCATCGAAGTCGGCTTTCTGCCACGCACGCACGGCTCGACGCTGTTCACGCGCGGCGAGACGCAGGCCATCTGCACGATCACGCTCGGCACCTCGCGCGATGAGCAACGCATCGACGGCCTGGTCGAAGAGAACTGGAAGCGGTTCCTCTTGCACTACAACTTCCCGCCCTTCTCGGTCGGTGAAGTGAAGCCGATGCGCGGCCCCGGTCGTCGCGAGATCGGTCACGGTCATCTCGCAGAGCGCGCGCTCGCACGCATGCTCCCGAGCAAAGAAGACTTCCCGTACACGATGCGCCTGGTCTCGGAGATCACCGAGTCGAACGGCTCGTCGTCGATGGCCACCGTCTGCGGCGGCACGCTCGCGATGATGGACGCCGGCGTCAAGCTCAAGGCTCCGGTCGCGGGCGTCGCGATGGGCCTGATCATGCTCAAAGACAAGTACGCCGTGTTGACGGATATCTTGGGCGACGAAGATCACCTCGGCGACATGGACTTCAAGGTCTGCGGCACCGACAAGGGCATCACCGCGATTCAGATGGACATCAAGATCGGCGGGCTCACGCGTGAAGTCGTCGAGAAGGCGCTCGCGCAAGCGAAGACGGCACGTCTGCACGTGCTCTCGAAGATGAACGAGACGCTGTCGCAAGCGCGCCCCGACCTGTCCGCGCACGCACCGCGTATCACGCAGCTCAAGGTCAAGCCGGATCAGATCCGCACGATCATCGGACCTGGCGGCAAGATGATCAAAGCCATCGTCGACCAGACCGGCTGCTCGATCGACATCGAAGACGACGGCACGGTCTCGATCGCTTCGCCGGACAGCGACAGCGTCTTGAAGGCAATCGAGATCATCAAGAGCCTCACCATGACGCCGGAAGTCGGCGAGACGTACAAGGCGAAGGTCGTGCGCATCGAGCCTTACGGCGCGTTCCTCGAGTTCGCGCCGGGCAAGGACGGCATGCTGCACGTTTCCGAGATCGACTACTCGCGCGTCGACAACGTCGAGGACTACATGAAGATGGGCGACGACGTCGATGTGAAGATCATCGAAGTCGACCGCGAAGGTCGCGTGCGCTTCTCGCGCAAGGCCCTGCTGCCCAAGCCCGAAGGCTACGTGGAGCCGCCAGCCGGTGATCGCGGTCCGCGTCGTGACGACCGCGGTGGTCGCGGCGGTGATCGTGGTCCGCGTCGCGACAGCGGCCGCGGTAGACGCTAGCTGATCGCGTCGCGCTTTGGGCGCATCCGCGGCTTACGTCCTCGCTTCCTCGGTCACCGTACGTGAGTACGGCTCCCTCGGTCGCTGCGGGCGCGCTCGCGGCTGCATCCCAAATCGCGACGCTCGCGTTTTCCCTTCCTGATCGCTGCGACACTCGGAGACTCGGGTCGTGATCGACTTACTCTTGGAGCTGGCGCTGCGACACTCGGAGACTCGGGTCTGATGAACTTGCTCAGAGAGCTGGCGCTGCGACACTCGGAGACTCGGGTCTGATGAACTTGCTCAGAGAGCTGGCGCTCGACACTCGGAGACTCGGGTCTTGAAGCCTGCGCTCAAAGTGTTCTTGCTGTCGCCTTCGCTCGCTACGCTGCCGCGTTATGCGAGCGAGGGGGCGGCGGGGCTCGACTTGAGCGCGGCGCTCAGCGAGATGATGACAGTTGCACCAGGGGAGCGCGTCGCGGTGCCTACGGGCATCGCGATTGCGTTGCCGCCGGGACACGAAGGTCAGGTGCGGCCGCGCTCGGGGCTCGCGATGAAGCACGGCGTGACAGTTGCAAACGCGCCGGGCACGATCGACGAAGACTATCGCGGCGAAGTGCGGGTCTTGCTCGTGAACCTCGGCAAGGATCCGTTCGTGATAAAGCCGGGCGACCGCATCGGGCAGCTCGTGGTTGCGCCCGTCACGCGAGTTTCGGTAGAACAGGTCACCACCGAGAGCGAGCTCGGTGACACGGTACGCGGCGGCGGCGGTTTCGGCAGCACCGGTCGCTGACGCCAGCGGGCTACAATTTGCGCGAAAAGAGCCTCAAGACGCGAGGCCCAGCGCGTTCTTCGTCGCTCGTTCTTTTTACGCTGACGTCACGAGTCGGCAACGTACGGCAGGTAGGTTCACCTCAGATGGCTCGGAATAGTCCGGGCACGACGGGAGGAACCGCCATGCTGCCGCAAGTCACGTTCCGTGGGCTTTCGCCTTCGTCTTCGATCGTCGCAGTCGTATTCCGCAAGGCACGCAAGCTGGGCGTTATCGCGCCGCAGCTCGAGGGCTGCCATGTGGTGATCGAGACGACATCGCGAGGCAGTAGTCAGCGGCACTGTGAATACCGGGTCGCGGTGCATCTGAGTGGAGGCACCGATGCCTCTCGTCGTGGGGCTCGCCATGCGACCCATCAAAATGTCTACGTTGCCGTTCGTGATGCCTTCGAGGCAGCACGCAGGCAGCTAGAAACGCGGGGGGTTCGTCCGAGGGGGCGTGCAGCGCCGATCGAAGTTTTTCACTGACGGATTGCACGACCCTGGCCCCCGCCGCACGAGCGCCCAGCTGCGGCGGGGGCCCCCTCGGGTGAGTATCTGCAGGCGCACCTACCAAACTCCTTCGGGCTGGCACACGCTGGCACATGCGGATCCACGCGGACCGGCTGTGAACAGCCCACGCGGGATGCGATGGCACGCGCCGTGCTTACGTTGAGAGCGCGTTGTCCGAATGGAGAGGTGCCACATGTCTTTGGGATGGAAGAATGCGTCGGCTTTGGCCGCGCTTGGTTGCGCCGTGGGTTTCGTCGCGCTCGGCGCTCCAGCGCACGCGCAGGATTGCAAGATCAGCACGGACTGCCCGAAGGGCTTCTCGTGCGAGGTCACCGGCAGCAGCGGCTGCATGACGATTGAGCCCGCCTGCGCTCCCGGCGACAAGACCTGCGCGATCACGGTCGACGCGGGCGCCTGCAAGAGCCAAGACATCATGAGCTGTACGCCCGCCCTCTGCACCAAGGATGCAGACTGCGGCGCGGACATGGTCTGCTACACGAGCACTGCTACGACCTGTCCAGGCGCCAATGCGTCGGACCCCGCGTGCACGAAAGACCTCTGCCCCACGCCGACCCCGCCGCCGGACTGCAAGACCACCACGGAGCAGCGCTGCCTGCCGCGCTATTTGGCGCCGTGCAAGGTGAGTGCGGACTGCGGCGCCGGCTTCGACTGCGTGCAGTCCACGAACTGCGGCTGTGCGGGCTCGAGCGGCGGCGGTAGCAGCAGCGGCAGCGGCGGCGCGCCGACGCCCGGCAGCGACGCGGGCAGTGCCAAACCGCCGCCTCCCACCGATGCGGGCGTTGCCACGACCAAAGACGCCGGCCCGGCCGACTGCACCTGCGCGCCCACCGGCGAGCTGTACTGCCAGGCCAAGTCGATCACATGCGACAGCGCGTCGCAGTGCCCGAGCAACTGGACCTGCGACCAAGTCAGCACCGGCGGCGGTGGCGTCGCGTGCGCGGTGGCGGAACCGGCACCCGGCAACGGCGACGCGGGACCGGGGTTCACCTGCCCTGACGCAGCCGCGTTCGCGCAGCCGACCACGCAGGGTCAGTGCATGCCGCCCTATGCCAACCTCGGACGCGGCTTTGGCAGCGATGGTTCCGCGACGGCGACGCAAGGCGGAGACAAGACCTCGAACGGCGGCACCACCGCGCCCACCGAGCACGGCGCCATCGACGGCGGGACGGGCTCGGCAGCCAAAGACAGTGGAAGCGGCAGCTTCTGCAGCGTCACGCATGTCGGTGCAAGCCGCTCCGATCTAGCAGCGCTCACGCTTGGCTTGCTCGGCCTCATCGCGGTTTCGCGCCGTCGTC
>JADGRF010000175.1 GCA_017881055.1 Sandaracinaceae bacterium
CACTACAAGGCGTTCGTTTCGCCTGCGTGGGAGATCTGGGGCCCCAACGGCGGCTACATGGCGTCGATCGCGCTGCGCGCCGCCGCGTCCGAGAGCGCGCTGAAACAGCCGGCGTCGTTCTATTGTCACTTCCTGCGGCCGGCGCGCTTCGACTGGCTCGACGCCGAGGTGACGGTCGTGCAGCGCGGTCGGCGCTCGGAGTCCATTCGGGTCGCGCTCTCGCAGGAAGGCAAGCCCGTGCTCGAGGGCATGCTGCGCACCGCGTTGCCAGCTGACGGACTCGAGCACGAGCTCGGTGGCCCTCTGGTGCGCGCCCCCGAGACGCTGCCGTGCGCCGAAGAGCTGCGTCACCCCGACTCGCCGAGCTTTCCGTTCTGGAAGAACATCGAGCAGCGTGTGCTGCAGCCGGTGCGCTTCGATCCGGAGCGGCCGGCCATGCCGCCGCACTGGTGCGAGTGGTATCGCTTCCGGCCGACCGCAATCTACGACGACCCGGTGGTCGATGCGGGGCGTGCGCTCGTGTTGATCGATACTTTGGGCTGGCCCGCGGCGTGGATGCAGCACCCGCGCACGGCGCTGCGTGGCCCGAACCTGGACGTGATGGCGTTCTTCCACGCCTCCACGCAGGACAGCGAGTGGCTGCTCTGCGAGCAGTCCAGCCCGATCGCCACGCAAGGTCTGATCAGCGCCGCCGCGCGCATCTACGGTCGCGACGGGCGCCTGCTCGCGAGCGGTGGTGCGCAGCTGATGTGCGTGGCGGGTCCCAGCTGACGCAGTTGTCTTCTTCTTTCTTCCGACCCGGACCTCGAACCATGACCCTTTCCATTGCCCTCGCTGACGAAAACCACGCCGAGTTCCAGCGCGAGCTCGCGCGCTGGAGCCCGAACGCCGCGCTGACCGAACAGGACGGTCTCCTGTTCGTGCTGGCGGCCGACCCGTTTCCCGCCGTGAACATGGTGCTGCCGGTGTCCGGCGCCGGTACGCCGTCTGCGGCCACGATCGTGGCGCGCGCCTCGGCGTACTTTGCGCAGCACAAGCGCGCCTTCAGCATTCGCGCGCGTGCGCACGTCGATCACGAGCTGATCGCGCTGTGCAAGAGCCGCGACATGTTCTTGCTCGGCGATTCTCCGGGCATGGGCATCACCGCGCCGATTGCGGAGCTTGCCGTGTCGCCCGAAGCCCTGGGCATCGAGCTGCGGGTCGCGCGTGACGAAGCTGCGATACGCGACTTCGCGCAGGTGTGCGCCGTCAGCTACGCGACGCTGGGCATGCCGCTGCCGGTCGCGCACGCCATGTTCGCGGTGCCGTCGCGCATGCTGGCAGACCATCTGCACGTGGTGACCGCGTACGACAAGGAGCAGCCGGTGTGCACTGCCATGGCGCTGCTCAGCCACGGCATCGGCGGCATCTACTGGGTGGGAACCGTGCCGAGCGCGCGCAAGCGTGGGCTCGCTGCGCACTGCACGCGCGCGGTCAGCAACTGGTGCTTCGAGCAAGGCGCGCGCAGCGTCATTCTGCAGGCGAGCACGCAGGGCGACCCGATCTACCGCGCGCTCGGCTTTCAGGAGCTCACACGCTACCCGTGGTTTCTGTGCATGGGCAACGCGTGAGGTAGAGCCGATCGCGGAGCTTGTGCGCGGCGCCTCCTGACATCGGCGTGCCAGTGCTCGCTCATTTCGCGACCCTTTCACGACCAGCAGCTGCGATCCCGGTCGATTCGCCCCCCGCGTCCTTGACTCTAGCGCGGGTGATCGCCAGTATCCGCACGGTGCACATCTGTGCATGTAACCTGTCGCAACGGTTACTCTAACAATTTCGGGGACTTCAGGTTTTATGGGTCGAGATGGTGGTGACTACTCCCAAGGCAAGCGCCAACGGGAGCAGCAGCAGGCACGAAAGCAGCGGGACAAAGCGGAGCGTCGTCAGATGCGACGTGAGCAGGGCCCGAGCGCGCCGGAGATCGTGAGCGCAGAGGACATCGTCGGCAGACTGCCTTCGATCGACGAAGCCATGCGCAACATCGAGAAGGGCAACAGCGGCAATCGCGGTGTCGCCTCGATTCCGTGCCGGTTGTTCGTCGGCGGCCTCGGCTCGAGCATCAACGAGGCCGAGCTGCGCGAAGCGTTCGGCGCCTTCGGCGTGATCGCGGACGCCGTGATCCTCAAAGATCGTGGCACGGGTCAGTCGCGCGGCTTCGGCTTCGTCACGATGGAGAACCGCAAAGACGCGGCCAAGGCCATCGACGGGCTGAACGGCGCGGAGCTGAACGGTCGGCGCTTGGTTGTGAACGTGGCGACTGATCGTCCGCGGTGAAGAGGACCCTTCTTGTGGGTTGCTGACGGGGGCGTGCGCGGGTCGTCGTGCTCGCCGCTCGTGGCAGTGGCTTCAGTGACCCGCGATCGACGGGGGCTGTGAACCGCTTGTCGAGAGGCTTGCGGCGTTGTGCTTGGCGCGTCCGCTGGCCTTGTGCACTTCCACGCCCGGCTGTGCGCGTCGACCCGCGCCCGCCCCCTTGCCTCAACGCGAGCGTGCGCTGCCGCCGTCGCCCCTGGGGTGTACTGGTGAACACCTCGTCGTCGCTGGCGATCGCTAACGGCTTGGCGAAATGTTGCAGCTGACAGATGTCAGGAAGCGAGTGACGCAGGGATAGGCGGCGCAGGTGACGGGGAGGCAGTGACGCGCACAGCCGGGCGGCACCGTTCGGCAAGTCGACTACGCTAGCGGCTCGAGCCAGTGATTGACCAGCCAGTCGAGCGCTATCGGGGCGGCGCGCAAGGTGGTGTCTAGGTCGTGCACGGCGGTTTGCTGTTCGGGGGCGGCGGCCCCGTAGGCGCGGGCGTAGAGTACCCAGTTCGAGAGCTGGTAGTGGTGGAGTAGCGACTCGAAGCGGTGGGCCCGGAAGCCTTCGAGCACGCGCTGGGCAGCGACCGCGTCGCGGCAGGCGAAGAGCGCGCGCGAGGCGTCGAATAGGAGCTCGCGCAGATCTTCGAATGCGCGCTCGGGGTCTTCGGTGACGGCGTCGAGCAGCTCGGCAAAGCCTTCTTCCGACAGGCCGGCCTGTTCGGCTGCTTCGCCCATGATCGAGACCTGCGTCGCGACGAAGTCCGCGTCGGGCACGTTGCGTAGCAAGCGGCCCACCAGATACAGGTCGAACGCGCTGGCGATGGCTTCACCGAAGAACAGCGCTTCGGCGCACGGCGCGGCGTTGGGCCCTGCGGCGTGGCGCGCGAGCTCTTTGGCGGCGAGATGGTGCCAGGCGATGTGGGCGACGACGTCGGCCGGGATGCTCGGCTCGCACAGCACGTCGGCGCCTTCGTCGGCATTCCAGAACGTGAGGTTCAGGAACAGCGCGCGGTCCCAGCTGACGTGCGAGTCGTGCGCGTCGTCAGGAATGTGAAAGCGATGGTCGGTCTTGCGCAGCATGCTCTTGAGCTGCGCATACACGGCCACGTGCGAGAACGACTTTTCGTCTTCGATGGTGAGCTCGTCGAGTGACACGGTGCGTAGCGGCATGGCAGGCGTTCCTACAGGCGCGTGATGAAGCCGGCGTCGTCGATCAGGATGGCGCCGTCGCGCAAGAGCCTACCGACAGCACGTTTAAAGGCCTTTTTGCTCAAGCCGAAGAGCACTCGAAGCTGCTCGGGCTCGGCTTTTTCCGAGATGCGAGGCGTGCCGGGTGCCGACAGTTTCTCGAGCACGCGCTCCGCGTCTTTGTCGATCTCGGCATGCGCGAGGCCGCGCAGCGACAGCTCGATCTTGCCGTCGGGCAGCGACTGCGCGATGCGAAACGAGGCGGCTTGCCCGCGCTTCAGCGTATGCGGCTCGTAGGCGGGCACGAGGCCCAGGAACGCGCGCTCCACGATCACGAACAGGCCGATCTCCGGATCGTTGCGCCAGGCTTCGCCGGCCACCCATTCGTTGCGCTTGAAGTCGCCGTTGGTACGCACGTGCTCGGCGACGCGCATCGTTCCGGCGAGCCGGCCGGTCTTGTCGAGCATCAGGCTGATCGGCTCGCGATCGCCGCGCAGCAAGTCGCGCGTTTGCTCAGCGAACGGCACGAGCAGCTCTTTGGGCAAACCCCAATCGACGAACGCGCCGAAGTGCGTGACATCGGTGACTTCGAGAAACGCGACCTCACCCAGCTCCACGAGCGGCGCGCTGGTGGTCGCGACCGGCCGATCCTCGGAATCGAGGTACACGAAGACGCCGACCTCGTCGCCTTCGCTGGCTTCGTCGGCGAGCTCCGCGTTCGGCAACGCCAACAGCTGCGTGCTGTCGCCTGAGCCTTCGGGCCGTGCGCCGTCGGGTGCGAGCCAGGCGAAGCGTGCGTCGCGCCGCTTCAGCTTCATGCTGACCGTGCGGCCGAGCAGCTCACGAAACCACATGACGCGCTCAGCTCCGGTACGTGGCGTCAGCCGTATACGCGAGCGTGCGGTTGCACGGCTCGCCGGCGACGAGTCCGTCGCAGGTGCTCTCGCCGGTCGACTTGGGCAGCGACTGCTTGAGCGCACGCAGAATCGGCGTGGTCAGGTCGTGGCGGCCATCGCAGCGTGGCTCCATGCAGCGGATCTCGAAGTGAGCCGGCGCGGAGGCCACTACGATCGGACGCACGTACGACGTGCCCGGCATGTGGCCCTCGGTACGGACTTCCTCGATCGACAGGCGCAGAGAAAGCAACTGCGGCACCTCGTCGCGCAGACGCGGCGCGGAGTCTTCACGGCGGCGTTGATCGGCGGCGGCTTCGGCCAAGGCTGGGTCGCGTTTGCGGTTGTAGTTCATAGTTGCTCACGAGGCAGCCGGCGTTTCATGCGCTTTTCTATAACACGGAAATGGTGCTCCTCGTCGGAGCAGATCAGCGACAGGGCCAATCCCGGCTTGCCTGCGCGCCCCGTGCGACCGATTCGATGCAGATAATCGTTCGGGGAGCGCGGCAGCTCGTAGTTGATCACCACCGGTAGATCCACGATATCGATGCCGCGTGCGGCAAGGTCCGTGGCCAAGAGGACGCGCACCGTGCCGGCCCGAAACTCTACGAGGGCCTGCGTACGATCACGCTGGCTGCGGTCCCCGTGAAAGGCAGCGGCGCGGATGTCGCTCTGGTTGAGCCTGCGCGCGAGCACGTCCGCGGTCTTCTTCATGCTCACGAACACGAGGACTTGGCCGAGCTCGCGGCTCCGCAACAGCTCGACCAGAGCCGCCTCTTTGCGCTCCGCCGGGACCGCATACACATGCTGCTCGATCGCGGGCTCGGCTGTGCCGCTGGCTACGATGTCGACCACCTCGTGGCTCGACTCCGCCGTGCCTGTCGTGGGCGGCTGCGGCGCCGCGGCGACATCTACTTCCAAGGGATCGCGCAGCAATGTCTGCGTTGCCTGCATGACGTGGTCGGGGAACGTGGCCGAGAACAAGAGCTTCTGCGTCCGTGGGGGCACGAGCCGAAGCACTTCCTCCAGCTCGTCGCGAAAGCCCGGGCTCAGCAGCTTGTCGGCTTCGTCGAGCACGAGAGCACGCAGGTCGGTCAGCTTCACGGCGTTCTGGCGATGCAGATCGAGCAGGCGTCCCGGTGTAGCCACGAGCACGTCCGCTCCGCCGCGCAGGGCCATCATCTGCGGGTTGATCTTCACTCCCCCATAGACCGCGTCCACCTTCACGTGGGCGTCCAGCTGACGCGAGAATGTCGTGAGCACCTCCCCGATCTGCATGACCAGCTCGCGCGTCGGTGCCAGCACGAGCACGGCGACTTGGTTGCCGCGCGCCGCGTACGAGCGCGGGCGCTCGACCAAGCGCTGCAAGAGCGGCAAGCCGAAGGCGGCCGTCTTGCCCGAGCCCGTATGCGCGCGCGCACGCACGTCACGACCCGCGAGAATCGCCGCGATCACGGCCGCTTGCACGGGTGTCGGCGTGTGGAAGTCGGCTGCGTGCACCGCGCGCAGCAGCTCGGCGCGCAGGCCTAGCGCTTCGAAAGAGGTCAGGGGTATGGGACTCGTCATGGTTCGGTGAGCATTGGGACCATAGATCACGTAGAGTCGCCGCGCTGCATGTCATTAACTACTGATTTTGCGTCTTTGACGCTTTCGCCGGCGCTGCTCACGAATCTGTCGAGCCTCGGCTACGCGCAGATGACGCCGATTCAAGCGGCCGCGCTACCCGCCATTCTGTCGGGCCAGGATCTGATCGCGCAGGCCAAGACGGGCAGCGGCAAGACCGCCGCGTTCGGCCTCGGTCTTCTGCACCGGCTCGATGCCAGTCAGCTGCAGGTGCAGGCGCTCGTGATCTGCCCGACGCGGGAGCTAGCCGATCAGGTCGCGCGCGAGATCCGGGCGCTCGCGCGCACCACACCCAACGTCAAGCTGCTCGCGCTATGCGGCGGCGTGCCGATCCGCGCCCATCGTGAATCGCTGGAGCACGGCGCGCACATCGTGGTGGGTACGCCCGGCCGCCTACGCGCGCTCTTGGAAAAGGAGCGCCTGTCGCTCGACGCGCTGCGCGTGCTGGTGCTCGACGAAGCCGATCGCATGCTGGAGATGGGCTTCGAGGACGACATCCGCTTCGTGATGCAGAAGGCGCCCCAAGAGCGCCAGACCCTGCTGTTCTCGGCGACCTATCCCGAGGCGATCGAGCAGATCAGCGCCGGCTACCAGCGCGAGCCCGTGCGCGTCACGGTCGACAGTGAAATGGCCGCCGGCCAGCTCGAGCAGCTGTGTTTCGAGGTCGGCGTACGTGCCGACGACCGGATCAAAGCGCTGCAGGCGCTGCTCGCCAAGTACCAGCCCGAGTCGACGCTGATCTTCTGCAACACCAAGGACGAGTGCAACACCGTGGCCAAGGCGCTGCGCCAGTCCGGCGTGCACACGCTGGCGTTGCACGGCGACCTCGAGCAGCGTGAGCGCGACGAAGTTCTGGTGGTGTTCTCGAACCGCAGCTGCTCGGTGCTCGTTGCAACTGACGTTGCGGCCCGCGGCCTCGACATCGCCGACCTCGACTGCGTGATCAACTACGAGCTGTCGACCGATGCCAGCGTGCACCTGCACCGAGTGGGTCGCACCGGTCGTGCGGGCAAGAAGGGTCTGGCGTTGAGCCTGTTTCGGCCGGACGACGGCTATCGCCTGCAGCGCATCGAGCAGAGTCTGCCGCGGCCGATCGAGCGCAAGAAGCTGCCCGCATTGGCAGCTGGGAGCGGCGACTTCCCCGAGCCCGCGATGGCCACGCTCGTGATCGAAGGCGGCCGCAAGGACAAGCTGCGCGCCGGAGACATCTTAGGGGCGCTCACCGCGACGGGCCAGGTCACTGGCGAGCAGGTCGGCAAGATTCAGGTGCAGGAGCTACGTAGCTACGTAGCGGTCAAGCGTGAGGTTCAGAAGCAAGCGCTGGACGAGCTGACCAACGGTCGGGTCAAGAAGCGTCGTTTTCGCGTGAGCAAGGTCGCGGCGGGCTGAGCGCGGGAGCGTCGCGCGCCGTTCACAAATTGTCGTGGGCCGCCGATCGCGGTAGAACTCGCTTGGGGGCGATGACCGACGACGGCGGCAATGACGAGGCTCGGGGCCTAACGGGGATCCTGGCGCAGCTGCGCGAGCTCTCCGATGGTGACCTGTCAGGTCTCACGCAGGCGCTCGATCAAGAGCTCGCACGGCGCGGCACCGGCAGCGCCGCGGTGCACGCCAACCGGTTCCTCGACGCGATCATCGAGAACATCCCGGACATGATCTTCGTGAAAGACGCGGAGCACCTGGCATTTCAGCGCTTCAACCGCGCCGGGGAAGACCTGCTTGGCACGCCGCGCAGCGCGCTCTTGGGCAAGAACGACTACGACTTCTTTCCCAAAGACCAGGCGGAGTTCTTTCAAGCGAAGGACCGCAACACGCTCGAAAGCAAGGTGTTGCTCGATATTCCGGAAGAGCCCATCGAGACCAAGAACGGGCTGCGTTGGCTGCACACCAAGAAGGTTCCGATCTTGGACGAGCGTGGCGAAGCGCGTTACCTGCTCGGAATCTCCGAGGACATTACCGCCCGCAAGACGGCCGAAGCAGCGCTCGTGCGCGCCAAGGAGGCCGCGGAGGCCGCCAGTCGCGAGCTCGAGGCCTTCAGTTACTCCGTGGCGCACGACCTGCGTGCGCCGCTGCGCGCGATCGACGGCTTCAGCCAAGCGCTCCTGGAAGACTACTCAGGCGTGCTCGATGGTGAAGGTCGCGAATTCTTGAGCCGACTGCGCCTCGCGGCTCAGCAAATGGCGCAGCTGATCGACGATCTGCTCAACCTGTCGCGCATGACGCGTAGCGAGCTGCGGCGGTTGCCAATCGATGTGGCAGCGCTCGTCCGCAGCAGCGCCGAGAGTGTTCAGCTGGCGTGCCCGGGACACCGGGTCCAGCTGGTGGTCGCGCCCGACCTTTCGGTATCCGCCGATCCCCAGCTCCTGCGGGTGGTGTTCGACAACCTGCTCGGCAACGCCTGGAAATTCACCCGCAAGACACCCGGCCCGCGGGTCGAGGTGGGCATGACGAGCGACCGCGACGTGCCAACGCTCTTCGTGCGCGACAACGGCGCGGGCTTCGACATGGCATACGTGAAGAAGCTGTTCGGCGTGTTTCAGCGCCTGCACACCGCGAACGAGTTCGAGGGATCCGGCATCGGCCTCGCGACCGTGCAGCGCATCGTGCACCGTCACGGCGGGCGCATCTGGGCCGAGGGTATGGTGGGCGAGGGCGCCACGTTCTACTTCACCCTGGGGAGCGAGGAGCAAAGCACATGAGCGATCACGCGAACGATAAAGTCATTCTCCTGGTCGAGGACAACCCCAACGACGAGATGCTCACGCTTCGGGCGCTCCAGAAGGGCCACGTCACGAACACCGTGATCGTCGTGCGCGACGGCGCCGAGGCGCTGGACTTCTTGTTCATCCGCAACGCACATGCCGGGCGCGATCCCAAGCTAACGCTGCAGGTGATCTTGCTCGATCTCAAGCTGCCGAAGATCGACGGACTCGACGTGCTCAAGGCGATCCGCGCGGACGAGCGCACGAAGCTCCTACCCGTGGTGATCCTCACGTCGTCCGCGCAGGATCAGGACATGGTCAGCAGCTACAGTCTCGGTGCCAACAGCTACATCCGAAAGCCCGTCGACTTCAACCAGTTCGTCGAAGCCGTGCGTCAGCTGGGGCTGTACTGGCTGGTGCTGAACCAGACTCCTTCGCGTTCAGCGGGGTGACTTACTCGATCGGCTTGAGCAACGCGTCGTAGTTGAGCTGGCAGATTGCGACTTTGCCGGCGCTCTTGCCCGGGTACGTGCGCGAGCCGATGCCTTGGTAGCGCTCCTTCTTCTCGTGCAGCTCGAAGTGCGACGTGCCGCCCTTGCCATCGCTCGCGCCGCCCATGTTCGCATCACCAATCGCCGGGAACGGTGCAGCCGGGGCCGCCGGTGCGTGTGAGCTACGAGCTCACGGACAAGGGGCGGGCGTTTACGCAGCGGTCGCCGCACGGACTGAGCGGACAATCAGTCGCCCGCGTTGGCTATACGATCTTCCGACAGGTGGAACGCCTGTACGCGCGGGTCCGTAGTAGAGTTCGCGTCACATGGAACCGATCGTCCTCATCCACGGCTACAGCGCCGAGAGCAGCGACACCACACCGCAGGCGATCCACGACATTTACGGCACGTTTCCCGATGGGTTGCGAGCGGTCTACGGTGCAGCGAACGTGATCGAGGTCGACGTGTCGCGCTACGTGACACTCGAAGACGGAGTCACGATCGACGACATCTCGCGTGCCCTCGACCGCGCGCTGCGCCAGGATCACGCGCAGCTGTTCGCCAGCGGCTTCAACGTGCTCGTGCACTCGACCGGTGCGCTGGTGATTCGCAACTGGGTCCGCACCTTCAGCGGGCAGCCATCGCCGGTGAAGCGCATTCTCTATCTCGCAGGTGCGAACTTCGGCAGCGGCTGGGCGCACATCGGCAAGGGTCAGCTCGCGAAGTGGGCGCGCTTCGTGTTTCAAGCGGGCGCCGAGAGCGGTGTGAGGGTGCTGGACGCGCTGGAGCTCGGCTCGTCGTGGACGCTCGATCTCAACGTGCACTTCATGCGACGCGGCAGCCGCATGCGTGCCGACTACGGCATCTTCGAGTTCGTGATCGTGGGCACGCAAGCGGACGTGAAGTGGTTCGAAGCCCCGATTCGCTACGCGCGCGAAGACGGCTCCGATGGCGTCGTGCGCGTGTCCGCCAGCAACGTCAACACGCACTACATGCACTTTCGCTCGACCAAAGCGGCCCAGGAGCTGGCGTGGCCGGCGGCCGCGGCGCAAGAGCAACAACACCTGCAACGCACGGGGCAGCGCGACAGCTGGTACGAGCGCGTCGAGGCGTTCGCGCCCGGGCTCGATGCCATGCCGCAGATCCCGTTTGCGATCCCGTACCAGTGCGCTCACACGGGCGACGACATGGGCATCGTGATTGGCAAGCAGCCTCGCGATCAGGTGATTCGCTTGGTGCGCACAGCGCTCGGCGTGAGCAGCGATCCGGAGTGGCAGGCGGCGGGTGCGAGCTTCGACGCGGAGACCGACCTCACGTTTGGCGAGGCACGCAAATTTCAGGCGCCCGGCTTTTGGAAGCACCTGATCGACGAGCCCCGCGCGCAGTACGATGCGCACGCGCAGATCGTGTTTCGCGTTCGCGACCAGGACGGGCGACCGGTCGAGCACTTCGATATCTTCTTCGACTCCGAGAGCACGCCGGAAAAGTCGATCGTTCCAATTCGCGACCTGCTCGAGGATCGGCACGTGAACGACACCACGCCGAACGTGATCGCGTTCTACCTGCGCACGCACGCCTGGAGTGAGCAGACCGGCGATTGGGAGCCGCGTTTGCCCGACGTGCGCGGCCTGTACTTGGAAGTGTCCGCGACCGAGCCGCAGACGGATCAAATCGCGTATCTGCCGATGCGCTACGAGCTCACGTCGGACGAGCTGGTCGCCTGGATCGCGCCGCATCGGACGACGGTGATCGACATCGAGCTTCTGCGTTTGCCTTCGGATCGTATCTTCATGATGGTCAAGGCGTAGCGTTCTCGGGGGGACATGACACGCGCATCCGCGGATTGGGCTGGACCGCTCTTGTTGATGCTCGCGCTGCGCGTGGCGTTGCCGACGGTCTCGGGTACGCCGCAGCCGTCGGCCGAGGCGGCTGCGGCGGGTGCACGGGCGTGGTCCCATCGCGAACGTTCGGGGGCGGCACCGGTGGCTTCGTGTCGTACGCGCGTGCAGCACGTGCTCGACGAGAGCTCGATTCCCGTCACCATGCCGCTGCCGCTGGATCACACGATCCTCGCGGCGCTGCCGGACCCGATCGATACGCCGGGACAAGCCGTCTACGACAACGGCCTCGAAGCGATCGTGGAGGGCCTCGCCGAGGAAGACTACGTGCGCGATCACTTCGTGCTCAGCGGCCAGGGCGATCACGATTCTGCCGGCGCGCGCTGCCCCGACGTAGTGCTGTTTCGGAAGACCACGAAGCTCGACGACTACCTGGTGCTGTTGCTCGTCGGTGAGTCGTCCACCTGGGGTGTGAACAAGCAGGAGCTAGAGGCCGCGCTCGGGCTTCTTTCCGTGCGCCCGGCCTGCGCAGTGGGAGATCCGACTCGTGACGAGGTGCGTCTGCTCGGGCCGTACCACTCGGGTGCGTCCGCAAGCACCGTGCGCGTGCTCGATGACTTCGCCGAGCACCACGCTTGCGTGAAGTATCGCGCCGCCAGCGGCTCGATGACTGCGCCGGGCTCGATCGCGGAGGTGTACTGGAATCGCTTCACCACGTCGGTCTCGTTCACGCGCGGCCTGCGTGAGCGCCAAGACCTGCTGCTGCAATTCTTGAAGCTCGATCCCGCGCACGATCAGGTAGCGGTGTTGCAGGAGAGCGGCACGGTGTACGGACGCAGTGCGCGCTCCGGCCTGTTTACCGCAGCGCGCGAGCCGCGTCGCACCATCGACGTGGCCTACCCGCCGAACATCTCGGCCTTGCGCGAGGCGTACGGCGCGCTCGAGAGTAGCGCCTCGAAGGACGGCAGTACGTATGGCGGTCGGTTGCCTCCCGGCAGCTTGCCCACCAGCTTCGACGCCCGCGTGACCGCGAGTGACATGCTGACACCCTTCGCTCCGCAGGCGACGATGCAGCTGCACGACATCGCGCTGCAGCGCGTGTTCACCACGTTGCAGTCGCAGCGCGTCGGCGATGTCTTCGTGAGCGGCGTCCTGCCCGATGACGTCGCGTTCTTGAGCCGGCGCGTGAAGAGCGCCGTGCCCGACATGCGCGTCTCGCTCTTTCAAATGGAGAGCTCGTTTCTGAGCAGCGAGTACACGAACGACTTGCGCGGTGCGCTGGTGGTCAGCGCCTATCCGCCGATCGACGCCGGCGACGCGAGCCAGCAGATCCTGCATTCCGCGCTCGGTCGCGATCCCGCATCCGGGATCTTTCACGCGATCCGCTGGCTCGTGGATGAAAGCCGTCCGCGTGCGCCGATGAATCTCTCGCTCGGCGTGCTCTCGCACGGGCAGTTCTGGCCGCTCTCGATGGAGCACGCGCCGCAGAACGTGCCCGTGCCCGGCAGCTTCTCGATGCTGACGGCGTTCTTGCTCGTGCTCACGCTGTTCAACGTGCTGGTGATCGACGCGTTGTTGCGCAGAGACGATCGTTCGCGGGTACGGCGCTACGCCTGGTTCTTGGCGGGCTTTCTCCCGTGCCGGGATCCGCTCGTGAAGGCATGGCACCAGGTGTTTCTCGGGATTTCGCAGGCCTCGGTGTTTTCGTCGCTGCTGATCCTGTGCAGCGCCCGGCTCATGTTGCTGCGTTCCGCGTCGTTCGTGTCCGCGCGCGGCCTCGTGGCAGGCGCGTGTCTCGCGCTGCTTCTCGTATCCGCGCTCACGGTCTTGCGCACCTGGAAGCTCGTGCTTTCTGGCACGGCCGCGCACGAGCCGGTCTTGGGTAAGCGCCCGGCACTTGCCTTGCTGCTCGGCGGCGTGCCGGTGTTGGCGATCGGCTTCTTCGCCTGCTGCGGTATGTTCGCGATCGAGCCCGAGGCCTGGTCGCTGTTCCTGCTGCGCGCGGTCGACGTCGGCAGCGGCGTCTCGCCTCTGTGCATGCTGCTCCTGGCGCTCGGGCTCGTGTACCACTTCGCGCTCGCCCACGCCTCGCGCCTGCGCGTGATCGACTTCGGTGACGTGTCAGCTGAGCCGCCAACGAACGACGCAACCACACAGGGCCTCGGCGCGCGTCGTCGAAACCTGATGCTGACGCGCGCAATGCCCGCCGATTCCGCCTTGGAGCAGCACGAAAACGCGTTGTTCGAAAGCACGCTCTTGCCGGGAGGCTACGGCTACTACGGGACGGCATTCGCTGTTCTGCTGGTCCCTGTCGTGCTCGCGCTCTACATCAGGCCGGGCACGCTGCCGCGCCTGCACGGCCTCACGCTCGAGACCCAGCCGCTGTCGGCCGCCATGGTGCTCGCGCTCTTGCTCAGCTTGGGCATCACGGCCACCAGCATGCTCAAAGCGTTGAGCCTGTGGTCCCACTTGAGTGACGTCTTGCGCTGTCTTGCCGTGAGTGATCTCGGCGACGCATTCAAGCAGCTCCACGCGCCGTTTCAGCGCAGCGTGGCCACGCAGCTCGCCATGGGCCGCCAAGATCCGACCGAGCTCGACGCGGCGCTGCACCTGCTCGGCGCCGTGCCGACCAAGCGCGACGACCCGCGCCGGAAGACGTTCACGAGCCTGACCAGCAGCGACGACTTCACGACGCTGCTGCGTGCCGCGGAGAGCGCACGGCTCGCCCTCGACAGCACGGCACCGGAGGCGGAGCGGCCTGCCCTGCGCGCGGCGCTAGCGTCCTACGTGGCGTTCGGGCTGACGCGTTGGATCAAGCAGTTTCGCTTCTTGATCTGGGTGATCACCGTCGGGACCGCGGTGCTGCTGCTATCGAGCACCAGCTACGTGTTCACGGTGCGCCGGCTGTTCGTGACGGTGTTCGCGCTGCTGTCCATGGCGGGTGTGATCGCGAGCGGCACGATCTTTCTCGGTGTGGAGCGCGACGAGGTGCTGAGCCACATCGGTGGCAGCAACCCTGGCGAGTTCACCTTTCGCAACAACTTGCTGCGCATCGCCGGCTGGGGCTTGCTTCCCGTCGCGCTGGCCGTGGCTGCGTACTTTCCGGATGCGATGCGCGGGCTCGTCACGTGGCTCGACGCGCTTGGCGGCTCGCGCTGACGCGGGTCACGCGCGCGCTAGATTTGGGCGTTGCGCTGGCTAAAGGCGTTGAATCCGTCGATGAATTTCTGCATCAGCTCCCGCGTGGCGGTCTTGAACGAGCCGTTCGGTTCGAACAGCTCGGCCGCGTTGCCGATGTACGCTTCGGGCTGTCCCATGGTCGGCATGTTCAGGAATACCAGGGACTGACGTAAATGATGGTTCGCGCCGAAGCCGCCGAGCGCCCCGGGAGACACGCTGACGATCGCGGCGGGCTTGCCGTTCCAGCTGCTCTTTCCGTAAGGTCGAGAGCCGATGTCCAGCGCGTTCTTGAGCACGCCGGGAACGGAGCGATTGTATTCCGGCGTGAAGAACAGCACGGAGTCCATGCGTGCCACATGAGCTTTGAAGTCGCGAACGGCCGGCGGCGGTTCCGATTCGTGGTCCTGGTTGTAGAGCGGAAGCTGACCGATCTCTATGACCTCACACTTCAGCGCGTCCGGGGCAAGCTTCATGACGGCTTGGGCAACTTTGCGGTTGAGCGAATCTTTGCGGAGACTGCCGATGATCACTGCGACGTTGTGAGGAGTTGTCATAGGGGTTCTTTCTCCGTGCTGCATGCTGCATGATGGATGCCAGCGGTCCGTGGCGCGCGTGCTGAGCACGAGGCCGCGATCGCCGCGGAACGAGACGATCTTGCGCGACCAAAATGCCCCGCGCGGTTACGTGGTTTCGGCCGCGTCGGCGGCGCACAGCTCGACCGCTCCGTCGACTTCCACGAAGTACTCGCTCGTGGGTCCGGGCGCCTTCTTTTGCCATGCCCGTAGCTGATCGCTGCCGATCGCGACGCTGCGGAGCAGCTCGAAGCTTGCCGGGATGCGCCCGCCGAAGCCGTGGTAGGTGAACAAGCACGTGCCCACGGCCGCGTCCTGCAACCAGCGCTCGACGATCGCGATGTCGTGAAAGTGACGCAGCTCGGACAGCTCCACGGCGTCGTCGAGTTGCTCTTTGCGCTCGTAGAGATTCTCGCCGAAAGGGTTGAAGCAATAGAACGCATCGAAGCGCGACGCATCGACGCTCTCGAGTAGGCCGTGGATGAACGTGCAGTCGGCTTGGTACGTGGCGGCGGCCACCCGCGCGGCGTCCACCAAGTGGGCGCGTTGTTCGACGCCGGTGCAGGCGCGGCCCGCGACCAAGCTCGCCACGATGCAGAACTTGCCCGAGCCCGAGCCGATGTCGAGCAGGGCTTCGCAGCCCAGCTCTTCCAGCCAGATACCCGCGGTGGTCGCGACCGCAACGGGCGTCCAGAAGCGCGGGGACACGAGTCGAATCTTGTCCGGGTACACGCGATCGAAGGTCACGTCGCGGACGTTCGATCGCTGCCGGAGCGCATTGGACACGAAGGGTTTCACGGCCTTTCTCCCAGTGTCGCACATGCGCCGATGCGGCCACAGGATTTGTTGCGCCGGTCTACGTCGTGCTTACGTCCCGCGTGTGGAAGCGTCAGCAGCAGCTCATTCCGCCGAGCACGTGCACGTGCCATGCGCCTCGTGCTGGGCCGTCAATCGTGTCGCACGTGCGCGCCTTTTCGACCACCCGATCTGCAGTCGCTGCCACGCGGCCCTGTTCGGCTCACACCCCGCCGTGCTCGACGACCGCTCGTTCCAGACCTACGTGACGCACGCGGAACTGCCGGTGATCGTGGATTTCTGGGCGCCGTGGTGCGGCCCGTGCCGAGCCATGGCGCCGCAGTTCGAGGCCGCAGCCCAGAGCAGCATTGGACGGGCGTTGTTCGCGAAGCTGGATACCGAGCAAGCGCCCCAGACGGCGGCACGCCACGCGATTCGTTCAATACCGACGATGGTCGTATTCCGCGGCGGCTCGGAGATTGCGCGGCAGAGCGGGGCTCTCTCCGCGGCGCAGATCACCGGTTGGTTACGGGGCCTGGTTTGAGCACAGTTGCAGCTGGCACTGCTCGGCGGCGCGCTTCATGCTCGCGAGGCCGGCCTCGAAGTCCTTGCCGATCAAGCTGTCCATGCTCCAGAAGACACCGATCAGTTTCGAGATGTAGGGACTTGGGCCATGCATCGCCCAAGTGACCTCCGTGCCTTCGCCCGCAGGCTCCAGCGTGAACTCGGCGATGTTGTGGCCTTCGAAGGGCTTCAGGAAAATACAGCTCCACCAGTAGCTTGCGAGGCGGTGACGCTTGCCCGATGCGCACGTGCCCTGCGCCCACCTTGTCGTTGCCATCCCAGGCGTACTCGGCGCCGGTGCCACTCGGCGCGCCGCTGTAGGTGCGCTTCATCGTCGGGTCGAGCTTCTCCCACGGCGACCATGCGCTCCAACGATGGAAGTCGTTGATCAGCGGGAAGATCTTGCCCGGCGGCGCCTTGATCGACACGTTGCGCTCGACGCGGAAGCTGTCGGGGCGGGTTGCAGCGAACGCCAGCAAGCACGCCAACAGGCCCGCGACGATGATGGCGATCGTCTTCAGCATAGCGGCTGCATCTACCACCGAGCGAGCGCGTTGGCCAAGACCACGCCGTCCCAGCGGGTCAGGCGGCGGCCGTGAGCTGCGCTAGCAACTCTGCGACCTGCATGCGCGCGACCGCGATGCCCGCGTCGGAAAAGCCGTACGGCACGACGAGCTGATCCTGGTGGATCAAGCCGCCACAGGTGTAGAGCACGTTGGGCACGTAGCCCTCGCGCTCGGACGCGTCGGGCTCGAGCAGCGGCTCGGTGAGCTGGCCGATCACGCGCGTGGGGTCGTCCAGGTCGAGCAACAGGGCGCTGATCGTGTAGCGGCGCATTGGCCCGACGCCGTGCGTGAGCACGAGCCAACCTTCTTTCGTCTCGAGCGGCGAGCCGCAGTTGCCGATCTGCATCAGCTCCCACGGTCGTGTCGGCTTATGCAGCTCGACGGCGTCGTTCCAGAAGTGCACGTCTTTCGACGTCGCGAGGTAGATGTTCTCGCGGTCCTTGCGCGAGAGCATCACGTAGTGATCGTTGATCAAGCGCGGGAAGAGCGCCATGCCCTTGTTCTGCGCTGCTGCGCCGTTGAGCGTGGAGATGGCGAACGTCACGAAGTCCGTGGTCTCGATCAGCTGCGGCAAGATGCTGAAGCCGTCGTAGGCCGTGTACGTGGCGTAGTACCTGATGGCGCCGTCGTCGTGCGTGAAGCGGACGAAGCGCGCGTCTTCCATGCCGTGCGTCTCGTTCGGGCCCGCGGGGAAGATCACGCGCTCGGCCAGCTCGGAGTCGTCCGGGAACTTGGTGACGTAGTTGGATGACGCAAGCACGCGGATCATCTTGAGCGTCTCGAAGCCGATCGCCGGCGGCGGACCGTCCTGCTCGAGCGCCGTCAGCTCGGCCTCCAGCTCGATCAACGTGAAGCTGGTTGGCAGCTGCGCCAGCACGCTGCCTGAGAGCTCGTTGCTCGCGCCGAGCTCGTGTAGCTTGGCGCTGAAGCGGTGCTTGCTGTAGCTGTTCGGCGGCGTGCGATGACCGCTGACCAAGTACGGCCCCGGCGGATCGACGCGCAGCTCGCCGCTCGCCTCGATCACGCCCGAGCGAAACTCGATCGATGACAGGTGACCTTCGCCGACCGCGCGCAGGCTCATGATCACGCGCAGCTCGTCCGCCGCCATTCCGGTTTGGTCCGGCGCCGGCACGAGCGACGGATTGAAGAGCGCGGCGGCCTCGACCGCGTACTCGTGCGTGAAATACGCGCCGATCAGCAGCTTGCGTTCTGCGCTCACGACCGCATTCGCAGCGATGTCGTGGGCTACCATGTCGAAGTGTCTGTGGAGCAGCTGCTCGAAGGCGTGATGACGTGGCGCGAAGTCGCGCAGCATGCCGAGCACCAGCGCGGGAACTTCGGCCTCCGGGATCGCCATGATCCGCTCGAGCAGGAGCGCCGCGCGCGACACGCCGGGCAAGAGCAGCTCTTCGCCTGGCAAGAACGGCTTCGCCAGGACGCGGCGTGGCTCGGCCTGCACGCGTTGCCGCATGCGCGTGACGGTGACGGAGGACATCAATTGTTCTCTTCTTCGCTTGGTATGGCGTGCTCGGGGGTCTCGCCGGCGAGCTCGAGCATGTCGATCAGCGACATCAAGAAGCAGATCGTGCTCTCGGCGCCTTCGTTGAGGTTCACGTGCGTGGTTCCGAGCCCGTCGCGACAGCCGGCGGTCGCGAAGTCGTAGAGCGGCAGACCGAGACGATTCTCACCGAGAAACCAAGCGAACGACTCGCGCATGCGCCGCAGGTAGTGCCGCGCGTCGGTGGCCAAGTAGGCGGCGCGGAACGCCAACACGAACGCGCACGCGTCGATGGCTTGCTCGTCGGCCTCGGCTTTGGCGCCGCCGCGGCTGTGCCAGCCCGTGTTGCCGATCAGGTGCAGACGGTCGTGATCGAAGCAGGTCTTCTCGAGGAACTCCAGCGTCTCGCGCGCGACGCGCAGCGCTTCGCGATTGCCCGTGATGGCGTACGACTTGAACAACGCGAGCGGCAGGGTCGCGTTGTCGTAGGTGAGCGTGGGTTCGAACCAGTGCCAGTCGTCGGACGCCTGCTCCCTGTAGCGCTGCAAGAGCGTGGCGGTCAGTGCGTCGAGCGCGCTGCGCAGCGACGTGGACTCGGCTTCGATCACGAGCAGATTCGTGAGGCCGAGGATTGCGAGCGCCGTGCCACGCGGCCCAAGCTTCTGCGTGCAGGGCAGCGCACGCGTGAACATGTCGCGCGCCAAGAGCCGACAGCCTTGATCGCTCGCCAAGCGTGCGGTGACGCCGAGCGCCCAAACCGCGCGTCCCAGGCAGTCGTCCGAGCAGCGCTCGGCCTCGAGGAAGACGCGGCCGTAGCTCATGAAGTTGTGGAAGCTGCCGTCGCTTCGCTGCGCTCCGTTCACGTAGCTCAGGTACGTGGTCACCAGGCGCCGCGTATCGGGTGAGCTCTGCAGGCGATCTGCGTGTAGCGCGACGATCAGTGCACGCGCGTTGTCGTCGACGCAGTAGCCGGTGCTTCGTAAAGGCACGCTGTACGTCGCGTGCTGAATGATGCCGGTGTCGTCGGTCAGCCGGTGCAGATGGTCCAGGCGTAGCTCGGGCACGCTGCTGGCGCGCGCCGCCTTCAACGCGGGGCGACGTGCGGGTGCGTCCGCCAACGTCTTCATCGCCAGCTCGAGGTAGCTACGACCGACGTTTGGCCAGTGCATCGAGCGCGTGAACTCGACCGCGGCGGAACGAACGCGCGCAAGCTCGGTCCCCGAGCCGAACAACTCGAGCAGCGTGCGGCTGAGCGCTGCGCTGTCGCGGAAGGGAAACAGCTTGCCGCGACCCTCGGCGAGCAGCTCCTGCGCGTGCCAATACGGAGTCGACACCGCGGCTGCGCCCGCGCCCATGGCATACGAGAGCGCACCGCTGGTTACTTGCGCTTCGTTCAGATACGGGCTCACGAATATGTCGGTAGCCTGCAAGTAGTGACCGAGCTCGACCCGGCTCACGAACTGATCGCGAAACACCACGTGGTCGCGGACGCCGAGCGCTTCGGCTTCGCGCTCCAACATGGTTCGGTACGCTTCGCCGTCGCGGCGCAGAACCACGGGATGCGTCGCGCCAACCACGAAGTACACGAGGTCGGGAAACTCCTTGATCACGGCAGGCAGAGCGCGGATCACCGTCTCGATGCCCTTGTTCGGACTGAGTAGGCCGAAGGTCAGGAGCATGCGCCGTCCCGCCACACCGAAGCCTGCTTTCAGCGACTCCTGATCGGTCGCTTGCATGGTTGGAATTCCGTGTCGGATGATCTGGATCTTCGGACCGTGTACGTCGTAGCCGCTGGCCAAGAGCTCCTTCGCGACCTGGCTCATCACGATCACGTTCGCGCACTGCTTCGCCATCTGCTGCACGATGCTGTGCTGCGAGGTCGACGGCTGCTTGAGCACGGTGTGCAGCGTCACCATGGAAGGCACGCGCAGCGGCGTGAGAAAATCCAAGATGTAGCTGCCATCGTCGCCACCGAAGATGCCGTACTCGTGCTGAATGGAGACGATGCGAGCGTCGCTGTAGCTCACGAGCTCGGCCGCGCGCGCGTAGTCACCCTTCACGCCCTGGCGAATCTCGTGTTTCACCTCGGGCGGGTACGCGTAGTGGCCTGCGGGGTCGGTCACGGCGAGCACCATGGGACGCGTCTGCTTGCCTGCGGACGTCACGGCCTCCGCCAGATCGTGTGTGAACGTGGCGATGCCACAGCGTCGCGGGGGATACGTGCCTAGAAATGCGAAGGGAGTCATGCGGTTTCGCCCGAGGTCATCGGGTGAGCGGAGCCACTGGAGCAACCGGCGCGCCCGCCAATTTCGCGAGCTCGAGCACGGCATCTCGCAACCTGTCGATGTCGATCGGCTTTGCCAAGTGCAGCTGGAACCCCGCGGAGAGCGCCCGGCGCCGATCAGCCTCGGCGGCCATGGCGGTGAGCGCGAGCGCCGGAATCGGCGCCGCATGGTCTTCGGGCCGCGCGCGTACCCTGCGGATGAACGTGTAGCCGTCCTCCACCGGCATCGCGATGTCGCACAGGATCACCTGTGGCTTCCACGCTTCCACGGCCAGCATGCCTGCCGCCGCGCAGTCTGCCAGCGTGACATTCGCGCCTGCGAGCGCGAGCACCTCGTGGATGGCTTCGCGCGTGCGCAGGTCGTCGTCGATGACGAGAACTCGTAGTCCGCGCAGCGCCTCGTACTGCCGCTTCTTGCCGGGCCGATCGAGCGGGCTGTTGGGTGCCGGTGTGTGAGCGAGCTCGGCCGTTCCTTGGTGCAACGTGGTCGCGAGTGGAAACGTGACCGTGAACGTGGCGCCCTGGTTCTTTCCCGGACTCTCCGCCTGCGCCGTTCCGCCCTGCTGCTCCACGAGGTGGCGCACGAGCGCCAGACCGAGCCCGAGGCCTCCGTACGTGCGCGTGATCGAACGATCGCTCTGCGAGAAGCGCGCAAACGCCTGCGGCAAGAACTCAGGCTCGATGCCGATGCCCGTGTCCGTGACGCGCAGGCGGGCGAAGGCGGGGGCGTGCGGGGCGTGCGGGGCGTTATCGACGGTGATCGTGATTGCACCCTCACGCGGCGTGAACTTGATGGCATTTGTCAGTAGGTTCGAGACCACCTGCTGCACGCGCACGCGATCGGCCCAGATCGGTGTCAGTGCAGGGTCGATCGATAGGTGAAGCGCGAGCGCTTTGGCTTCCAGCTCGACGGCCACGTTGTCGAGTGCCGCGCGCACGACGCTCCCCAGATCGACGCGCCGGCTCTCGAGCGTGAGCTTGCCCGCGATGATGCGGGAGACGTCGAGCAGGTCGTCGATCAGCTTCACCTGAAGCCAGGTCGCGCGCTCCAGCGCCTCACCGGCGCGCTGCAAGTCCGCGCGGTCCACGACGCTACCCGAGCGCAGGCGCTGCGCATTCAGCAAGATGCTGGACAGCGGTGTGCGTAGCTCGTGCGACAACACGGCCAAGAAGTCGTCTTTGGCATGGTTGGCTCGCTCGGCCCCGAGGCGCGCATTCTCGGCATCCGAGACCAGCTGCTTGAGCGCGTGAATGTCGACGAGCGAAAGGATCACGCCGTCGATCACCTTATTCGCGAGCTCGTACGGACGAATCTGCATGCGGTACCAGTGCCCGCTTCGGTCTTGAACCTCGCTCTCTTTGATCTTCGCAGTGGCCAGCACCTCCGCGATCTGCGCGCTCACGTCGGGCACGTCGATGTTCAGCTTGATGTCGTCGATCGGGCGTCCCACGTCCGAAGGCAGCACGTTCAGGATGCTGCGCACGTTCGGTGTGAAGCGCCGGATGCGGCTCTGCCGGTCGAGTGTGAGGATGGGAATGTCCACGGTCTGCGCGAAGTTCACGAGATCCGTATTCACCTGGGAGACCTCGCTGTTACGGCGCTGCAGCTCGTCGTTCAGTGTCGTCAACTCCTCGTTGACCGACTGCAGCTCTTCCTTCGCGGTCGCCAGCTCCTCGTTCATGCTCTGGAGCTCTTCGTTGCCGGAGATCAGCTCTTCGTTCGAGGCGCCGAGCTCGTCGTTGGTGCGGCCGTGCTCCTCGATCAGCGAGTACATGTACTCCTTGGTTGCGCCGAGCTCGTGCTCCAGATGAGCGCTGCGTCGCTGGTCGGTGGCACCGTCGGCGTTGCGATCTGCGGGAGACAGTAAGTCTCCTGGTCCGCGGCCGAGCTCGTGCTCTTCGAACAACACGATGAACAGCGGCTCCTTCGCCTCGGGATGACCGCTGAACGGAACCACCACCAGATCGCAGAGCTTCGATACGCCGTCCTGGCCGATCTCGACGTTCTTGCAGCGCACGACAGCCTTGTCCTTGGCGGCTTCGGCGATCGTCGTGCGCAGCGCCGCGATCAGGCCCATGGGCGCCATGCCGATCAGGTTGTTCTGCGGCTTGCCCGGCGCCGCTTGCAGGTACGCGCCGGTCGCGCCGCTGAACAGGAGCACGTCCATGCTCTGATTCACGAGCACGGCCGGCGGGCAGTAGCGAGCCAAGAGCAGGCGATCGAGGTGCCTTGCGAACGCCGCCGAGGGTTCCAGCTGCGGTCCACGGCGTACCTCCACCCCGCGCGTCGCGACGGATTCCGAGTCCGAGCGCATCGCGAAGCGCAGGACGCTCGGCGCGGCGTTGCGCTTGAAGATCTTGTTCTCTTTGTCCGCGAGCGAAAACAGCTGGCTGAGCCCTGCGACGTTCTCGCTCCGCCCGAGCAAGAGGAACCCGGGCTGGTTCAGGCAATAGTGCAGCGTCGGAAGCACCTTCTTCTGCAACACCTGATCGAAGTAGATGAGCACGTTACGGCAGCTGACGAGATCCAGCTTGGAAAAGGGTGGATCCCGCACCAAGTCGTGGCGCACGAAGATGCACTGATCCCGCACGTTCTTGTTGATCTGGTACCGGTTCTCCACCCTGGTGAAGAAGCGGTTGCGACGCTCCTCGCTGACGTCTCGCATCACGTGTTCGCTGTAGATCCCTGCGCGCGCTTTCTGAATTGCGACTTCGCTGACGTCCGAGCCGAACACCTGAATGTGACGCGCCGTGGGCGACTCGTCGGCCGCCTCGAGCAGAGTGATCGCAAGGGAGTACACTTCTTCACCCGTCGAGCACCCAGCCACCCAGGCGCGCACCGTCGCGCCGTCCTGCTTGTACTTGAAGATCTCGGGCAACACGTACGTGCGCAGCGCCTCGAACACCTGCGGATCTCGAAAGAACGAGGTCACGTGGATGAGCATGTCTTCGTAGAGCGCACGGACCTCGGTCGGGTCCTCGTTCAGAATGCCTAGGTACGTCTGCAGATCGGGCACGCCGCGCACGGCCAGGCGCCGCGCGAGCCGCCTTTGCACGGTCGGCAACTTGAACTCGCTGAAGTCGATGCCGATCTCGCGGCGCACACGTGCGAAGATCTCCGCGCGCACGCCGCGCTCGGCGTCGTCGAGCGGCGGCGTGGGCGCGAGCACGTACGGGTGATGGCTCAGGCGCTCGAGCTCCTCTGCGAGGCTCGGAATGTCCAGGCAGTAGTCGACGACGCCTGCATCGATCGCGCTCTGGGGCATGCTGGGAAACTTCGCGGAACCGGGCGCCTGCGCGAACGTGATGCCGTCCTGCTCGCGGATCGCGCGCAGCCCCTCGGTGCCGTCGGACGCCGCCCCCGAGAGCACGACGCCGATCGCCTGGCTGTGCAGCTCCGCAGCCAGCGACTTGAAGAAGAAGTCGATCGGCAAGCGTGACTTCGGACCGTCGTGGCGACGCGGGGACAGTACGAGCCGCCCCTCATGCAGCGCGATGTCGGTGTTCGGAGCGATCACGTAGACGTGACCGGGCTCGATCTTCGTGCCTTGCTCGGCCTGCTGCACAGGCATGGTCGTGACCCTGGCGAGCGTTTCACTGAGCAAGCTCGGATGCGTCGGATCCAAGTGCTGGATCAGTACGAACGCAAAACCGGTATCGGGCCGCACCTGTTGCAGCAGCTGGGAGAACGCCTCGAGGCCGCCCGCGGACGCACCGACGCCTACGACTGAAAACAACGCGGTGTCGGAAGGACCGGAGTCGCCGTTCATGAGAAGATCCTGGAGCGCTGCTACGCCGTGCAAGGGTGTCACGAGACGAGATCGCGCCGGCAGCGAAGCCGCCAACGCGATCCCCTGGCGTACCATCACACTCGGGTCAGTGAGGGGTCGCCGGCTGTACCACAATCTCGACGCGGCGATTGTTCGCGCGGCCCTCGGGGGACTTGTTGTCCGCGATGGAGCGCGCGGAGCCGAAGCCCTGCGACGACACGCGGTCAGCTGAAATACCGCGCGACACGAGATACTCGCGCACCGTCTGAGCCCGCCGCTGCGAGAGGTCTTCGTTGTAGCTGGCCGAGCCCTGCGAATCCGTGTGGCCTTCCACGACGATCTTCGAGTCGGGATCCTGCTGCGTGAGCGCCTCGGCCACGCTGTTCAGCTTGATCTGCGCTTCCGGAAGAAGCTCCGACTTCGCCGATGCGAAGAGCACGCCTCCGGAAAGGGTGATCACCATGCCGCGCGGTTCTTGCTTCACCGATGCGAACTTGGCGAGATCTGCGGCGGCTTGCGCTGCACGCTTGTCGGCTGCTTCGCGGGCGGCCTTCTCGGCAGCCAACTGCTCGTCCTTGGTCTTGATCGCTTGGCCTTGCTGCGCCAGCTTCTCGTTCGCGCCACGCAGCTGCGTCGAGGTGGCCTTCACCTGCGCCGTCTGATCGTCGTGCATGGTGGTGATGGTCTGCTGCTCGCCTTGGCTCGCCTGCGCGGCGTTGGCTCGAGACTCGGCGATCTGCGCACGGCGGTCCGCGGTGTACGCGAGATCTCGCGTCTCCTGCGTATCGCCCTGCTTCGCGTACGACTGCTCAGCGGCTTCGATCGCCTTCTGCGCGGTGTACAAGTCCGCAGGGTCGAGCTTCGCAGCCGAGCTGTGTTGCGCATGGTTGTACGAGGTACGCGCGGTCACGAGCTCCGCGGGAGCAGCAGCCGTGGCACAGCCCGTGGACGCGAGGAACACGACCAAACCCGTTTTCAAGACGACTGATGTTTTCATCGTTGCGCTCCCTGTTCCGCGTTCGTCGAGCGCTGTGCGTCCGACTGGTCCGTTGCTTTGATCGCGGCCATGGTCGCGTTGTCTTCGCGCGTGAGCGCCACTGCGAGCTCGGCGTCGGCCTTCGCGCGCATCAGCAGGCCGTCGGCCCGCTTGTTGTCGTCGTCGTCCATCGCCTTCTTTGCGAGCTTGATCTGCTCTTCGGCGAGCTTGAGATGCAGCTGCGCCCTGGGGTTGTTCTGCGCGCCCAGCTCGGTCGCGCTGCGATCGGCCGATTGAACGTCCGCCATTTGCTGCGTGGGAGCAGGGTAGGTACCCGCGCAACCAACGCCTAACAGCAACGTCGCGCCCGCCGAGAGAATGATAGTCTTCATGATGTCTTGTCCGCCTTTTCGTGTTGGGACTCGTGGGTCCCCTTGCTGGACAGCACCTTCGCTATCCAGACGTCGACCTGCTTTTCGGCTTCTTCCTTGAGCACGCCGTAGCGAGCCTGCAGTTTGCCGAGCAGCATCTTCCTCTTGCCGGCGACGCTTATCTGATCCCAGTTCATGTCGTTGCCTCCCGAACCCGTGCCCGTGTAGTCCCGCATAGTGCACGGAGCGTGCCGTGCAGGCGCGCAGGCCGGATCCGGTGTTTGCCCTGGGAATGGGAACGAAACGGGGACGAGGCTCGGCCGCGGGGCGAAATGTCCCAACCGGATCGTCTCAGGCTCACCGTGCGTGCCCTGTCACGCGACGCCGTACGCCTTGAGCTTGCGGTACAGCGTGCGGCGGTCGAACCCGAGCGACGTCGCGGCCTGCGTCTTGCTGCCGTTCACGGCCTGGAGCACCTGCAGCACGTAGCGGCGCTCGACTTCTTCCATCGGCAAGAGCTCCAGCGGGTTCTCGAGCGGCAGTACGAAGGTCTTGCCTTCGAAGCTACGAATGTGCTCCGGCAGGTCGTTCAGCGTGATGCTCTCGCTCTGCGTCAGCGCGACCGCACGCTCCATGCAGTTCTGCAGCTCACGCACGTTGCCCGGCCACGTGTAGCTCAGCAGCTTGTCGGCCGCGGCTTGCTCGAGCCCGACTACGCGCTTCTTGAAGTGCTGCGCGAAGCGCGCGATGAAGTGCTCAGCGATCAGGCGCACGTCGTTGCCCCGCGCCCGTAGCGGCGGCATCTCGATCCGGATCACGTTGATGCGATAGTAGAGATCTTCGCGAAAGCGCTGCTCTTCCACGTCGGTCTCCAGATCGCGGCTGGTCGCCGACACGATGCGCGCGTCGAACGGAACCTCTTGGTCGCCGCCCACCGGGCGCACCTTGCGCTCCTGTAACGCGCGCAGCAGCTTCACCTGCGTGCTGAGCGGCATCTCGCCGATCTCGTCGAGAAAGAGCGTGCCGCCGTTGGCCTGCAAGAACAGGCCCTTGCGGCTGGTCTTGGCGTCGGTGAACGAGCCCCGCTGGTGCCCGAACAGCTCGCTCTCGAGCATCGTCTCCGGCAGCGCCGCGCAATTGAACGCGACCAGCGGCCCTGCGCTGTGTGCGCCGCGACGGTGGATCGCCTGCGCGACCAGCTCCTTGCCGGTACCGCTCTCGCCCGTGATCAGCACGGTGGCGTCGGTCTCTGCCACGCGCGCCAGGAGCGAATACAGCTCCTGCATCGCCGGGCTCTCGCCCACCATGTCGGCGGGCGGCTTCTGCCGCTCGACCGTGTCGCGCAGCTGCTTGTTTTCTTCTTTGAGTTGCTTGTGCTCGAGCGCGCGGGTGAGCGTCAGCAGCAACTCCTGCGTCTGAATCGGCTTCGAGATGAAGTCGTACGCGCCGGCGCGGATCGCCGAGACCGCCATCTCCATGCTGCCGAAGGCGGTCACGAGCACGATCGGCAGGCTCGGCCAGTTCTTGTGCGCGCGCTGGCAAAGCTCGAGGCCCGACATGCCGGGCATGTTGAGGTCGGACACCACCACGTCGAACTCGCCGCGCTCGAGCATCTCGAGCGCTTCGCTGCCGGCGTTGGCAGTGGCCACCGCGAAGCCTCGATGCGTCAAGAGCGTGCTGAGCGCCTCGCAGGCCGCCACGTCGTCATCGATCAGCAGCAGTTTACCCGACATGACTACGTTCTCCCTTCGCGAGCAAGGCCGCGTCTACTTGCGCATACACATCCGCGCGCCGCACGGGCTTGCTGAGAAAGCCTACGGCGCCAGCGGCCACGCCGAGCGCGCGTGCGTCGTCGCCACTGAGGCCGGTGATCATGACGATCGGGATGTCGCGGGTCGCCGGATCGCTGCTCAGCTGCGTCGCGACTTGATACCCGTTCATCCCCGGCATCACGGCGTCCAGCAGAATCACGTCGGGTTGTTCGCGCGCGGCGAGCGCCAGCGCCTCTGCGCCGTTGCTGGCAGTCAGCAGCACGAAGCCCTCGGGCTCGAGGATGAGCTCGAGCAACTGCCGGTTATCGGCTTGGTCGTCCACGATCAGGATGCGTGCGGGGTTGTTCATGCCGCCGCCAATCGGTTCGCCACCGTGGTCTGAAATTCTTGGTAGCGAATCGGCTTCGCGATGTAGTCGGCGCAGCCCGCGGCGCGAATGCGCTCTTCATCACCCTTCATCGCGAGAGCCGTGAGAGCGATCACGGGGATCGCGCACGTCTCATTGTCCTGCTTGAGCAGCGCGATCGCTTCGAGCCCATCCATGCCCGGCAGCTGAATGTCCATTAGGATCAGGTTGGGCACCTCGGCACGTGCCAAGGTAAGTCCGAACTCGGCCGTGGTCGCGCAGAGCACGCTGTGACCCACGGACTCGAGCAGGAACATCGCCAGCTTCATGTTGGCGGGGTTGTCTTCGACGATGAGAACCCTGGCCATGTCAGGTGGCTCCAACTACCGGGCGGCCGGCCATGGCGCGATGGATCTCGGCTTTGAAGCGATCGCGATCGAAGCCGGCTTTCTCCATGATCGTGCTGACGTGGCCGTTCAAGCGCTTGCGGTCTTCTGCGCTGACGTGCTTGGCCGTCACGATCAAGATCGGAATGCCGGTGGTCTCGGTATGGGCCGACAGCTCGTCCACCACGTCGAAGCCGGTGATCTCCGGCATCATGAGGTCGAGCACGATCACGTCCGGTCGCTCGGCACGTGCCAGCTCGATCGCTTCGCGCCCACCGTAGGCGCGCAGCACGGTGCTCGCGAGATCTTTCAAGCGCACGGCGATCAACTCGACCGACTTCGGATCGTCGTCCGCGACCAGGACCTTGAGCTTCGTGTCCGGCGAGCGTGGAAACAGGCCCAGCTCGATCAAGGAGTCGAACAGGTCCTGTCGTGAGATCGGCTTCTGCATCACGGCCGCAGCACCTAGCGCGAAGCCCTTGTTGCGATCAGCCACGATCGAGATGATCAGAACTGGAATGTGCGCGAGCTCGGGTACGCGCTTGATGCGCTCCAGGAACTCCCAGCCATCCATGTTGGGCAGCATGATGTCGAGCGTGATCAGCGAGACCGGGCGCAGAGCCGCGAGCTTGAGAGCCGTCTCGGCGTTGGCGGCGTGCAGCACCTGGAAGCCTTGCGCTTCGAGCTGCACGCGGATCAGCTCCGCAGACTTGAAGTCATCTTCCACGACCAGCGCCGTAGCTGCGCCAGAGCGCACCTCGCTGGGCAGCGCAGGCTCGTCTTTCGGATGCGCGATCGGCTCGCTGTCGGTCGGGCGTAACGGCAGCCAGACCGTGAAGCACGAGCCTTGGCCGACGGCGCTCTCGAGCGCGACCGTTCCGCCGTGCAGCTCGGCGAGCAGCTTGACCATCGCCAAGCCGAGCCCCGTGCCTTCGAACTTGCGTGCCAGCCCGCTGTCGATCTGACTGAATGGCTTGAACAGATGGACGAGCCCCTCGGGCGAGATGCCGATGCCCGTGTCCGAGACGCTGATCTTGAGGAACTCGGTGAACTCGTTGTCGACCAGGGGGAAGCGTCGCCCCGCCCAGCCGGTGCGCAGCGTGCCGACCTCGTCACGTGCCACGCGGCTCGCGTGCAGCGTGACCTCGCTGCCCTCCACCGCGAACTTCACCGCGTTCGAGAGCAGGTTGTAGACGATCTGCTTGACCTTCCGCGGGTCGGCTTTAATCGCGCCCAGCTCGTCGGCGGCGTCGATGCGCAGACGAATGCGGCGTTCGGCGGCCTTCTCGCGAATGATCGCCAGGCTGTTCACGAACAGCGAGGACACCTCGACCGGCTCCAGATCCAGGGTCATCTTGCCGGCTTCGATCTTGGACAGATCGAGGATGTCGTTGATCAGCGCGAGCAAGTGCTTGCCGCTGCTGAAGATGTCGCCGATGAAGCCGCGCTGCTTCTCGGTCATCTCGCCGACCAAGCCGTCGCGCAGTACCTCGGAGAAGCCCATGATCGCGTTGAGCGGCGTGCGCAGCTCGTGCGACATGTTGGCGAGAAACTCCGACTTCATCCGGCTCGCGTCCTGGAGCTCGATGTTCTTCTGTTGCAGCGTGCGCTCGAAGCTCTTCAGTTCCGTCACGTCGCGCGCGGCGGCGAAGACGCCTTGCAGCCTGCGATCGCGGTCGTGGAACGTCGTGGCGTTGTACGAGACCACGGTCAGCGCTCCGTCGCGTGCGCGTGCGGTCAGCTCGTAGTTCGTGACTCGACCCTCGCTGAGCACGCGGTTGATGGCGGCTTCGGCGCGGCTCTGGTCGGTGAAGTAGTTCTTGAAGGGCGCCCCGATCAGCTCGTCGCGCGTGCAGCCGGTCAGCGCCTCGGTCTGCTTGTTCACGTCGGTGATGATGCCGCGCGGGTCGGTGGTCATCAGCGCGTCGATGTTGGATTCGACGAGCGAGCGCGTGTAGAAGTGCTGATCGCGCAGGCGCTGATCGAGCTTGGTGCGCTCTTCCTCGACCTGCTTGCGCGCGGTGTTGTCGGTGCCGATCAACAGAAACCCGATGATCACGCCCTGCGCGTCACGCAGCGCCGTCACGGAAACCACCGCTGGGAAGCGGCTACGATCCTTTCGGATGTAGGTCAGCTCGTAGATGTCTTCGATGCCACGTGACGCCTTGAAGACCAGGGCTTCGAAGCCCGGCGTGATCGGCGTTCCGAGCTCGACGCTCAGCGCCTGGGCGCGTGCGATCACTTCCTGCGGATCCGAGATATCCGCCGGCGTGATCTTGTTCACGACTTCGGCCGCCGTATAGCCCAGCATGCGCTCGGCCCCGACGTTGAAGATCTGGATCACGCCCTTGGCGTCGGTCGCGATGCTGGAGAAGTTCGCGCTGTTGAAGATCGCGCTCTGCAGCGCACCCGTTCGAACCAACGCTTCCGCGCGCCGAACCTCGAGATCGGCGTCTTCCCTTGGAGCTTTCTGCGTCACGGGCATACTGCGTCCTCCGTCAAAAAGTGAGGACTCGTCTCGCCTGCGCGACTAAACTCGTGGTCACCGCACGTGTAATCTAAGCACGCATCATCAGCTGGCAACCAACGCGGCGTGATTGTTTGGCTTGTTCTGGCCAATTGATCCGCTATCCTCGTGGCTACGGTCCTTCGGCAGATGAATCCTGAATGCCGACCCGACACCTACCGCGCTCTCCACGCTGATCCAGCCCGCGTGCTCGCGGGCGATGCCCTGCGCAACTGACAGGCCCAGCCCCGTTCCGCCCTCGGAACTCTTCGTCGAGAAGAACGGCTCGAAGACGCGCGCAAGCTGCGTTTCCGGTATGCCTACGCCGTGATCGGTGACGGCGACGCAAACGTAGTCTCTTGCGCTGCCGAGTGGGTCGTCGATGGGCGCGCAGCGCTCGTTCTCGATATCGACACGCAGCACGCCGCCCTTCGGCATGGCCTGCACGCCGTTCACGACGAGGTTCACGATGATCTGGAGCAATTTGTCGGCGTCTCCGTCGATCTCGATCGGGGTGGCCGGCGGCTTGAACTCGATGCGCGTGTTGTGCTTCTTCGAGACGTGCTGGGAGAGCACGATGCCTTTGCGCAGCACCGGCACCAGATCGAGCTGCGCAACCTTCGCGGGCTGCATGCGCGCAAAGGAGAGAATCTCGTTGATGATCGTGGTCATGCGGCGTGCCTGCTCCACGATCACGACTGCGCTGTGCCGCGCTTGGTCGAGCGTGGCCGTGTCGCCGGCGGCGATCATCTGGGCCCGCAGCTCGATCACGTTCAGAGGATTGCCGAGCTCGTGGGCCACCGACGATGCCAGCCGCCCGAGCGTCGCGATCCGATCGGAATGGCGCAGCTGATCGAGCGCCGCGATGTGGGCCTCGGACGCGACTTGAGCCGCTTCGAGCTGGTCGCACATCGCATCCATCGCGGTTGCGAGGCCGCCGAACTCGTCGCTACGCGAAAAATGCAAGCGTTTGCTGTAGTCGTGCGAGCCGACGGCCCGTGCCATGATGGCCAGCTGACGCAGCGGCTTGAACAGCGCGTAGTGCGAGATGCCTGACCCGACTACGCCAACCAGCAACGTCAGCGCGAGCAGCGCGGGCACGTTCGTGTGGTGGGCCGCGAGCGTCCAGTACGTAAGCGAGCCCGCGATCAGCAATGCGAAGCTCAAGAGCACGAATCTCTTCTCGAGACCAACACGTGCATCCATTGTTGCCACGACGCGCTTCACCGTCAGCGCAATAGCACTGATCCCGCCGGATAGCTTGTGCACGCTCGAATCAGGCCCAAATGGGGCGTTTCGCTCACGCGCCCGTGTCGTTTGGGACACTTTTGTAGGTACCGCAACGTTCATCTTCCACACTTAAGCACGTGCACCGAGCGCGACCAGTCGCTGGTCCCGCTCGGTGCCGTGTGTGCGTGCCGCGTGTTCGCGTTCGAACCAGCCGAGCTCAGCCCGAGATGCCGAGCGTCGCTTTGAGGTCGGCCGTCAGCTTGAGATCCGCCGTGAGACGATCCGAAGACGAGCTGATCGCATCGCTCACCGCATCGAGCTCGCTGACCGCGCAGCCGAGGCCGATCGACTGCTTGAGGGACAGCTTGCCCTTGATGGCAGCCTTGAACGAGTCCTTGACCGCACCGTTCGCCGAGGCCACGAGCACGTCGCCCGCACCGCCCACGCTCTTTGCGTGGTCGATCGCCGCGAACAAGGAAGGCAAGCGGGTCTCGAGGGTCTTCAACGCAGCGACGAAGCGCGCCTGCGCCGCGAGCTCGGCCGAGGCAACGGTCTTCAGCTTGAAGCGCAGCACGACGTGCGGCGGCGTGCACACGACCTGCATCTTGGCTTGGGCCTTGGCCGTGGCTTCGCACTCCGCCTTCGCCTTGGGCGGCTCGCACTCGCCGTTGCAGCGACC
>JADGRF010000176.1 GCA_017881055.1 Sandaracinaceae bacterium
CACGGTGAGCGGCCGATCGAGCTGTACGACGGAGAAGTGCAAGTGGCTGACCGCGCAGCCGGTGAGCTGATCCGTGCGTTTCGTGCGAGTCGCCCGACCTCGACCGTGATAGTGACGGCCGACCACGGCGAAGAGTTTGGCGAGCACGGCGGCTACCATCACGGCACCTCGTTGTACGAAGAACAAGTGCACGTGCCGCTGCTCTGGTCGTCTGCCGGCAAGACCACACCACGAACGGTTGCCGCTCCGGTCGAGCTGGTCGATCTCGCGACCACGCTCTTGGCAGGCCTCGGCGTGCCTCGCGATGCGCGCATGCGCGGTGACGACCTCGGCGCGCTGCTCGCGTACGCCGATGCGCCCGGTGCGGACGAGCTGCGCGCCTTTGCGTCAATCGACGAGCTGCGCATGCTGAGCGACGGTCGCTACAAGGCGCTGTGCGATGCGCGTGCAGGCTCCTGCCGCGCCTACGATCTGACGGCGGACCCTGGCGAGCTTCACCCGCTCGACTCGAGCGACGCGCACCTCGCCAGCCTGCGCGCGGAGCTCTCCGACTTGGTGGCATCGCTTCCACGCGTGGAAGCGCTCGCACTGCAGGGCGGCAGCGGCTGGCCATCCGCGCTCGCACGAGCACGTTTGGGCGACGGTTCCGTGGGTCCCGAGATCCTGCCGCTCCTCGGCTCGGAGCGCGCCGACATCCGTGCCGAAGCCGTGTGGGCCGTCGCGCGTCTCGGTCTCGTGCAGGCCAAGCAAGTCATCGAGAACCTGGTCGAGCACGATGCCGATCCGCACGTGCGGGACGAAGCCGCCGTGTGTCTGCTCGTGCTCGGTGACAGCGACGGCAGCGCGCGCGACCGGGTCCTCGACGTACAGGCGCGCGCGCGAAAGAACGGCGCCAGCGGTCTCGATCTCGCGCGTCGCGCCGCCGCCGCGCTGGCGCGCCTCGGAGCCGCGGAGGCCACGCCCGTCTTGATCGAGCTCGCTCAGGATCCAAACGCCGAGGAGGGCGAGCGCATCGCGGCGTTCTCGTTGCTCGCCACGCTGCGCGCCGGTTCCGCGGTTCCGGCACTGATCGATCTGTTGAACGACGTGCGCCTGCGCGCGTTCGCTGCACGCACGCTCGGAGCGATCGGTGGCCGCAGCGCGCTCGATGCGATTGCCTTCGCATTTGGCGCCGAGCGCTATCCCGAAGCTCGTGAAGCCGAAGCGCGCGCGCTCGTAGCGCAGCACGATCCGCGAGCCAGCCGCCTGCTGATTCGCTTCCTCGGCACGGACTCCGGCGTTCCGAGCGGCGTGCAGAGCCTGATCGATGCCGGCACGCTCGCGCGCCGCAACGCCTGGGGAGCGGATCTGCGCGAGGCCGCCGGCGCAGCGCTTCGCAGCGGCGCCTGGTCCTGCGACGCGACGACAGGCTGTGTCCCCGGTGCCGACGCAGGCCTCCGTCTGCGCGCCGCCGGGTCTCACGTGCGCGTGATAGCTCGTGTCAGCGCCAGCGCGTCAGGGCAGTGGCTCGAGCTTGGCGGTCAACGCGTGCTGTTGCTCGAAGGCACTTCGGAGCCGTCCGTGCAGCTAACGGCGGCAGCCCTGCGCACGCTCACGGTGCAGGCGAGCTCAGGAGTGCGCGTGATCGCGTGCGTCGCAGTGCCGGTCACCGAAGACATCGCACCGCCAGCGCCGACGGCTTACGACGCAGGCGTCGACTCGGGTTCCAGTCCCTGAATGGGCGCTGCAACTGACGCCGCAGAAGCTTTGCGGTATGCGTCGCACAACCCTGCCACTGCCTCGAGCGGCGGCTCGATCAACGCTTCGCTGTATTGAATGTCGCCGTCGTCTTTGCGGTGCAGCACGAGTGTGCGCGCCTCGTGCGCACCGCGCACCAGCGACCAGCGTCGGCGCGTCGCGATCTCGACTCGGCTCACTGCGCTCCATGGTGCTCGCAGAATCCCGGCCCGCGTGCGCAGCAGAAGCTCGTTGCGGGTCAGCACCAGCGCCAGGCCGCGCTGCTTGGCCATCTGGGTCCGCGTATGAAGGATCCACGTGAGCGGCACGGCTACGAGAAAGAGCGCGAGCAGCACGGGCCCCATGCTGCCCATCGCTGCGCGCGTCGCTGCCGGAATGCGCAGATAGCCATCGAGTACGGCCACACCGAGCAACACGCTGTTGTACGGACCTTCGGCGAGCCAGCCTGAGCCGTGCGGGATCACCGCGACGTCGCTCGGCCGCTGGCCCGCAGCGAGACGCTCCCAGAGCTTGCTCGGCAGCTCGTCGCGCACCGAATCGCCAGGCAGCGTGTCCTCGCGCGCCGGTCCCACACCGCGCCAACGCATCAAGCGCTCCGCCAGCATGCCCGGCGTGCTCGTGAAGAGCGGCGGCAATGCCAAGTACGTGCGCCCGCTGTCGGGCCGCGTGATCACATAGACGTCAGCCCAGCGTCGCCCGCCTTTGCCGCGCCAATCGCCGCGCTCGCGCACGTCGAGGATGTCGCTGCGCATCACGACGAAATCGCCCTCGGGCGTTCGGAATAGCAGGCCTTCATCCGCGAGCACCAGGCCGTAACGAGCCTGCGCGATGCGCATGCGCAGCCGCTTCAGCAACGTACGCAAGCTCAACAGCGCGCGCAGCGTGAGCGCGAGCGCGAACACGCGCAGCACCAGCGTGAGCGCATCCAGAGGCTCGTGCTTCAGCGTCTCCCGAAAGATCGCAGCCGCCCACATGAAGGCCGCAAACAGCGGCGCGAGCAGCGCGCGCAGCCCATCTGCGTCGAACACCGGCCCGGGCTCACGCTCGACGACTTCCAGCGAGGAGTCTGTGTCTTGGCCCGTGCGCAGGTCCTGGTCCTGGCCCTGACTTGCGCGTCCCTCGAGCGCTGCTTCGGCGGCGGGAATGAAGCTCATGTGCAATGACACCGGCGGGCGTAAATCAGTGACTGCGCGCAGGTCGCGGCCGCCCGCGAGCAGCGCGCCAGGGCGTCCGCATCGGCGAGGCTATGCGCATCTGCGCACAGCGCGTCGCTGGCGCTGCACGTGTCTCGCGCGGCCAACCACTGCGCGGGGCAAGCCGCCGCGACGGAGCTACGCCGCTGTGCAGCCGCGACCTCCGCCTCGCGCACCTGAATGCGCGCAAACGCGGCGTTCGTGTCGGCCTCCGAGAGCGGACCGCGACTGCTCGCCGCGCAGCCGATCTGCAAAGCCACGCCCAGCGCGACAACCAACTTGTGCAGGTTGTCCCTGCTGGCTAGTGTATCTGGAGCGTAGGCCATGCCGTATGTCGATCACGCGCGCAAAGAACTGAGACTCAAGGTCGTTTACTACGGCCCGGGGCTCGGCGGCAAAACTACCAACCTCGAGCAGATCCACCGGCACACCAAGCCCGAGCGGCGCGGCAAGCTGGTCGCGTTGAATACCGAGGCCGAGCGTACGCTGTTCTTCGATCTGCTACCGGTCGATATCGGTCGCTACAAGGACTACCAAATCCGCGCGCACCTCTGCACCGTGCCCGGCCAGATCGCGCTCGATCGCACGCGCCAGCTGGTGCTGCGCCACGTGGACGGCGTGGTGTTCGTGGTCGACAGCCAGCCCGCGCGCCTGCGCGACAACCTCGAGAGCAAGCAGAACCTCGAGATGAACCTGCGTCTGCAAGGCGACGACCCCGCGAAGCTGCCTACCGTCGTGCAGTGGAACAAGCGCGACCTGGCAGGTCCTGCCGGCGTCGAAGACGCGCGCATCGCTCTCGGCATTCCAGCGGCCATGGTGCAGGTGGTCGCGAGCGCTGCGCGAGGCGAGGGTGTGTTCGAGACGCTGAAGGCGATCCTCAAGGAATGCCTCTCCGTCGTGGAGGAGCCCGCCAACGCACCCGAGGGGCACTCGCCGTCGATCGTCCCAGGCTTTCGGTCCTCGATGTACCCGCAAGCTGCGCCGCCTGAGGCGGGCGGCAGCGGTGGCTCAGGCCTACTCACGATCCCGGTCCTGCCGAGGCCTCGCAAGTTCCCGGAGATCTAGTCGTCAGGGCTTTCGCTCGCGCAGCCGCATGATGGTGCCGCCGCGTCGAACCTCGAGCATGGGCTGCGCTCCGCCGATCGCACGCACCATGCCCCGTGCTTGAGCTGGCGAGCGCACGGGCTCCCCGTCCACCGCCAGCAGCACGTCGCCCAGCTCGAGCCCGAGCCGCGCCGCTGACGCGGTGGTCGGAACGCTCGTCACGACCACGTCGTTCCCACGCCCGCTGAAAGCCAGCGCATCTGCCTTCACGGGCTTCGTCAAGGTTGCCACCTTCTCGGCCGGCGACGTCCCCGGAGTCGGCGTCGCGGCCAACCGCTTGGCCTCCACGCTCCCGCCACTCGAGCTGGCTTCGTCGGCGACTTCCGGCAGGCGCAACACCGTCCCCGGCGTCTCCTGTCGCGGGTACACGTGCGTACGCGCACCGAGCTCGAGGCTGCCGGCGCTAGCATGGCGCGCGCTCAGCACGACATCGCCGGGAGCCAAGCCCGTCAGCTGGAAGTGTCCCGCGTGATCCGTGCGCGTGGTCTTCGACCAGTCGGGAGGATCACCCGCGCTAACCTCCGCATTCCAAACCGGCGCGCCGAGACGGTCCACGATCTCGCCGCTCACGCCGCCCGCGGGAGTCAGCACGAACGTCTCTTCGCGGTCCGGTTCCGGCACGCCGAGCGGCACCTCGCGGCGCTCGGCGATGGCGCCGTCGGCTTCGACAAGAACCATGTACTGTCCATCGGTTACGTGCAAAAACTCGAAGGTTCCATCGCTGCGGCTGCGGGCTGCGAGGGTGCCGCCGGAGGGGCTCGCAGACAGGGACACGCGCGCGCCCGAGATCGGCTCGTTCGACTGCGCATCGATCACCGCGCCATGCAGGCTGGACCCGCTCGCAAGCACGATCTCGACCGGGTCACTGATGGTCGCGACCTTCACCGGCTTCGACGGTGCGTAGTCGGAATGATCCGCGCTGATACGGTACGGCGGTGCGGGCAAACCCTCGATCTGAAACCGCCCGTCATCCCCGCTCAGCACGGTGATGGCGAAGGGCGTGCTCGCCTGCAGCGCGCGCAGACTGATCGTCGCGTTCTCGATCGGTCGCGCGCGGCCATCGAGCACGCGACCCTCGAGCGTTACCGTCTCGGTCTCCACGCGCAAGGTGATGGTCTGTTCCTCGGAGCCCTTCAGCGTCGCGTTGGCGCGAACGGGCGGTAGCCCGGGCGGGTACGCGGTCACGATCCACGGACCGCGCACCGCGCTGAAGCGGAATGCGCCGAGCTGGTCGCTCACCGTCGAGCGCGGGCTGCCTTCGGTCTCGGCCAGCAGCTCGACGCGCACGTGTTCGAGCGGTGCATCGTGCGCATCGACTACCCGACCCGCGACGCTGCCCCCGTGGGAGAGCGTGATCTGCACCTCCCGTAGTGTCTCGCCAGCATGGAGCGCGTGGGCGCTGCTCTCGCTCGGCGCGAAGCCGGCCTTGCGTGCCGCCACGCGCAGCGACCCTGGGGGCAGACCGGAGAGATGGAACGCGCCATGGGCGTCAGTCCGAAACGCAAGCACATCGGCCTCCGCCACGGTCCCCGCCGCCGACCCCGAGAGTGGAATCAGGGGCACGCGTCCCGCTGTGACCCCGAGGTTGTCACCCGCTGCCGGTGTCACGACGGAGTTCGCCGGGCTGTCGCTAGGCAGCGGCACGCCTAGCGCCGAGCTCATCAGTACCTGGCGGCCTGTGTCGGCGAGGCCGTGAACCTCGAGCTCCGCGCCGGCGATGGGCTGACCATCCTCGTCGACCACGCTGCCTTCGAGCGTGCCGGCGCGCAGCATCGTGAGCTCGAGCAACTTGTCGTCGCCCGGATGGGCCCAGGCTTCGATCACGACGTAGTCCGCGAGCCGCGCCGACACACGCTGGGGGACCGTGCGCAAACAAGCCAGCGTGAATGAGCCGCTGGCGTCGCTGTCCACCGCGCGCTGCGGTGCGCTCAGGGCGTCCTCGTTGATCCGCACGTGCACCCCCGCCAAGCCTCGCCCCGTCTGAGCGTCGAGCACGCGACCCCGCAGTCTCGCACCTGCATGCAAGCGCAGGTCAACTCGGCGCAGCGCGCCAGGATCGACCGAGATCCCCTCCACCGGCTCCGAGAGATCGTCGCCGCGGGTCGCTCGCAGCTCGTAGATGCCCTCGGGCACAGGTTCGATGCGGAACGTCCCGTCCGTGGTCGTCTGGAGCTTCTTTGGGGGCCAGACACCGCTTCCCGCGAGCACGACTTCCGCGTTCCCCGCGGGCTTCCCGTCCGCCCCCAGCACGCGGCCGGCGATGGCCGCGGTGCGCGGCAGCACGACGTCGATCCCGTCCCGGCTCGGAGCCAGCACAGCGGGCAGGACCGTGGTCTCGTGTAGCGGCGCCGAGACTTCGAGCGCGAATTTTCCGGAAGGAAGTGTGTCAAACGTGAAGAGCCCCGTGTCGTCAGTGATAGCGGACCAGATGTCGTCCTGCCCGCCGCCGTTCTCGCGTGCTCGGCGCGCGGTGACCTGACCCTTGGCCACGAGCTGCCCCCGGTCGTCGCGTACGTGGCCGACCACGAGGGCCGCCCATGCGAGCTTCACCACGATCGGGCCGGCCGGCGCCTGACTTGGCAATCGCCCATGGCTGCGGGCCAGCCCGGCGGCGTCGACTGTGAAGTCCGAGGTGGCGCCCTGCGCACAACCGGAGATCCGAACGTGACCCTGGCTGTCACTGCGCGCCGTTTGACGGCAGGAGTTGCCAGCCACCACCTGGACCGAGGCAGAGCTGACCGGCTTGCCGTCAGGGTTCACGAGCGCGACCACGAGCACAGGCCCCGGAGCATTCGCACCCCCCGCAGCGCCCTGGGGGCCGCGCACGCGCAGCCAGTAGCCGGTCACGGCGAGCGCTCCCGCGCATCCGAGCAGCACCAGCGAGCGGGCGAGCTTCGTGGTTGTCGTAGTCGGGCGGGCTGTCGGAGGCTGATCCATCGGACGCGCACAAGGTACGCTGGTCCGCATGATGGTTGCCACCCGCGAGCGAGGGTGCTACACGCTGCGCCCGACGAGGTAACAGCATGGCATTCGTTTGTGATTATTGCGGAAAGGGCCGCCAGAAGGCCCACAAAGTCAGCCACTCGAACATCAAGACCCGCAAGTGGCAGGAGCCGAACCTCCAGGCCGTGCGGGCGATGCGCGAGGGACAGGTCGTGCGTGCGCTCGCGTGCACGCGCTGCATCCGTACCGGGCGTGTCAGCAAGGCTGCGTGACGCGGCTGCGGTCTTCCCTAAGACCCCGCCGGGCCCGCGCCAAGTCTGCCACTGAAGTTGCATTCGATGAGCAGGCGCCGCGCCCCGTGGGTGCGCCGCCGGACTCCGTCATCTTGCGCTACGTGGTGCCCGCGGAGCTCGCCGGTCAGCGTCTCGATCGCTTCATCCAGTATCGCATCCCGCGTCTGTCGCGCACGCGTGCCCAAGCGATCATTCGCAGCTGCGCGGTGCGCCTCGACGGTGCGCGTCGTCGGCCGTCCGATATCGTGCGCAGCGACGAGGTCGTGTACCTGGTGCGCGAGCGCTTCGTCGAGCCCGAGACGCCGCAACACTTCGGCGTGGTGCATCAGGACGATGAGCTGCTGATCGTCGACAAGCCTGCCGGCCTGCCGATGCATCCGTCGGCCACGTACCACCGCAACACGCTCACGTACCTGCTGCGCGAGCGCTACGAGAACGAGTTTGCGCCGCGCATTGCGCATCGCTTGGATCGCGAGACCTCGGGCCTGGTGATCTGCGCGCGTACGGCGCAAGCGGAGCGCACGCTCAAGCGCGCGTTCGAGCAGCACCGCATTCAGAAGACGTACTTGGCGATCGTGCGCGGTGAGCTTGCACAGGATGAAGGTGAGATCGCGCTGCCGATTGCGCCGGTGCGCGAAGGTTTGCACGTGCTGATGGAAGTGCGCGAGGACGGTCTCACCGCACACACGCACTACCGTGTGCTCGGACGCCGTCGCGATCACAGCTTGGTCGAGCTGTTCCCGAAGAGCGGACGCCAGCATCAGCTGCGCGTGCATCTGTCGGCGATCGGGCATTCGATCGTGGGTGACAAGCTGTACGGGCCCGAGCGCGAGGCGCCGTTTCTCGAGATTATCGAGCAGGGGGGCATCACGCCGGAGCTGCTCGGGCGCCTGGGTCTACCGCGTCAGGCCTTGCACGCTCATCGTCTGCAGTTCGTGCACCCCACCACAGGATTGCCGTTCGAAGCGGTGGCGCCCATGCCCACAGACATGCAGGAGCTCTGGGAGAGCTTTTCGCCCGCGTTGACGGGTGCGCCTCCGATGGCATAAGCCCAGCGCCATGATCCCACGCGCCCTCGTGAACCACCTCGTCCTGTGCGTCATCCTGTTGGGCTGCGGCGGTGCAGCGAAGACTGCGATGCGTCCGAGCTCCCCGTTTACCGCGCAGGACGCCCAGCTGTTCGAGGATGCAGTCGAGTTCGTGTCGGATCCCGATGCGCTGACCGGGCGCTGGGGCGACGACTGGGCGCATGATCTCACCGGTCGGGCCGCAAGCTCGGACCTGATCGCGCGCGTGAAGGTCACGACGCTCGAGACGCAGATCGATCCACAGCAGCGCACCACGTTTCGTCTGACGACGCAGATCCTACAGACGCTGAAGGGCGGCGCGCCGGATCAGCTCAGCTTGACGGTCGCCGACGACGCACCCGGCTACTCGAGCATCGATCCCGGTCGCGCGCGGCTCGTGAGCGAGGAGTTCATCGTGTTTGCCAAGTGGTACACGAAAGCCGATGGCACGGTCGGCGCCCACTGGCACCTGTCGATTGCGTCTCCGCAAGTGACCTCGCGCGTGCGGGCCGAGCTGGATCGCGATCAGCCCGCCAAGACCACGATTCTGAAGACGAACGTGATCAAGAACTAAATGACCGCGCGGTGGGCGAGCGCGACGCTTGCGTGTCTTTGGCGCGTGGTCATGTAGACTGGCGCGATGGGTGTTACACAAGGAGCGGTCATGCGGATCTCGATCTTGGGTGTTGGCTTGGGACTTCTGGTTTCCGCCTGCGGCTCGGGCGCTGGAGGGGGCGACAACAAAGAGCTTCCGTCCGGTGGGCCGACCGATCCTGCAGCCGCTGCTGCACCACAGCCCACGGCGCCCGCCGCGCCCGCCGCTGCGCCGAGGCCTGCCGCTGCGCCGCAGCCAGCAGCTGCAGCCGCGAGCAGCGTCGAAGATCCCGGCTTCACGCTGAAGCTGGTCGATGCGGGTCCGTACAAAGCCGGCGAGCTGGGACGCTTCGTGCTGCAGCTCGAACCCCATGGCGTGTACCACATCAACCAAGAGTATCCGTTCGAAGCGGACGTCACGTCGGACGCGGACACCGCGCTGCCGAAGGCGAAGTTCGAGAAGCCGGATGCGGCGGAGTTCGGCGAGCACAAGGCGCGCTGGGAGGTTCCGTTCACGGCCAAGTCGGCTGGCGATCACCCGGTCAAGGTCAACGTGAAGTTTGCCGTGTGCACCAAAGAGAACTGCGTGCCCGACGAGCGCAACCTGTCTCTCGCGCTGGCGGTGAAGTAACGCATGGCGAGTCGATCGGACGCCGAGCTCGACGCGCTGCAAGCCTCCGTGAAGGAGCGCTTCCTGACCGAGAAGCGCGTGCTGTCCTTCGACGAGTACCTCGACGAGTTTCTCGCGCATCCGTTTCGGCACAGCCGCGACGCCGCGCGCTACGTCCACGACTGCTTCGATCATTTTGGCAGCTATGAGCTGCAAGTGCCGTGGGGCACGGCGCGCCGCTTTCGGCTGTTCGATCAGAACTTCTCGGACGGCGAGGGCAGCGCCGATGCACGCCAGCCGCTGATCGGGCACGAGCACGTTCAGGAGGCGTTCTACCGGGCGCTCTCGAACTTCGTTCAGGAGGGGCGCAGCAATCGCCTGCTCTTGCTGCACGGCCCGAACGGCAGCGCGAAGAGCACGTTCGCCAGCTGCATCATGCGCGGGCTCGAGCACTACTCGCTGACCGAAGAGGGCGCGCTCTACCGCTTCTCGTGGGTGTTCCCGGGCGGCTTCGACGACAAGTCGATCGGCTTCGGTGCGCGGCCCAAGCGGCCCGTGTCGTCCGACTCGTTCGCGCACATGGATCACGACAAGATCAGCGCGAAGCTGCTGAGCGAGCTGCGCGAGCACCCGCTCTTGCTGCTGCCGATTCCCGAGCGGCGCGCGCTCTTGCGCAAAGCGTATGCGGCCAAAGGGGTCAGCGAGGCGGCGCCCGATTGGTTGTGGAACGGCCGGCTCGGGCACAAGAACGCGCAGATCTTCGACGTGTTACTCACTGACTTCGGCGGCGACCTGCGCAAGCTGCTCGCGCACATCCAAGTCGAGCGTTACTACGTGTCGCGTCGCTACCGCACCGGCGTCGTCACGATCGGTCCCCAGATGAGTGTCGATGCGTCCGAGCGACAGATCACCGCGGACCGTTCGCTGTCGGCGCTGCCGGGCGCGCTGCTCAGCCTCAGCTTGTTCGAGACGCACGGCGAGCTGGTGGATGGCGCCGGCGGTGTGATCGAGTTCAGCGACTTGCTCAAGCGCCCGCTCGAGTCGTGGAAGTACCTGCTGCTGGCGATCGAGAGCGGGGAGATCGCGCTGAACATGTCGAATCTCGCCGTGAACTCGGTGTTCATGGGCAGCACCAACGAGGCGCACCTCGACGCGTTTCGGCAGCACCCCGAGTACAACTCGTTTCGCGCACGGTTGCAGCTGCTGCGCGTCGGGTACCTGCTCGACTACAAGCGCGAGCAGCAGATCTACGAGACGCAGATCGTTCCGCAGGTGCGCAGCCACGTGGCGCCACACGCGATCTACGTGGCCGCGCTGTGGTCGGTGCTGTCGCGCCTCTTGCGCTCGGACTCGGGGCACTATGAAGAACCTGCGCTCGGCAAGATCGCTGCGAGCCTGACGCCCATGGAGAAGGCGCTGCTCTACGCCGACGGCGGCATTCCACGGCGCCTCGGTGCGGACGACGCCAAGCTGCTGCGCGCGAACATCGAGACCGTCGCGCGGGAATTCGATGCGCTGGCCGTGTACGAAGGCATCACCGGGGCTTCTCCGCGCGAGGTGCGCACGCTCGTGCTCGACGCCGCGCAGCATCCGCTGCACGCGTGCCTGTCGCCGCTCGGCGTGCTCGACGCGCTGCAGGCGCTCTGCGACAAGGGGGACTATACGTTCCTGAAGCACAAGCCGGACTCCGGCTATCACGACCACCGCGGCTTTTTGTTGCAGGTGCGCGACTCGTGGCTGGGCAAGCTCGATGCCGAAGTGCGCAGCAGCACGGGCCTGGTCGAAGAGTCGCGCAACGAAGAGCTGTTCGAGCGCTACGTGACACACGTCTCACTCTGGGTGAAGGGTGAGCGGTTTCACGATCCGATGACCGGCAAGTACCAAGAGCCGGACGAGACGCTGTTCAATCGCGTCGAGAGCGTGCTCGAGGTCGAAGACCCGAAAGAGTTCCGGCGCAACTTGATCAGCGTCGTGGCTGCGTACGCCATCGACCATCCCGGCAAGATGCCGGACCCTGCACAAATCTTTCCGCGGTATCTCGAGCGCCTCAAGGAGGCGTATTACACGGATCGCCGCGGTCACGTGGCGGCCGTGATTCGCGACATGCTGAACCTCCTGTCCGGCACGGAGCTGAGCGCCGGCCTGTCTGCGGAAAACCGGAAGATGGCCGAGGCCGCGATTGAGCGCATGATCACGACCTACGGCTACTGCCGCAACTGTGCACGCTCGTGTCTAGGCGAGCTGCAGCGCGCGCGCTACGCGGACTCGTAGGCGCAGCCGCGAAGGTGTAGGTTCGGACGGTGATCCCGCTGCTCACACGACAGGCCGTGCGCGCGCTGGACGCCGACGCCGCGGCTCGGCTCGGCGTAGCCACGCTCGTGCTGATGGAGAATGCGGGCCTCGGGGCATTCGACGCGATCGCGGCGCGCTTTGGCGACCGCTTGCAGCGCGTCGTGATCGTAGGTGGGGTCGGGCAGAACGGCGGCGATGGCTGGGTGGTCGCGCGTCAGCTGCTCGCGCGCGGTCACGCTCCGCGCTGCGTGCTGATCGGCGCGCGTCTGGCGGTCCGTGGCGATGCAGCGGCCAACCTCGCTACGCTCGAGAAGCTGGGCGTCGAGCTGACGTGCCTCGATGGGTCGGACTTGTCGGCGCTCGAGACCGCGCTCGGGTCGGCGACATTGGTCGTCGATGCGCTGTTTGGCACAGGGCTCGATCGTGCGATTGCAGGAGCGAACGCGACGGCGATTGCCCGCATCAACGCCTGCGGGTCGCCGTGCGTCGCGCTCGATCTTCCGAGCGGCGTCGACGCCGACACAGGCGCGGTCTTGGGCGTCGCGGTGCAAGCCCAGCTGACGGTCACCTTTGCCGCACACAAGCGGGGATTGCATCAGCATCCCGGCGCGGGTCTCGCCGGCGAGGTGGTGTGCGTGAGCATCGGTGTTCCAGTGTCAGCTGCAACGGATACCATGGCGCTGGAGATCGGGGACCTCGCGCGCTTTTTGCCGCTGCGCGCCGCGGATGCCCACAAGGGTAGCGCGGGGCATGTGCTGGTCGTCGCCGGAGCGCCAGGGCGCACCGGAGCTGCCGTGCTTTCCGGGCTCGGTGCGCTGCGGGCCGGCGCGGGCCTCGTCACGCTGTGCCCGCGCGCGGGCGCGCGCGCCGCGCTCGATGCGAAGATCATCGAGCTCATGACTGCGGATCTGCCTGACGATGTCGAGGCCGCGCTGCGTGTCATTCACGAGCTTGCGGCAGGCAAGCAAGCCGTCGTCGTGGGTCCGGGACTGGGCCTCGACCCGACAGGGCGCGAGCTCGCACGCAGGCTCGCCCAGGAGCTGACCGTGCCGGCCGTGCTCGATGCCGATGCGTTGACGGCGATCGGGCAGGACCTGGCGCAGCTCGCTGCAGCGCGTGCGGCGCGCGTGCTCACGCCGCATCCTGGCGAGGCCGCGCGTATGCTGGGTGAGACCGGCGCGAGCGTGCAGGCCGATCGCTACGCTGCCGCGTGCCGGCTCGCGACGCAGGCGCAGAGTGTGGTCGTGCTCAAGGGCGCGCGCACGATCATCGCAGAGCCTGCCGGACGCATGGCAGTATGTCCGCTGGATGTTCCTGCCTTGGCGGTCGCCGGTACCGGCGATGTGCTGTCGGGCGTGATAGCCGCGCTCTGCACACGCCTGCCGCCGTTCGATGCGGCTTGTGCGGGCGTCTTGCTGCATGCGCTAGCGGGTTTGCAGGCCGCGCGCTCCGATCGAGGCCTGCTTGCGCGGGAGGTGGCCGATGCGCTGCCGCTCGCGCTCGAGCAGAGTCGAGGAGTGTGCTCGGTCCTGGCCCTTGGCCCTCCCTGGCGGCCTGCCAAACTGGCAACGTAGGCTGCGGACGACCTGCCACTTTGGCAGGTAGCGAGCGGTTCGGGCCACGAGACATGGCTGTTTCAGCGCAACCTGGCGCTGCGCCGCGTTGGCGCGTGGGTTGCAACTACGGCTGGCAAGGAGTTCCACCATGCCAGCACAGCTCACGTTGCAACACGAGCGCGCCTGCTTCGAACGATCGGTTCTGCCGCTGACGCGCGCACTGCGTAGCTCGGCGTTGCGCATGTCGCACAGCGCGGCCGATGCCGACGACTTGGTACAAGAAACGGTGCTGCGCGCCTGGCGCTTTTGGCCGCGCTACCACGAGCGTGCTTCGTGCCGCGCCTGGCTGCATCGCATCCTGCGCAATACGTTCGTCACACGCTGTCGAAAGCGCAGCCGCGAGCGCGACGTGCTCTCGCTCGTGGCGCCGCGCAACGTGCACGACGGCCTGCTCGTGACGTACGAAGCGGTCGACCCCGAGCGCGATACGCTCGACGACACACTCACGCTTGGGCTGCGTTCGCTGGCCGACGAGCAGCGCAAAGTCGTAGAGCTGGTCGACGTGCAGCGCCGCTCGTACAAAGAAGCTGCCGCCGCCCTGGGCGTGCCGATCGGCACCGTGATGTCACGGCTGCACCGTGCCCGGCACGCGCTGCGCCGGCAGCTTTCACGGGGCGCCTTGGACTGTGCGCCCACTGCCCGCTGCGCTTGACGACGCGCCAGTCCCTCCCCATAGTCCCGCCCAACTCGGAGGCTCTCCCGCGCCATGGCGAAGACGTATTCGGACTTGCTGCAGGAAGTGAAGTCGCAGATCCGTACAGTTCCTCTCGAGGAAGTGAAACGGCGCTTCGATGCCCGTGAGGGTTACACGCTCGTCGATGTGCGCGAGAAGGACGAGACGCGCCTCGGCTTCATCCCCGGCGCGGTATTCCTGCCGCGCGGCTTCCTCGAGCTACAGGTGGAGTCGCGCTTGCCCGACAAGGACGCGAGGATCATCGTGTACTGCGCTGGCGGCACGCGCTCGGCGCTCGCGGCGAAGACGATGCAGGATCTCGGCTACCAGCACGTCGAGTCCGCGATGCCCGGCTTCACGCGCTGGAAGGACATGGCCTATCCGGTCGACAAGCCCGCCGATCTGACGGCGGCGCAGCTGGAACGCTACTCGCGTCACATCCTTCTGCCCGAGGTCGGTGAGAAGGGTCAAGAGAAGCTGCTCAAGTCGCGCGTGCTACTGCTCGGTGCGGGCGGTCTCGGATCACCGGCCGCGCTCTATCTCGCGGCGGCGGGCGTCGGTACGATCGGCGTGATCGACGCCGACGTGGTCGACACTAGCAACTTGCAGCGCCAGATCCTGCACGGCGCATCCACCGTGGGCGAGCCGAAGGTCGAGAGCGGTCGCAAGCGCATGCTCGATCTCAACCCCGACGTCAAAGTGATCCCGTTCCAGGAGCGGCTCACCAGCGAGAACATCGATCGCATCTTCGATCAGGGTTGGGACGTGATCGTCGACGGCCTCGACAACTTCCCCACGCGCTACCTCGTGAACGATGCTTCGATCTGGAAGAACATCCCGGTCGTGCACGGCTCGATCTTCCGCTTCGACGGTCAGGTCACCACGTTCAAGCCGAAGGTGGGCCCGTGCTACCGCTGCTTGTATCCAGAGCCGCCGCCCGCGCACTTGGCTCCGTCGTGCTCGGAGGCCGGCGTGCTCGGAATCTTGCCCGGCGTCGTGGGCACGATTCAGGCGACGGAAGCGATCAAGATCCTGCTTGGTGCTGGCGAGCCGCTGATCGGACGCCTGCTGATGTACGAGTCGCTGCAGATGAAGTTCCGCACGCTGAAGCTGCGGAAGGATCCGAGCTGCCCGGTGTGTGGGGATCACCCCAGCATCACGAGCTACATCGACTACGAAGGTTTCTGCGCGGCCTAACACGCGCGGCCGCTTTGCCTCGGAGAGCGGCTTACGTCCTCGCTCGTTTCGGTCATGCACGGGAGTGCACTCCCTCGACTCGCTGCGGGCGCGCTCGCTCTCCGAGGCAAATCGGCTCGCGCTTGACCGGCGGGGAGAGGCGGGGACGCTCGCTTGTGGAACAATCGGGCGTTGGGGGTGTCTTTATGGGGATGAGGCGGATTGGTTGGGTGGTGGTGTGCCTGGTTGGGCTTGTTGGTTGCAACAAGGCTGAGGGGGCGCCTTTGGCTCGGAAGGTGATTCGCGAGAGGCATGCTCCGCGGGTGGCGCAGTTGGTGCTCGAGGATATTGGGCGGCATCAGCGTGGGTTGGCTTATGGGGCGGATCGGATTGCGGCGGGGTTCGTGAAGGTGTCGGGGGTGCAGCAGGAGACCGACATGCGTCAGGTGCTCAAGCTGTTGCGCTCGCCCAAGCATGGCGTGCCGGAGCTGGTGATCTCGCCGATGAGCTTCATGGCAGTCGTGGGCAAAGATGGCGTGTGCATCGCGCGCGATCTCGAGCCCGACAAGATGAAGGGCATGAACCTCGGCAAGCAGTTTCCGTCGGTCGCGGCGTCGCTCGCGGGTACGGCCAGCATGGAAGTGGGCGAGTTCGCGAGCAGCGACCCCAAGGGCGAGCCCTCGGTGACGGTCGTGATGTCTGCGCCGGCGCACTATCAGGGGCAGGTCGTGGGCGCGCTCGTGATCGGCATTCCGCTCTGGCGCCTGCAGCAGCAGTTCACGAAGCAGCTGCAGATGGAGCTGGCGGGCAAGAAGCCCGTCGTGATCTGGGTCTACGTGTACCGCGGGAGCGAGCTGTTCCATCACGGGACGCCGCCCGATCTCGACAAGGTCGTGCCCGACGCGAACGCGCGCAAGCTCGGCTATGCGCAGAGCCCGAACGGATTCACGGGTGCGGTCAACCAGTTCGACTTCTGGTACGGCTACGGGGTGCGGCCGCTGCGCGTGCTCGGGCCTGATATCGGCGTGATCGTGTTCCGAATGGAAGACGGTCAGTAGCCAGTGTCAGCTGGAACCCAGCTGCGCGAGCGCAGTTAGCTGTTTTTTAGCTGCGCAAGCGCAGCTTTGGGGTCGAGCTCGAAGCGCCAAGGCCCGAGCTTGCCTGGCTCGCTGACGGCGCTGCGCAAGGCGTGCAGAAAGCGGGCGCGCGGCCACTCGCGTGCTCCAAAACGTGCGAGATGATCCGTGTAGACCTGGCAGTCGACGAAGCGATAGCCCCAGTGTCGCAAGTTGCCGAGCAGCGCTACGGTCGCGATCTTCGATGCGTCGTCCTCGAGCGCGAACATCGATTCTCCGCAGAACGCGCGACCGAGCGCCACACCGTACAGGCCGCCCACGAGCTTGCCGTCGCGGTAGGTCTCGATGCTGTGAGCGATGCCGCGCTCGTGCAACAGCAGAAAGCCGCGGCGCAGCTCGTCGGTGATCCACGTGCCGTCCTGACCGGGCCTGGGCGAGCGCGCGCAATGATCCATCACGTGTTCGAACGCCGTGTCGGTGCGGATCTCGAATGGCGCTGCGCGCACCCGCTTGCGGAGCGAGCGCGAGACGTGCGCGTGCTCGAACGTGATCACGAAGCGCGGGTCTGGCGAGAACCACAGCAGCGGTAAGTCGCGATGCGGCCACGGGAAGATGCCGAGCGAGTAGGCGAGCACGAGCCGCTCCGGTGAGGCGTCGCCGCCGATTGCCACCACGCCTTCGGGCGAGGCACCCTCGGGCGGCGGAAACCAAAGCTCTGCGCTGAGCTTGTAGATCGGCATATCCGGATTCTAGCAAGCTGCGTGCGGCTAGGGTTGGCCGTGCGGTGCGTGGTATCGTTTGTCAAAAGGAGGCCCATGTGACTTCGCAGCTGGCACCGGCCGAAACCGAAACGCTCGTGGACGCTCTGTACGCGGTGTTGGCGCTGATCGCGGCAGCCGACGGTGAGATCGACGAGAAAGAGCACAAGCGTTTTCTGGAGATGCTCTCCGCCGCCGCGCAAACGGACGAGCCGTTGCGCAGCGTGATCAAGGCCGCGCTCGATCATGCCGAGTCGCGCGAGGCCAAGGCCTACGCATCCTCGCAGGCCGCCATCGATCAGGTGCGGGCCGCGCTACGCGTGGTGGAGCAGCGCTTTCCGCCGGAGGCCACGCGCAGCTTCCGACACGGCCTGTACGTCATGGGCAAAGCCATCGCCGAGGCCTCCGGGGGCGGGTTTCTGGGCTTCGGCTCGCGGACGAACCAAGCCGAGCGAGACGCGCTGGCGGTGCTGGCTGCGTGCCTCGGGCTCGAAGGCTAATTACGTTCAGCCGCCCGCCATGATGCCGTGCTGCGCCCAGGTTGCTGCGTACGGCATGCTCGGCGTCGAGCGCGCCCAACCGATTTGACCGTCGCGGCCGATCACGATCAGGCCGCCGACGGCGCCGGTGCGTTCTTTCATGTAGCCTAGGCCCTCGAACGCGGCCTGTGCCGGCGTTCCAGCTGTCGCGAGCGAGACCAGCGTGCGGTGACACAGCGCGACGCGCAGGATGCCTTCGCCTTGGCCCGTGGCCGAGGCCGCTCCCAGCGCGTCGTCGGCGTACGTGCCGGCGCCGACGATGGCTGAATCACCCACGCGTCCGGGTTGTTTGCCGGTGATGCCGCCGGTGCTAGTGGCCGCCGCGACGTGACCGTGTCGGTCGATCGCGACCGCGCCGACGGTGCCCTTCGGGCTCGTGTCGACTCGATTCGCGAGCACGCTGGCGAGCGCGACGCGCGCTTCGGCCGTGATCATGTCGGTCGGATTCGCAGGATTGAAGCCGTGCGCCCGTGCGAAGGTCACGGCGCCCTCGGCGGAGTACAGCACGTGCTTGCCGTCTTCGAGCACGGCGCGCGCGATCGCGACCGGATGTGAGAACGGTGGCAGCGAGCAAACGGCGCCCGCTGCGAGATCGCTGCCGCGCATGATCGAGGCATCGAGCTCCAGCGTGCCGGCGCTCGTCAGCGCGCCGCCCGTGGCGGAGTTGAGGCGCGCGTCGTCTTCCAACACCTCGACGGCGCGCTGCACGACGTCGAGCGCGCTCGCGCCGGCTTCGAGCAGCGCCTTGGCGGCCTCGACCGCGCGGCGACAAGCCTCGATCTGCCCATCGAGCGTGGTCCCGCTGCTATCGCCCGCGCCACCGTGCACGAGCAACGCGTGACCACCGCCGCCGGACCCAAGCGCTGCTTTTACGATCATGCCTGGATAGTAGTCGCGGGTAGCGCGTGCAGCGCAAGCCCGTCGCCTTCGCGATCGATGCGAGCGATGCTGCCCGCGACCAGCGAGCCAAACAGCAGCTGCTCGGACAACGGCCGCTTGATGCGATCTTCCACCAGGCGCCCCATCGGTCGCGCGCCGAACGCCGGCTCGTAGCCGTGCTCGGCGAGCCACTCGCGCGCGGTATTCGTGACTTCGAGCGTAACGCCGCGCTCGGCCAGCTGCGCCGAAAGCAACCGGATCTCCTTGTCGACCACGCGTAGGATCACGTCACGCGACAGGCCGCGGAACAGGATCCAGCCGTCGAGGCGGTTGCGGAACTCGGGCGAGAACGTGCGTTCGAGCGCGCCCTTGGCTTTGCTCTCGTCCACGTCGTGGCGCGAGATCGAGCTCGGGCTGCTCACGGCGCGTGAGTGATCGAAGCCGATGTTGCCGCGGTTCATCTCGAACGCACCGGCGTTGGTGGTCATGATCAGAATCACGTTGCGGAAGTCGGCCTTGCGACCGTTGTTGTCGGTCAGCGTGGCGTGATCCATCACCTGCAACAAGATGTTGAACAGATCGGGATGCGCCTTTTCGATCTCGTCCAACACCACGACCGAGTGCGGATGCTTGCGCACGGAGTCGGTGAGCAGGCCGCCCTGATCGAAGCCGACATAGCCCGGCGGAGCGCCGATCAAGCGCGACACCGTGTGCCGCTCGGAATACTCGCTCATGTCGTAGCGCAGGAGCTCGATGCCCATCACTTTGGCGAGCTGCTTGGCGAGCTCGGTCTTGCCGACGCCGGTCGGTCCCGCGAACAGAAACGAGCCGATCGGCTTCTCGGGCGAACGCAGGCCCGAGCGTGACAGGCGAATTGCACTGGCGAGCTTCTCGATGGCTTCGTCCTGACCGAAGATCACTTGCTTCAGATCCACGTCGATCGAGCGCAGGCGATCGCGATCGGACGACGACACGGACTTCTCCGGGATGCGCGCCATCTTGCTGACGACCGTCTCCACGTCGTGTGTGGTCACGCGGCCGGTGCGCAGCTCGGCCGAGCGCAGCCGATCGAGCGAGCCGGTCTCGTCGATCACGTCGATCGCTTTGTCAGGCAGGAAGCGCTCGTTGATGTGCTTGGCTGACAGCTGCACCGCAGCTTCGATGGCGTCGTCGTCGTACTTGACGCCGTGATGCTCCTCGTAGCGCGGCTTCAACCCCTTGAGGATGGCCACGGCCTCGCTGATCGACGGCTCGCCGACTTCGATCTTCTGGAAGCGCCGCGCGAGCGCGCGATCCTTCTCGATGTGCTTGTACTCCTGATACGTCGTGGAGCCGATGCAGCGCAGCTTGCCCGACGCCAGCGCGGGCTTGAGGATGTTCGACGCGTCCATGGAGCCGCCGCTGGTCGCCCCTGCGCCGACGATGGTATGGATCTCGTCGATGAAGAGGATCGCGTCTTCTTCTTCTTGCAGGCGCTTGATCACGCCCTTGAGCCGCTCCTCGAACTGGCCGCGGAACTTCGTGCCCGCGAGTAGGGCGCCCATGTCGAGCGAGTAGACGTGCGCTTTCTTGAGCACGTCCGGCACGTTCCCGTCGTGGATGGCGAGCGCGAGACCTTCGGCGATTGCGGTCTTTCCCACGCCCGATTCACCGACGTAGATGGGGTTGTTCTTACGTCGGCGTCCGAGCACCTGCATCGTGCGCTCGAGCTCGTTCTTGCGACCGATCAACGGATCGATCCGGCCCTGCGCCGCTTCTTCGTTCAAGTCGGTGGTGAACTGCGCGAGCGCATCGCCGCGCAAGTCGCCATCGGCCTCTTCGTCGTCGCTCTCCGGCTCCTCGCCCTCTTGACGCTCGCCCTCGGTCAACCCGTCGGGTCGGATGCCGTGCGAGACGAAGCGCTTGAGCGCGAACGGCGTGATGCCTTCCTTCTGCAGGAGGTAGATCGCGTACGACTCCTCTTCGTGGAACATCTGCACCAGTACGGCGGCGCCCTTGATCATGTCTTGATCGGTCGACACCACGTGGATCGCGGCGCGCTGCAGCACGCGCCGCACGCCCAGCGTCTGTTGAACTTGCAAGTCGACATCGTCCGGCAGTCGCTCCATGGCCTTGCCCAGGAACTCGAGTAGCCCTGTGCGCAGGCGCTTCATGTCGGCGCCGCAGCCACGCAGCACGTCGATCACGGTGGGATCGTCCAACAGGCCCAGCAGCAAGTGCTCCAGCGTCACGAACTCATGGCGCTGCTTCTCGGCCTCAGCGAAGGCTCGCCGCAGCGCTTCCTGCAGGTCCTTCGCGATCTTAGGTCCGGTGTTGGCCATTCACTCCTCCGGTTCGATCGTGAGCATCAGCGGAAATTCTCGCTCCGTTGCGAGCTGCTCGACCTGGCGCACCTTCATCTCAGCGACTTCATAGGTATAGACACCGGCAACGCCAACCCCGTTCTGGTGCACATGCAGCATGATTTGCACCGCTTCGGGCTCGGGCTTGTGGAAGACGCCACGCAGCATCTCCACCACGAAGTCGCGGGTGGTGTAGTCGTCGTTGTGCATGAGCACTTTGTAGAGCGGCGGCTTTTTGAGCTTCCGCTCCGTGCCCGTGTGCGTCCGCGTAATGACGCTCGTTCCGCTGTCGCTGCGTTCAGCCATCGCCATGTATTGTAACCATGAATCAACCATGCGCATCCTCCTGGGCGGCAGCCACGGCGTGCTGGATTTGCTGCCCGAGCTCGCGCAGGCCCACACCGCGGTAGCGCGGCTCGATGATCAGCGGGCCGGCCTGCAGATCGAGCACGAGCACCAGCCGATCTTCGTCGATCGCCACGCTACGCACAGCCGACAACGGCACGCTGCGCGCGTGGCCCGCCTCGACGATCGCCAAGTGATGCTCGCCGATCTCCAGGTAATCGGCGGTTGCGCTCGGAGATCGCAGCACCCGCAGCTGGGCGCGCGTCCAAATCATAGCGAAGAGTACGCTCGCGCCTGCGGTCGCTCGGAGCACCCACGAGCTGGTTACGGCGAAAAGCCAGACGCCGCTGATCGCCGCGAGCGCCGCGGCGCAGAGCCGCAGCCACGCAGCATGACGCAGGTTCTGCGTGTCGGCGACCAGGCGCATCACCGCGGGCGTCTTGGGCTCCATCGCTCGGGGATTATGCCTCGTGCTATACCGATGCGCCGAACGAATAGGCGAGGTGACGTCGATGAAGCTGGGACTCATTGTGGGCTACTCGGGTCGGAAGCTGGTCTTGCCGATGGCCTTGGTGCAGGAGGCCGAGCGCCTAGGCTTCGATTCGTGCTGGACCTCCGAGGCCTACGGCTCGGATGCCGTCAGCGTCTCGGCGTGGATCCTCGCGAACACGACCAAGATCAAAGTCGGCACCGCGATCCTGCAGATGCCCGCGCGCACGCCGACGATGGCTGCGATGACCGCGATGAGCCTCGATCAGCTCTCGGGTGGTCGCTTCATCGTCGGGCTCGGACCGTCGGGTCCGCAGGTCGTCGAAGGTTGGTACGGCGCGACGTACGCGAAGCCGCTGTCACGCCTGCACGAGTACATCGACGTCATGCGCTTGGTCTTCGCGCGCGAGGCGCCCGTGCAGTTCGACGGTTATCACTACCACCTGCCGTATCGCGGCGAAGACTCCACGGGCCTCGGCAAGCCGCTGAAGAGCATCCTGCACTGCGAGCATCGCATTCCGATCTACACAGCGAGCTTGCAGCCGAAAGCAGTCTCGCTGTCTGCTGAAATCGCGGATGGGTTCTTCCCAATCTGGCTGAACCCCGAGAAGCCCGAGATCTTCGCGGGACCGATTCAAGAAGGACTCGCGAAAGCCGGCGGGGGCAAGACGTTGGCGCAGTTCGACACGGCGCCGTTCGTTGCCGTGGTGATGGGTGACGACGTGGTGGCGTGTCGCAACCTGCTCAAGCCCGCGATGGCGCTGTACATCGGCGGCATGGGTGCGCGCGGCAAGAATTTCTACACCGACTATGCGGGCAAGCTCGGCTACCCCGACGCGGCGCGCAAGATCCAGGACCTGTACTTGGACGGCAAGAAAGAACAAGCCGCCGCACAGGTTCCGGATCAACTCGTCGATGACGTCGCGCTGTGCGGCCCCGCGGATCGCATCAAGGGCCGGCTGCAGGCGTGGATCGCCGCGGGCAAACAGAATCAGGTCGGCACGATAATTCTCGGCACGGGCCAGACCGAGGCGATGCAGCTGATCGCGGAGACGGTGCTGTAAGAGCGCGCACGACGGATCCATCGTGTGCGCGTCCGAGCTCGTGTTTGCTATGCCGCGGCCTCTTCAGTCGTCACGCTGACACGCGTTGACTCGCTGCCCACCGCTGGCTCCGCGCCGAACAGACTGGAGTCGTGCTGGTTCTTCTTCGGCCGTCCGCGCTTGCGCGGCTGCGCGGCCTCGCTCGCCGGCCTCGCCTTGTTGCGTCCGATGTTCGCGACGCGCTCGCTCAGCGCCGCGTTGCCTTCCGCGAACACGCGTGCGTACGCCAAAGCGCGCTCCGCGCGTGCGTTCAGTTGCTCGGTCTTGCGCTGCGCCGCTTCTCGAGCTGCTTCGAGCGCAGCCGCTGCTTGTTCGAGCGCGGTCTGCGCGAGCCGAAGCTCTTCGACCGCGCTCTCGAGCAACGCTAGATCGAGATCCGGGAACTGAACCTTCGGCAACGCGTCGCTGAACAGCGCGATGACTTCGCGTGCGAAGGGCGGGGTGACGTCTGCCTGGAGTGAAGGTGAGGGTGCGGGCATGGCCGGGGTCCTTTCGATTAGACTGAACACGAGTTCAGTCACCGTTGGTAGCCGAGCCCGGCGCGGAACGCAACCTAGGGAAGGCCGCAGCCCGCTTCCGTGAACACCGGGGCGAACCCGCCGCCCGGAGTACGAAAGTTGGTGGTCTGGCCCTGGTACAGGCGTGCCGCCAACAGCTGCACACGCCCGTCGTACACGTAGGCACGCACGTCGAGCTTCAGCGGCACGCGCGCGCCGTCGATCTCGATGGTGCGCTCGCTCGGCTTCACGAGCTCCTGCGCGATGTATTCGCGGCTGGCCATCTCGGCCCAGGTCGAGGTCGTCAGCTTGTCCCCGCGGTACGCAGCCTTGCCGCCGTAGCCACGCGTGAGCTTGAAGAACAGCTTCTTGCGCTGGGCCCACAGCTCCGCGCGATTCTGCTCGGTGACCGGAACGCTGCGCGGGTTCGCTCGCGCGAGAATCTCGATGGTGTCAGGTGCAACCTCGAATGCCCGCAGGCGCTCGGGATCGCACAGCCAGGTCAAGCGCCTCTTGTCGCTGTAGAGCGCGTGCCCGTGCGGGTGCGGCGTGAGCACGACGGCGCCGCGTTCGTACGCGTCTCGAAGCGCAGTATGCGGCTCGCTCTCCAGGTAGAAGTCGGTCAGTCGGTTGTAGACGAGATCGATGGCTGTATCGCCCGCGCGCAGCACGCCGTCGAAGCGCAGCTCTTCGGGCGCGACGATCACGGCTTCGAGCCCGGCGCGGCGAAACAGGTCCTGGAACAGCAGGAACTCGGGATACAGATACTGCTTCGTCGGTGCGTCGTCGACGATGGCGATGCTGCGCAGCGGCGCGTCGTCGCGCTGCAAGGCCCACTCACGCCGGAACATCGTGACGAAACCGTTGATCACCGCGTCGACCGAGGCGTGGCTCGGGACCATGCCTTCGAGGTCGGGACAGCAGGCCTTTTGCGCGCGCGCGAGCACCGCGTTGAGCAGGCCACCGCCCGCGTTGGTGTTGATCTCGATCAGCTTCGGACCGGCGCTGCCCAGGTGAAAGTCGTAGCCGTAGAACACCCCGAGCGGCCCCGGCGCACGCTGCGCGATGGCGGGCGAGGTCGCGAGCGCGGCGCTTTGGTACGCCGGCGTGTGGACGACGGCCTCGACGGCCCGCACGGTGGCGAGCATGGCCTCGACGTGGCTGCGCGCGAGAAAGACGGGCACCGACGCGAAGAGGTGCGGCTGCTCCTTCAAAATCGAGGCGTACAGCTCCGCATGCTCGGCGCCTTGATCGAGCAGTGTCTGCAGGGCAGGTACGTCGAGCGAAATGCAGGCGCAGTCGCGGTTCAGGGCCTCGGCGGTCAGCACGCGATCAACTACCATGGATGCAGCCAGCGTAGCATTGCGTGGCTGGACGCGCGCGTAGCTCAGGCGCCGAGCGCCTTGGCCGCTTCGATCGCGTGGTACGTGAGGATCAGGTCCGCGCCCGCGCGCTTGATCGAGAGCAGGACCTCCAGCATCGCGCGCGTCTCGTCGATCATGCCGGCCGCGGCGGCGGCTTTGATCATCGAGTACTCGCCGCTGACGTTGTACGCGGCGACGGGCACATCCACGGCGTCGCGCACGCGCGTGATCACGTCGAGGTAGGCGAGCGCAGGCTTCACCATCACCATGTCGGCGCCTTCTTCGATGTCGAGCCTGACCTCGCGCAGCGCTTCGCGGGCGTTGCCGGGGTCCATTTGGTAGCCGCGCCGGTCACCGGCCTTGGGCGCGCTCTGCGCGGCGTCCCGGAACGGGCCGTAGAATGCGCTCGCGTACTTGGCGGCGTAGCTCAAGATCGTGATGTCGCCGAAGCTGGATTGGTCGAGCGCTCGGCGAATCGCGGCGACGCGGCCGTCCATCATGTCGCTCGGCGCGATGATGTCGGCGCCGGCCTCCGCGTGACACAGGGCTTCGCGTGCGAGCAGCTCGAGCGTGCTGTCGTTATCGACCGTCACGCCACCGTCGCGCGTCTTCACGAGCGCGCCGCAGTGGCCGTGATCCGTGTACTCGCACATGCACACGTCCGTGATCACGATCAGGTCCGGCAAGGCGTCTTTCAGCGCGCGCACGCAGCGCGCGACGGGACCCTGGGCATCCCAGCCGCTGCTGCCGAGCGCATCCTTGTGATCCGGGATGCCGAAGAGCAGCACCGCGGGAATCGACAGCGCGTGAGCGGCCCGTGCCTCGGCGACGATGTTGTCGACTGACAGCTGGAACACACCGGGCATCGACGCAATCGGTTTCCGCACATTCTGTCCGCTGGTCACGAACAGCGGCAAGATGAAGTGCCGCGGATCGAGCGCGGTCTCGCGCACCATGCGTCGCAACGCTTCGCTGCGACGTAGCCGGCGGGGACGCTGAGTTGGGAAGGTCATGGGGCTTGCTCCGTCGCAGGCACATGCCCGGCCTGGGACTCGAAGTGTTGGCAGAGGGCGGTGACGAGGCCGGGGATCGTATAGGGCTCGGCGCTCACGTCGATCGTGAGGCCGAGCTTGCGAGCGGTGTCGCTCGTGATCGGTCCGATCGACGCCAACGTCAAGCCCGAGAGCAGGCGCTTGGCGTCGTCGCCGAGAGCGGCGAGCGTGTGCTCGACGGTCGACGATGACGTGAAGGTCACCACGTCCAGCTCGCGTGCTTCGAGCAACCGGCGCAGCTCGATGACCGTGGTCTCGTCGGGGCCGCGCGTGCGATAGGCCTCGACGACATCGACGCGTGCACCCGCAGCACGCAGCATGTCCGGGAGCACATCGCGCGCCACCGCCGCGCGCGGCAAGAGCACGGACACGCCGGACAGGCTGCCGCCGTGAGCGGCAAGGATTTGTTCGGCGAGCGCCTCACCACGGTACGCGTCCGGCACCACGTCCGCGTGCACACCGTGCGGCAAGAGAGCCTGCGCGGTGGCCGGTCCGATCGCGGCGATCTTGGCGTTGCCTAGCCAGCGGGCATCGCCGCCCTGCGTACGCACGCTGTCGAAGAACGCGTCCACGGCATTTTTGCTGGTGAACACGATCCACGCGTAGCTCCGCACGTTGCGCACGGCCTGGGCGAGCGGAGCAGGATCCTCGGGCGGCGTGATGCGAAGCATCGCGAGCTCGATCGGCTCAGCTCCGCGCTCACGCAGCGCGGCCGCGAACAGATGGGCTTGCTCGGCGGCGCGCGTGACCAGCACGCGTTTCGCGAACAACGGCTGGAGATCGTACCAGCGCAGCTTCTCGCGCAGCTTCACGATCTCGCCGACCACGGTGAGCGCAGGCATGCCGACGCCGGCCGCCTGCACTTTCGCCGCGATGTCCGCGACTGTGCCCACGACCGTGCGCTGTTTCGGCGTGGACGCCCATTGAATCACGGCCGCGGGGCAGCTCGGGCTGCGGCCGTGCTCGATCAACAGGCGCATCAGCGAGTCGAGCTTGCGCACGCCCATGAAGATCACCAGCGTCTGCGTCGCCGTCGCGAGCTTCGACCAGTCGTGCGAGCCGCGATCCTTTTCCGGCGACTCGGTGGCCGTCAGATACGCGACGCTGCTCGCGAGGTCGCGGTGCGTGAGCGACATACCGGCATACGCCGTGGCTGCGCTGGGCGACGGCACCCCAGGCACGACCTCGAACGAGATGCCGGCGTCGGCAAGGGCTTCAGCTTCTTCTGAGCCGCGACCGAACAAGTACGGATCGCCGCCCTTGAGTCGCGCCACGACTTTGCCGCTGCGCGCGGCCGCGATCAGCTGCTCGTTGATCTCGGCCTGGCGCTGCGACGCTCGGCCCGCGCGCTTGCCCACGAACACACGCTCGGCGTCCGCGCGGCAGTGCTCGAGCAAGTCGGGATGCACCAGCGAGTCATACAAGACGAGATCGGCCAGGCCCAAGCAGCGCACCGCTTTGCGCGTCACCAACTCGGGATCTCCGGGCCCGCCGCCGATCAAATACACCTGGCACCGCGCTGCCATAGACGCACAGCTTAGCTGCTTTCATGCGCCGGGGCGCACCTTTCCCCAAGTCGTGGCGCCCGTTCGCTGGGAAGCCGCTTGCTGGCGCGCTATCGTCACTGTCCGTGTCGTCGCTGGTCGCGAAGTCGCGCCTGTTCGTAGGGCGCCTAGTGCTTGCTGTCTCCTCGTGCGCTCTGGCAGCAGGCGTCGGCGCGGCTGCGGTCGCGCGTGCGCAGGCGGCGCAGAGCCCCGTGCTCGAGCTCGACTACACGCCGGCCGCGCGCGCGCAGGTCGCGATTTGGATCGAAGACGCAGCCGGTAACTTCCTTGCGACCGTGCGTCTCACCGAGGCCGTCGCATTCCGTGGCATCGGCAACCGGCCGGGCGCCTCGGAGATGAACAGCGGATACCGCTGGCCCTACGGTCGGCGCGAGGGTGTGTTGCCGGTGTGGGCGGGTCGGCGTGCCGCGGCGCCCGGCGCACAGCGCTTCCCGCGCGTCGTGTTCCAGAGCCGCATCGAGGGCTTGGCCTCGCGCACCACCAATGATCAGTCACGCGACAACTACTACTGCCTGTCGTTCGACACGTCGAAGTCGGCGCGTGATGCGCTCGACGCCGTCAGCTGCGCCAGCGTGTTCACGAGCGACAAGGGCCGCTACTACACGGCTGGCGACGCGAGCGCAAACTACGGTGAGCCGTACGAAGCCGTCGGTACCCACCAGGGTGCGCGCGTGCCTATGCCTTCGACTTCGCTCTATCCACCGCGCATGGATCTCACGCGCTGCAACGACAACAGCACGTGCTTCGACAGCGCCGACGTGGCGCACTACGTCGCCGACGTGCGCAGCGTGATGCCCGACATCGACGCGGTAACCATGGCCACGCCGCCGGGCGGTATGATGCAGAGCGTGCTCTTCACCGTGCCGAGCGGCTGGTCGTCGGGCAACTACGTCGCGTGGCTCGAGATCAACGTCGAGGGTGACTACGACAGCACCTGGAGCGCAGCGGCCAATCCGACGCCCAGCACACCGTCGGGCGACTGGGACTCGTGGGCGCGCATGTACGGCTATCCGTATCGCGGACAGCCGTCGATCGTGTTCAGCGTGCCGTTCACGCTCGGTGATGCCGGCGAAGACACCTACGCGGCGAATGCGCCGATCGGTCGCGCGTCGTGGGACGTCTGGGGCGCGGGTTTCGGTCAGCTGGTCGCCGCGAACGACATGGTCGACGACCCCAGCGGTGCCCCCGGCAGCGGAGCCGATCGCTTGCGCGCCGACAACACGGGCCATCGCTTGGTGGTGCACACGCGCGTGGTCGATCCGCTGCCGGATCCGCCGCCCGGGACCGATGCCGGCACACCGATCATGCCGACCGGTGGTGGCGATGCGGGTCTGGCCGGCAGCGGGGCCGAGCCGGGTGTGGCTGGCAGCGGCGGTGCGAGCGCGAGCGCCGGTTCGAGCTCGAGCGGCGGCGGCGAAAAGCCCAGCGAGGGCAGCAGCAAGGGCATGGTCATCGAGAGCTCCGGTGGCGGAGTGAACGGGCCGATCGGCCCGATCTACGGCCTGGAGCTGATGCACGATGGCAACCCGTTGCGCGCGCACACCTGGATCCAGATGCGCTTTCTCGCAGCGCGCTCCACGCTCGCCGTGCACGACTACGAAGTGCGCGTGGCGACCGATCCGATCACGGACGAGGACTCGTTCATCAAGAACGGTCGTCAAGCCAAGAACGCGACCAACGATGCCGAAGGCGCGACGCTGCTGATGGTGCCTACGAACGTTCCGGCGGGCAAACCGATCGAGGCCGAGATCGGTGACCTCGTCGCGTTCACGCACTACTACGTGGGCGTGCGCGCGACGGATGCGAGCAACCGTCACGGGCCGATCAGCGTTGCCGAGATCACGACGACCACGCGCCGCTTTGCGACGGTCACGCCGTGCTTCATCGCGACGGCTGCGTACGGAACGCCGCTCGCCAGCGAGATCGGCGTGCTTCGGCAGCTGCGCGATCGCTACTTGATGCCGCACGCGCTGGGTCGCGCAGTCGTTGGCGCGTACTACGAGCTTGGGCCACACGCCGCGCGCGTGATCGCCGCGCACGACGAGCTTCGTGCGGGCGTGCGCGCGTTCTTGTCGCCCGTGGTCGGGTTCGCGAGGTATTGGCTCGGTCGCTGACGTCTTTGGTGCGCTGCGCCCGCAGCTCTACGGCGTGCGCACCCAGACGTCGGCCAAAGAGCCGCGCACGAGCAGGCGCCAGTGCGGCGTTTGGGGCATGCGTCCGCGCCGCCAGAGCAGCAGATCGATGCCGAAGCGCCGATACGCGACCTCGGCGACGATCTCGGGCGCGGTGTCCTTCTCGTGGCGCAGCAGCTCCGCGACCTCGGGCGTGAAGGTGACCCGCGCGTCGCTGATCACGCGCATGCGCGGAAACAGCCGGTACAACAGATAGCCGCCCCATTGCATGTCGTTGTACGCGCGTGCGGAACGACCGGTGGCCGCGAGCGCGTCGACTTCTTGCACGGGGAACGCGCCGGGGTAGAGCGTGGTGGTCCAAGGGTTCACGCCGCGCCCCGAGAAGCGCGGTAGCACGTGCGCGACGATCAGCAAACACAGCGCGCAGCCAACGGCGGCAGCGAGCAACGGTGCTCGAGGTAGCCGCGCGAGCCGCGTGCTACGCAGCGTGGGCCAGACCAGAGCCAGCGCAAACGGCACGTAGTAACAGAGCCGCGCGAGCCACAGCGAGCTGAAGGCGAAGCCCGCAGCGCAGAGCAGGGCCGGCCACTGATCGCGCGCGGGCTTCTGCGCGGCGGCGTACAGCACGGCGAGCACGGCCAGCCACGGCATGGTGCCCATCACGTAGCCATACGCGTTGTGCATTCCGAAGAACGCCCAGGTCGGCGCGAGCTCGGGCACGAATTCCTTCCATTGGTCCTGGATGCGCAGCACGTGCACGATGCCGCCCGCCGCACCGGGCGCGAGCGCGATGCCGGCCAAGGTGCTACCGATCGCCAGCGCGGCCCAGCGACGGTCGCTGTCGCGGCCCGCGACGAGCCACGTACCGAGCACGGCGACCAGCCAGAGCGCACCCATCGCGTGCATGAACGCCCAGGCTGCACCCGCGGCGAACAGACCGAGCAGCCAACGCCGGTTTCCGACCGCGAGCGCGCCGCGCGCGATCGGAAGGAGCAGACTCACCTCGAACAGCAAGTTGAAGAGGTGCGGCCGTGGTCGAATCCGGTCGTCGTAGAGAAACAGCAGGATCGCGAACAGCAAGAACGTCGCGATGCGTCGCTGCGTGATCTGGTGGAAGCGCCCGAGCGCGATCAGGAGCGCGAGCGCCGTCAGTGCGGCATCGACGACGCGAATGCCATCGAGGCCCGCGAGCTTGTCGAGCTCCGCCATGAGCAGCGCATAGCCCACTTGAAAGGGCGTCCATGCGGCCTCGGGTGCAGCCGACGAGAACACGTCCGTGCTCGGTACACCGTGCGCGAGCAGGTAGCGACCCACGGCGATGTGCAGGAAGATGTCGATATCCCAGAGCGGTCGCAGCACCCACAGAAACAGCGCGACGTACGAGACGCACAGGGCGGCGATGCCACGCAGTCGCGAAGGCGTCATTGACCGGATGATACCTGCGTCGGTGTCGTTTTGGAGCCTGACGTGGCCTGTGCTAGATCGCCGCCGATGCGACGCCTTACTCGAACGCCCGCGCTCGTGCTGTTGCTCCTGTCGGTGCTCGTCGGTTGCTCGGCGACCTCGGGCGGCGCGGCGCAGGCCGTGCCGAGCACCAGCGGTCCCGAGCGCAGCGCAGCCCCGCTGGTCGCGTCGGCCAAGCACAGTCCCGAGGTCGTGCTCTCCCCAGCGGGCCAAGAACCGACCCACGTGCGTGTCGAAGTGGTCAGCCGCGACGCAGACCGGGAGCGCGGCCTGATGTTCCGCAAGCAGCTCGACCAGGACGCGGGCATGCTGTTTCTCTTCGAGCGCCCGCAGCAGCTCACCTTCTGGATGCACAACACGTATCTGCCGCTGGACATGATCTTCATCACGTCCGACATGAGCGTGCTGGGTGTCGTCGAGAACGCGACGCCGGAAACCGACGCGCCCCGTCGCGTGACCGGAGACTCGCAGTACGTGCTCGAGGTCAACGCCGGGTTCTGCCGGCGCCACGGCATCGAGCAGGGCGCGCGCGTCAGCTTCGTCAACCTGCCTGCTGAAAGCCCGAGGTGAACCGGATGAACCGCTCGTTATCGTCGCTCTTGGCACTGTGCGTTGCGCTGGCCGCGTGTCGCGCGAAGGAGCCCGAACCGGAGCCCGTCGCGAGCGCGGCGCCGGTGGATACCGCCGCCACGACAGCTGCAAACTCGGTCAAGCAGAATTCCGACAAGAAGGCCGATGATCAGCCCGCGCAGGGGGCGAGCGCAGACACCACGTCCGACGGGTACCAGGTCATCCACGCCAAGACCAAAGCTGGCGAGGCCGACATCGCAGTGAAGCCGCCGCCAGGCTGGACCGTGGTCTCGAAGCCCGATTCGCCGGATCCGCACGCAGGCAAGTTCACGCTGCCCGAGGCGCTCAAGGGCCTCAAAGGCAAGGGCAGCCTGGTCGCCACGATCGCCACCAGCTTGGGTGACATGCAGTGCGATCTGTTCGACGACAAGGCGCCGATCACGGTTGCGAACTTCGTCGGTCTCGCGCGCGGTCTGCGTAAGTTTTGGGACGGCAAGGCCTGGGTTGGTCGCCCGTACTACGACGGCCTCACGTTTCACCGCGTGATCCCCGGCTTCATGATTCAGGGCGGCGATCTCGGCGGCGATGGCGGTGGCCACATGTGGTACCAGATTCCGGACGAGGTGAGCCCCTCGCTCACGCACGATAAGGCGGGCCTTTTGTGCATGGCGAATCGCGGCCCGAACACGAACGAAGCGCAGTTCTTCATCACGGAGACCGCGGCGCCGCATCTCGACGGCAGCTACACGATCTTCGGTCGCTGCAAGCAGACCGACGTGGTGTATCGCATCGCACGCGTGCCGCAGTCTGGTCCTCCGGACAATCGTCCATTGACGCCTGTGCGCATCGATCACGTGACGATCGCGCGCGCAGAAGGCGGCGCCGCAGCGATGAGCGCTCCGACCGACAGCGACAACGGAGCGCCCGTGCCGCGCAACACCGTACCCGGCGTGGTTCCGCCCGGACGCATCGTGCGCGGCGACAAACCAGCCGGTAATTAGCGAATCTTCTTAACCGTCTTCCGGCGGCGGCGTCGACTTCGAGCGCTTCGTGGGGCTGTTCGGGGGCTCGAAGTCCACACGGGAGTTGAGCTTGCCGCTCTCGTCCTCGTGGAAGCGCAGGGACACCTTGGCCTCCACGTTCAGGCCGGACAGCACCTTGCGGACTTCGGACGCGATGTCCGCCTGACGCAAGAAGCGACCGACCTCGTTGGCGATCGCGCTGACCAGACCGTGGCGTGCATCCACAAGCTGCGCTGCGATGTTCGACGCCAGCTCCTTCGGAAAGAACGATTCACCGACATCGCGGCCCGCCAAAAGGCCGCGCCTGAGCAACTCTGGCAGCACCTTGTCCAGCGCAACGCGCGAGTCGCGGTCGCGCGGCGGTGGGCGCACGTCTTCGCCCGAAGGCTCGCCGGCTCTGCCTCCTTTGCGCTCGCTTCGCTCGTCTTCGCCTGCCATGCCGGAAGAGTTTGCGCGGCAATCGCAGCAAAAGTCAAAGCGACGCGCTTCTTGCGCTCTGCAAGCAAGCCCACGAGGATTCGCGCCATGGCCGACGTCCTGATGGTTTCGAAGCCGATCGTGCCCCCGTGGCACGACAGCTCGAAGAACCTGGTGCGCGATCTCGCGACCAACATGCAGCGCCACGTACCGATCGTGTTGTCGCAGCGCGGGCGCGCGGGCGAGCTGGTGGGCTTCGAGCGTGCGCGGCTCGAAGGCATCTACTCGCCGCGGGTTTCCGGATTCGCGCCTGCGCTCGCCGACAATGCTCGTGTGTTGATGCGCCTGCTGGCGGGGCGGCGCGCCGACCTGTGGCACTTCTTCTTTGCGCCCAACCCGCGAACGTCGTCGGTGGGTCGCTTGGCGGCGCGCGTTCGCAGCGCGCGTACGCTGCAAACCGTGTGCAGCGCGCCGCGCGACGGCGTGGACCTCGGCCACGTGCTGTTTGCCGATCGGATCGTCGTGCTCTCGAAGCACACCGAAGCGCGCTTCCTGGCGGCCAAGATCGCGCCCGAGCGCCTGCGCTTGATTCGGCCCGCCATTGCACCGCTTGCGCCGCTCTCGGACGCCGAACGAAACGCGGCGCGCATTCGCTTGGGCTTTCCCGTGGACGCGCCCATCGTCGTGTACGCAGGGGACTTGGAGTTCGGGCGCGGCGCGGATCTCGCGTTGGCCGCCCATCGCGCGCTGCCGGCGACACTCGGTGCGCTCTTGGTCATGGCCTGCCGCACGAAGACGCCGAATGCGCGCGCACGCGAAGCCGAGCTCAAGCGGCAGATCGAAGCTGCCGGAATGAGCAGCACCGTGCGTTGGCTCGGCGAGACCTCGCGCATCCACGACGTGCTGGCCACAGCCGACCTCGTCACGCTGCCGACCGACACACTGTACGCGAAGATGGACCTGCCTCTCGTACTGGTCGAGGCCATGGCGCTGGAGCGCGCCGTGCTGGTTGGTCTCGGCACGCCTGCGGCGGAGCTCGCTGAAGGCGATGCGGTCCGCGCCGTCACGACCGACGCCGACGTGGTCGCGCACGCCACGCGCATCCTGCTCGAACAAACCGAGGAACGTCGCGCGCTTGGCCGCCGTGCACGCAGCGCTGCGCTCGAACGCTATGCCGCACCGCGCATGGCCGCGGAATACGAAGCGCTCTACGACGAGCTTTGCTGACTCACGCGGCTGCGATTCGGCGTCCGCTTGACGCGGGCCCGGCTAGCGCATATCCCCCACACCCCATGAGCTCCGCGAACAAGCTCGGCGACGCCGAAAACCAAGCGTATTACGACGACTTCAGCGACTGGTACGAGCGCGAGCGCGGGCAGGGTTACCACCGCATGCTCGACGACTTGGAGCTGAGCATCTGCGGGCCGCTTGCGACCGGTCGCAGCGTGCTCGAAGCGGGTTGCGGTACGGGCTTGATTCTCGGACGCCTCGCCAAGCACGCGGACAGCGCGTGGGGCGTGGATCTCTCGCCTGGCATGGTGCGCGTCGCAAAGCAGCGCGGCCTGCGTGTCGTGCTCGGCAGCGTGACGGACCTTCCGTTTGCCGACGAGAGCTTCGATCTCGTGTGCTCGTTCAAAGTGCTCGCGCACGTTCCGGACATCGGTCGCGCGCTCGCGGAGATTGCGCGCGTCACCAAGCCCGGCGGGCAAATGGTGCTCGAGTTCTACAATCCATGGAGCTTGCGCTACGTCGCCAAGCGACTTGCGGGCCCGCAGCCGATTAGTCAAGGTCGCACAGAAGCCGACGTGTACACGCGTTGGGATGCGCCGTTCGTGTTGCCGCGCCTTCTGCCACCTGGCGTGGAGATCGAAGGACTGCGCGGAGTTCGCGTGTTCACGCCAGCGGCGTTCGTGCACAAAGTTCCTTTCGTTTCGCGCGCAATCAGCATCGCGGAATCGTTCGCGCTCGATTCCCCGCTGCGTTACTTCGGTGGCTTTCTCGTCGCCATCTTGCGCAAGCGTGCGTGAAACACGGGTTGACTTGTTTCGTTTCGGGGTGCGAGATATAGAACGCTCCAGCCCATGCCGGAACCGATCGACACGCGTTTGAATCGTTTGCGTCAGCGTGCAGAGCGCGCGCTTGCGAGCGGTCGTCGCGGCGGTGAAGTGCTCGGTGTGCTCGAGACCATGACGCGTGAGGCGCCCGATGGCAGCCAGTACGCGCTGTTCGCGCATCGTCATCTGGCCGAGATTCAGCTCGAGGGCTCGCCGTGGCGCGCAGCGTTGCACCTGCGTCGCGTGATCGACGCGGGCGCCGGTGACGACAGCGTGCACGCGCTGATGGGCTTGTGTCAGGCGTTGCTCGGCAACTACCGCGCGGCGGTCGCCGAGTATCGCAAGGCCGTGAAGCTCTCGCCGCGCAATCCCTGGTACCACCACAACCTCGGCCACTTGTTGGACGTCGGGCTCGGTGATTCCAGCTGCGCGCTCGACCATCTGCGAATCGCTCACCGTCTGCAGAGTGGCGAAGACGAGATCACGGCGTCTCTCGCGCACTGTCTGGCGCGGCTCGGCCAGCTCGACGAAGCTCGCGTGATGGCCGAGCACGCCGTCGAGAGCGCGCCGCGCAACCGCGAGCATCGCACGCTGCTCGACTGGGTCTTGCAGGGGGCGCCTTCCAGCGAAACTCCGCCGCAGCGCGGTGGACGCGGCAAGACGAAGTTCTCCTTGGACTCGCAAGGTCCACACGCCGCGCACACACCAGGCGAGGACGACTCCAACGAGTCGCTCGATGCGCGTCAGAAATCCGACCACGCTGCACAAGAGGCGCACGGTGCACAAGAAGCACACGATGCATACGAGCAGACCGACGAGGTGCCGCACGATGCGCGCTCGGCTGCGCCCGTGCGCGCGGCCGCGGACGGACCGCAGCGTGCCGCGTCGCCTGAGCTTACTCAGCGCTCTGAGCAAGTGCCGCGGCTGCTCGAAGCGCGGATGCCACAGGCCGGGTTCTCCGAAGAGCACGTCGCGCGCGCCCGCAGCCTCTGGGCTGACTTCTGTGCCGAGCGCCCACCGCGCATGAGCAAGCCCGCTGTCTACGCGGCCGCTGTCGAGTACACCATCGCCAAGCTCGATTGCATCGGGCACGTCACACAGGCCGAGCTCGCGCGCCGTTACGGCGTCGCACCGCGCTCGATCTCGACGCGCTACGACGAGATTCGTAGCTCGCTCGCGCTCGACATCCCGCACGACCCACGCTACGCGCGCTAGCACGCGCTGCATCGAGGTTGTCATGGGCCTTGCGGGTTTTTGGCGGAAACCAGGCTTGGTCGGGTAGTTCTGCCGGATGAACTCGCTTCCTTCGGCGGTATCGCTGGCGCGTGCCCTCTTGGCTTTGGCGCGCGTCCGCAGCACCGGCGTTCTCACCGTCTGCTCGCCGTACGACGTCTGCCGCATCGCGGTGGTCGAGGGCGTGCCGCGCGCGGCGGCGAGCAAGCGCAGCGGTGCGAGCCTGGGTGATGTGCTCTTGCGCGAGGGCGACCTCGACCAGCAGAAGCACCTTCACGCGCTCGACGCGGGCCCGCCCGATTGGCCGATCGGCGCGTGGCTCGTGCGTTCTGGCGTCGCGACGCGTCCTGCCGTTGAGCACGCGCTGCGGGCCCAGTTGCGCGCACGCATCGTGGACGTCTTTCACTGGCATGGGCTCGACTACACCTTCGCTGCGGGAGCGGCCGATGTTGGCGTGCCTTGGATTTCCGAGCCGGTACGTACGGCGGACTTGGTTTTGTCCGCGCTGCGTCGCGTAGTCGATCGCGGGTCCAGCGCACGCTGCGCGCTCGCACTGCGCCACGCCACCCTCACGCTCTCGCCGCTCGGTCGCGCGCTGGTGCAGGACGCTGCGCTCTGGCCGGACGAAGCCGCGCTCGTGCCGCTGCTCGAACGTGGTAGTCGACTGGTCGCGCTGCGCAGAGCCAGCGGCGACTCGGAACGAGCGCTCGCGACGCTCTGCGTCTTGTTCATGCTGTCGGCCGTGGTCGCGCGCGACCTACCGAAGGCCCGCTACCAGTTGCTCTTGCGTAAGCATCGCCAGCTCTGTTCGCGTGCCAGCGCCACGGATCTACTCGACCTGCCCGGCGGTGCACACCCGTCCGAAGCGCGCCGAGCGCTTCGCAAGCTTGCGCGCACGCTGCATCCTGACGCGCTCGGTCCCGATGTCCCGTCGTTCCTGCACGCGCGTTCGAGCGAGTTGATGTCAGCGCTCGGTCGCGCGGAGCGCGAAGTGCGCGCCGGGACAGCCGGGCGCCGTACGCTGTAGGTCAGGGCGTCGGCGCTGCGGGTGCAGCTGACTGTGGCGTCCACCAAGCGTCGTCGTTCGTAAGCTCGGCCGCTTTCGGTCTTTCGGAAGTCGCTGGCGTTGCGGGCGTGGGTGTCGCGGGTGTCGTGGCTGGGCTCGTCGTCCCGCGCACTACGGGGTCCAGCGCAAGGAACAGTGGGTTTTCATTCTGCCACCAGGGCTTTGCGTCGGTCGTGGGCGAGCGCCGCGCTGTCCGCTCTGCGCGAGCTCCAGCCGCGCGTTCGCGCGACAGCCACCAGAAGGGACGCGCGTCATCGCTGTGCGCGGCGACGGAGGTGGCGGCTACGACCCGAGGTGGTCGTACGACGAGCTGGTAGGTAACCGCGCGACTGCCTGCACGAAACGCGGGAAACAGATAGCCTTGCAGCTTCATCTGCAGGCAGCGATCGAGCGCGTCGTCTTCGGGCAACACGCGCAGCGCGTGAGCGCGCCCATCGTGAGCCACGACGAACGCGAGGCGAACGAACTGCAGCTCGGGTCGTTGGGTGCTGCCGGCTTGCACGCATGTGCGAAGCTCGTTGGCATGCTGCGAGAACACATCCGCGACCGCGCGGTCGTCGAGCGTCTCCGGCAGGGCAGGAGCGGCTGGCGGCGCGTTCGCGTCGGTTGCAGCTTCCCGCACGGCGGGCGCTTGCTGTGCCGGAGCGGTCAGCGCAGCAACCAAGGCAGGTAGACTGTCGTCGTCGTTCATCACGACGTTCAGTTGCGCGACTTGTGCGGCCGTGCCGTGCGCGTGGATGGCGCGGACCGCAAGCACGAGGGCAAGCGGATCGTCCGCGAGCGCATGGCTGCGATGGTAGAGCACGACGAAGCGTGCCAGCGCGTCGTTGGCAGCGCCTTCGCCCAGCGTGTCGATTGCATCGACCAGCAGCGCAAGGTCTCGCAGCGGTGTCTGCGGATCGAACAAGTGGTCGACGAGCAAGGGGACTGCGCGCGCCTTCTCGTGCTGAGCGACGAGCACGGGCACGATTACGGGGAGTGCGGGCGGAGGCGTCTCCGAAAGAAAATCGGCGTGGCTGGCGAGTGCGCGCAATAGGCAGTCGGCGCCGGAAGCGCGCGTCCGCAAGCGCTCCGCAACCCGTCGCTGCAACGTTGGAGGCATGGCGCGCGCCGCGTAAACGTCGAGCAAGTCGCACGTGATCTGTGCGTCCGGTAGCGCTGAGAGCGCGTCGATGGCGAGCTCGCGAGCCGGCAGAAGCCGCGTGTCCGGAATGCTGGCGAGGCGCGTCAACGCCGCGTCCAGCGGCTCCGACGGCGCAAGATTGCGCTGCGCTTCGGGCGCTAGCGTCGGCAGGTCGGCGCTAGCGACGCGCCTTCCCAGCGTGCCTAGCTCCTGCTGCGCGCCGCTCGCGCCGTCGAACGCGAGCAGTGCGCCCGACTCGAGTGCGACGGTAAGCCCCGCAGTCGTCGTCTGGGCGCGCGCCACGTCACTGTCGAGCGTTCGCGCCCACAACGCCGTTCCGTCGTCGTTGAACGCGAAGAGCGCCCGAAAGAACACGAAGTAGAAACGGCCACCGCGCGCGCGCAGGCCGCCGTCGGTGTCAGCTGACTCAAGGTCCACGAGCAGCGCGACGCGACCGTGGGCCGAGCGCGCTCCTGGCACCGCAGTGTCGTCCGGCGGCAGCATGGGTGGCGCTGGGTGCAGCGCGAGCGGCATTCGCAGCTGGCTGTCCGCCGTCGAGCCGCGAGCCGCGTCGCCCACGAGCTTGCGCGCCCCGGCTCCTCCATACAGGACGGCGCCTGCCGCGGTGCGCAGCCAGTCGGCGCGATGCTCGGCGTCGCGAGCCAGCCGTGTGCAGCCGCGCTTCTCGCCGTCTGCGGCATCGAGCACCAGCAGGTCTCGCCGCGTCAGAAGCACCAACACATGGCCGCTCGCCACCTGCGGTCGGCCTGCTTCGGCCGGCAGCTCGCGCGTCCAAGCAAGTGTTCCACGGTCAAGGTCGACCGCGCTGAGCGCGCTCGTGGCAGCGGCGTCGGGCGTCGTCGCCCGTGAGCTGCTGACGAAGAAGATTCGCGAGCCCAGGCGCGCCGCGCCGATGAACGTCGGGTGTGGCAGGCGCGCGTGCATGCGCGGGGCCCCCGAGAGCGCATCGAACCCCAGCAGCTCGCCGTGCGCGGTCGTCACGACGAGATCTCCGAGCAGCTCGGGGCGACTGTCGGCGGTGAGCGGTGTTTGCCAGCGGCGCCGCTGCTCGAGCATGTCGTAGACCACCAGCTGACTTGGCTGTTCGTCGCTGACCGCCGCCAACAGCGGCAACGCCGCGCTCTCGGGCGCTGGCGGAAGGGCGAGCACGAGCGCGGCGTCGTCTCGGCATTCGTCTGGGATGGCGAGCGCCGATGGCAACGTGCGCTGGGCCGCGTGACCGACGCAGCCGTGCAAGACGACCACTATCACGGCGCCGAGCGCGCAGCGGTACGCTCGAATATTCACGGTTTCCCTGCCACGCCAGGTGGGGTTGGCGTGCTGGACCCGGACGCCGCAGGTTTCCCCGCAGGGGTGAGGCGCGCGACGCTAGCTGTCAGCGCGCGCCTGAGCGGCGCGCTCGGTCGAAAGCCTTTGCGCGCGAGCAGAGCCGAGAACAGCCCGCGCACATCGCGCGTACCCAGCTCTTCGAGCTGCGCCACGGCCTGCAGCTTGGCGGCATCGGCCAAGTCCTTGCGCTGCAAGAACGCGTCGTAGCCGGTCAGCATCACGTCGAGCCGCACGCGGCCGAGCAGGCGCGTGTACGCGTCCAGCGTTGCGGCGTCACCGAGCTGGCCGAGCGCGGGTGCGGCCTCCGGCACGCCGTGGGCGAGGGCGCGCAGTAAGGTGGCGCTGGCCTGTCTGGCGTCGAGCCGCGCCAGAGCGCGTGCGCTCGCGGCGCGGACCTCGGCGCTCGCGTCGTGCAAGCCGCCCTGCACGAGCTCCGTCGCTTCGCGGTCGCGCAAGCCGCCCAACGCTGCGTACGCGCGCGCTCGCGTTGGGGCAAGTCGATGATGCGCGTAGATCGCGAGCAGCTCGCGGCACGCCGGCGAGCCCTGTGCACCGCGCGAGCCGAGGTCCGCGAGTAACTCCAGCGCACGGTCCGCCAGCTCGTCGCGTGGCCCGGTGCGCAGTAGCTCGACCACCCGCGCAACGGCCTGGCCGAGCGGTGCGCTGCGCGCGCCCTCCAACACGGCGAGCGCTGGGTCCGCCGCCAGCGCGGGCGCGCCGCGTGCCGAGAACAACAACGCCCCGAGCGCGCACGCTACGCACGTCGCTCGTCTGGCTCCGACTCGCTGCTGTCCAGGCCTCTGCACGGGCACACTCTGCCATTTCTCTGCGGTTTCGCCCAAGGCGTGCTACGCGGAAACCAGAGGATGTGGACACTGGCAGGTCTGCGGCAGACGGCGCCGAGCCCGAGTCCACCAGCAGGGGTGAGCTCGACGTGCCAAGGGCGATCACGCAATCGGATTCAGGCGCAGGCAAGGCGGGCACCTCCTCGCCCGGCTCGCGCGCGCGCCGAGCCCTTCACGCCCGCGGTCGCCTGCTCGCCGCACTGTTCGCCGCGATTGCACTGCTCGCCATCTGGCGCAGCTCGTTCGGCGTGGCGCGCGCGGGCAGCATCGAGCGCTCGCTTGCGCTGCACTTGCATCGTCGCGGCCTCGAGGCCGATCCAAAACAGATCCTCTGGCTCGCACCCACGCCGGATCTGTTCGGCGAGCGCCCCGCCATCTTCGTCGCGCACGCCGGTCAAGAGCTGCACGATGTGTACTTCGCGCAGGTGCGCGTCGTGGGCAGCGCCGTGCTCGACGCCCGCTCGCTCACCAACATCACGCGTACCTCGAGCGCGGACGAGGACCAGATCGCTGCGGTCGGCCCGTTCGTCGCCTATCCCGCCCGCGTCGGCGCCGTCTACGACGCGCTGGTCGTGCTCGACACGCGCGGCGAGCCCGCAGCGCTCACGGCACACTGGCCCTGGTTCGCGAGGCTGCAAAACGCGATCACGAACCTGCAGGACAGCGGCCGCATGCAGGCCTTCGGCATCCGCCGCTACAACTTCAGCGATGCGCCCGACACATTGCAGCTCACGACCGAAGGCGCGCGTTTCTCCGTGTCCCTGGCAGGTCGTCGCATTCTGATCAGCCCGTGGCACGACGCGCCCGTGCAAGGCGCCGAGGCCGTCGAGCTCGAGCGCGGCGAAAAAGGCAAGCCCGGGCTGATCACCTGGGTCGTCGATACGGCGCGGCGCGTCCCGTGGATCGGTCGCGGTCCGGTCGAGTGGCTCGAACACAAGGTGTTCGGTCTCACGGACAAGGCCAATCGCGCCTACCACGAAGTCGTGACGACCGACACCGCCGCCGAGGTGAAGGAAGCGCTTGCGGTGCCGGATGCGCCGGTGGTCAGTACGCCCGCCGCGCAGCTGTCAGCTGAACACCACGAAGAAGTGCTTGCGGGCTGGCCTCCCGCGCCGATCCAGCCCGTCTTGCCCGGCAAGGTGCGCGGCGAGGGTGCCTGGCTGCCCGTCGCGGACGGCTTCGCGCCGGAGCCGGTGAACGGCAAGCCGCTCTTCTACCAGACCTTCCTGCGCGTCGATCCCGAGCGTGCCTTCACACGCGTCTACATCACGGTCTGGGATTCACGTCAGGTGCAACTCGGTATCGTGATGGGCACGAAGGAGCCCGAGAGCGCCACCGGCGAGACCGGCGACGGCGAGATCCCGCGCGATCCCTTCGTGGCCTCGCACCTCGTGGCGGCCTTCAACGGCGGCTTCCAAGCCATGCACGGCGAGTTCGGCATGATGGCCGAGCGTCGCGTGTATCTGCCCCCGAAGCCGTATGCTGCAACGGTCGCCGTCTTCGAAGATGGTCGCGTCGGCATGGGCTCGTGGCCGGGCCCCGGCCGCCGTGCCTGGGACGAAGAGCTTGCCAATTCGCAGATCCCCACGAACATGATCGCGATGCGCCAGAACCTCACCAGCGTGGTCGAGGGCCGCGAGTACAACCCATGGCAGCGCTGGTGGTGGGGCGCGGCACCCGAGTGGGCCGACGAACAGACCTACATTCCGCGCTCTGGTCTCTGCCTCACGAGCGATGGCGTCCTCGCGTACTTCTGGGGCGAGTCCATGGGTCCCGAGGAGCTAGGCAAAGCGATGCTCGCCGCCCGCTGCGAACGTGGTCTTCATCTCGACATGAACGGCAAGCACACGGGCTTCGAGTTCTATCGGGGCTTCGCGCCCGGTGTGGCGATGCCGCCCGTCGGTCACGCGCTCACCGACAGCGAGTACTCGGGCACTGATATCGATCTTCGCGGCTATCACTATCGCGCGCGCTTGGCGGTCAAGAGCATGACGCCGCAGCGCTTCCCGCGTTATCTCGAACGCGATCCGCGCGACTTCTTCTACCTCACCCGCAAGCCGCTGTTGCCTGGCGCAGACGTCACGCTCGCAGGTCAGCGCGTCGCGTTCGAAACCGACGGCATGCCGGACGCCGGGTTTCCCCATGCGCTCGCGCGAGCGACGGTTTCCGGCGCCAACGCCGCCACACTCACCCGGATCGACGTCACGCGTGCCGTGCCAGCACCGTTCGCCGACACGAGCGCAACGCGTGTGCTCGCGACGCTCACGAGCGCCGCGCGCGCTCCTTCCGGCGGATCCCCCGAGGTTGCCCTCCAAGCTGGCTTCCAACACGGCCGCCTGCGTATGCGCGTGGGACCTGTTCCGCAAGGAGCCGACGTGTTGCTGCGCGGCCCGCTGATCTCTGCGACCACGCTGCCGCCCGAGGCCCGCGTGGGTCTCGGCGTCGACGCCGACGGCTTTCTGATCGTTGCCGAGGCTGGCAGCGCCGAAGGCCTGCGCGCCGCGCTTTTGGCTGCGGGCGTCGAGAGTGCGATCGCGCTGGCTGCCGGGCAGCTGACGCTGGAGCCCCTTTCAGCCGCGGATGCCGGCGTCCCCGGCACCGTTCAGGGTACGCCCCCCTCCGAGGGCCCCGGGCGCATCACCTTCCTGGCTGAGACTCGGCCGGCCGCGGACGTTCTTTTCCGCGACGTAAAGCCCATGCCGTATCGGCGCTGGGGCTGGCTCCAGGACCAGCGGGTACGCTACTTCCCCTCGCATCCGGCGCGCTTTCCAACGCCGGAAGCGGTACGCTAACGCCGGCCGGCTTCCGCCCGCGGCGATATCGCGCTGCCGCATACGCATCAGCTTGACCAAATTCGGCCTGATCCCGTACCTTTAGGAGCTCAGAGGTCGAGGGCGCGCCTACGGCCTTGTACATACCCCAGAAGCAGCCTTCTGCTCTCCGGGGAGCCAGGTCTCGCGAGGGCCGATTGAAGCAGCCCATTCCGTTTGGAAAATACTTCCTCCTAGAGCGTGTGAACGTCGGTGGCATGGCTGAGGTCTTCAAGGCCAAGGCCACCGGGGTGGAGGGGTTCGAGCGTCTCGTCGCCGTCAAGCGCATCTTGCCGAGCATCGCGGAGGACGAAGAGTTCATCACGATGTTCATCGACGAGGCGAAGATCGCGGTGCAGCTGACGCACGCGAACATCGCCCAGATTTTCGACCTCGGCCGCGTCGACGGCAGCTTCTTCATCGCCCTCGAGTACGTGCACGGCAAGGATCTGCGCGCGATCTTCAATCGCGGCCGGCAGCGCGGCGAGCTGCTGCCCGTGCCCATGTCCTGCTACGCAATCATGAAGGTTTGCGAGGGTCTGGACTACGCGCACAACAAGCGCGATGCGACCGGCGGCTTCCTCAACCTCGTCCACCGCGACGTCTCGCCCCAGAACCTGCTCGTCTCCTACGAAGGCGAAGTGAAGATCATCGACTTCGGCATCGCCAAGGCGGCGGGCAAGGCCGGTCGTACTCAAGCGGGCATCCTCAAGGGTAAGTTCGGTTACATGTCCCCCGAGCAAGTGCAGGGCATGGAGATCGACCGCCGCAGCGACGTGTTCGGTGTGGGCATCTGTTTGTACGAGCTGCTGACGGGCGAGCGCTTGTTCGTCGGCGAGAGCGACTTCGCGACCCTCGAGAAGGTTCGCAACGTCGACATCATGCCGCCCAGCACCTACAACCGGCGCGTTCCGGAGGAGCTCGAACAGATCGTGCTGCGCTCGCTCGCGCGTGATCGCGAAGAGCGCTACCAGACCGCCATGCAGCTGCACGACGACCTGCAGTCGTTCATGTACACGAGCGGCAACTTCTTCTCGCGCAAAGATCTCAGCATGTACATGCACCGTGTCTTCACGGAAGAGATCGAGAAGGAGAACGTTCGCGATCAAGAGTACGCGAGCATGCACGTCGGCGCCGGCCTCGAACACGTCTCGGAGCCCACCGGCCTGCATGCGTTCGACGAGATCGAGCCCGTGAGCACCGTCAGCGCGCTCAACGCACAGCCGGGCTATCGTCAGCCGCCCCCGTCACAGCCCGGGTCGCAGCACGGCTCGGCGCCGAACCAAGCGCTGCCGAAGAAATCGACGTTGCTTGGCATGCCCGCGGTGCGTGCCGGCAGTAAGCCCATCATCCAAACGCGCGTGCCGGGCGTCGTGCCGCGGCCGCAATCGATTCCGCCGTCAGCTGGACCGCGCTCTGGTGTGCGCGGCGCCCCGCCTCAGCAGTTGACCCCGGCCGCGCCCCGCGGTCCTTCGGGCGGCCTTGGCATGGAGTGGGACGACGAAGAGCTTTCCACCCAGATCTACGATAAGCCCGACGACTCGGGCCTGGCCGCGATGGCACGAGGACCGCAACCGATCGCGTCGTCGACCGGATCGCTACCACCCGTTCTGATCAGCACGCCGAATCCCCAGAGCACGCCGGTCCACCCTGCGTTCGCGCACGCGCAGCCCGCGTCGGGCCAATACTCGGCGGCGCCTCGCGGCTCGGCGCCTTCGTACGCTCCGGCGCCGGGTCCGCGTGTGTCGCAGCAAGACATGCAGCTGCGCAGCGACCCGACCGTGGCCCTCGCGGACGACGAGGCGGCGTGGCCGACGCAGTCACGCGGCAAGCCGATGCTCATGGCCGTGCTCGCAGTCGTTGCCATCGTGGGAGTCATCGTCGCGGGCTTGGCGCTGTTCGGTAAGTCGGAGCCAGGTCAGCTGCACATCGCTACGATGCCGCGCGACGCGCTCGTCACGCTCGACGGACGCCCAGTCGAAGGTCGGACAAGTCCGTTCGTGCAGGGCGAAGTGAAGCCCGGCATCACGCACGATGTCGAAGTGAGCAGCCCCGGCTACCGTCCGTGGTCGAGCAAGATCGAGCTTCAACCGGGCCAAACTCTGGACCTGCCTACGATCACGTTGGAAAAGATCGAAGCGGGCTTCCAGCTGGCTTCGGTGCCGCCCGGCGCGACGGTCGTGGTCGATGGTCGACGCCTAGCGCAGCTGACGCCGATTCGCATGGCGGACCTCGAGCCCGGCGATCATCAGATTCGCCTCGAGCATGATGGCTTCTCCCCGTGGGAGAGCGCGTTGCACGTGACGCCTGGAACGGTGCTCGAGCTACAGACCGCTTCGCTCAGGGCACTCACGCCGGAGCTCGCGCCGCCGCCGCAGGCGGCTAAGCAGCAGACGGCCGCACCAGCGCCCCGCACGCCGAGAGCGCCGCGTCCTGTTGGCAACAACGAGCCGGCAAACACCTTGCCGGCTCCTGAGCCTGAGCCCGCTCCGCGCGTGGCAGCTTCCGGCGGCACGGGCACGTTGCGCGTGAACACGCGTCCCTGGTCCAAGGTGTTCATCGACGGTCGCCTGATCGGCAACACGCCGCAGATGAACATCTCGCTCGAAGCCGGCAAGCACAGCGTGACGCTGGTGAACGACGACTTCGCGATCCGCAAGACTGTGAAGGTCGAGATTCGCGCAGGCGAGGTCGAGACCCAGGTGCTCACGCTCACCGAGTGACGGTCGTGCTCATGGTATCTGCCATGGCATCTGCCAGCGCGCGACTCATCGCGTGACCTCACTCGACGCGGTCCACCACATGCAGCACAGGGTCGGGTACGAGCTCGCCCGGTGTGGTGATCCGCGCGGTGCGCTCGAACTCCGAGTACACGCCGTCACCGTCGAGGTCGCCTTCGGCGCGCAAGAGCAGGCTCGGCACCGGCGCCGGACTCGGAATGCGACAGCCGGCGATTGCCGGCAAGTAGCTGTAGCTGAAGCGAATCGGCTCTTCGGTCGTGAATCCGAGGGCGCGCCACGTCGCAACGCCCGGCGTCGTGTCGGCTTGAAAGTCCAGAGACACGGCCTTGGGCGAGGGCTTGGCGGGTGCTGGACCGGCAGGATCGGGCAAGCAGAAGACGTGCGCGGGCGTGGTCGCTGGCGTGTGGTTCGCGGGCGAGGGCGGTGTTGCTGCCTCGGCCTTGGCGATCATCGAGACCGCAGGCGGGGTGCGCTCGGTCGCGTAGTAGACCGCGCTCTCGCGATACAGGGTCTCGAGCATCGACGACGCCTCGGCCACTTTGCTCGTCTGCACGGTGCGCACGAAGGTCGGTACCGCGATCGCGAGCAGGACGCCCACCAAGGACACGATCAACGCAGTCTCGACCAGCGTCAGGCCGGTTCGTGTGCGCGAGCGTCGAGGAGCGTGCATGCGGCGCAGTGTGGTCTGCAGCTGAGCCACGATCAATCGTGCAACCGGAGTCACTTCCGTCCCGCTCGGTGCCTTTAGTCGCTCGGTCGGAGCTCGCGCTCGGAGGCGCCGGTCGCGATGGGGTCGAAATCGCGGGCCATCAAGGCCGTCCCGTCGAAGGCGGGGCGTCCGCCGACCAATAGGAATAGCGAAGCGTCCAGGTAGGGGAACGCCTTCTTGCGTGAGGCTTCGAGCTCGGCGTCCGCGCGTCGCATCGCCTCCACATAGCTTGCCGAGCGTAACCGCGTGATGCGCACCTCGATCTCTTGCTTGAGCGCCGGATCCTGCACGGTGGCGTAGATGTCCTGCAGATGCCGAATCGCTTGCTCGGTCTTTCCCAGCTTGTCTAGCTGACCCGCGGTCTGCAGACCAAGCCATGCAGGACCCGCTCCGCGCAGCGCGGCAAGCTCGAGGTAGGTGAGACCTTCGCGCCGGGCGCCTTCGCGCGCGGCTTGCTCCTTGAGCATCGGCGCGAGCTCGTAGCTGTACGTGGCACCCAAGTCCCATGCGAGGTCGCCGTCATCGGGGAACAAGCGCATGCCGCGCTTCAAGTAGCCGATGGCCTTGTACGCGTCCTTGCTGGTCACTTCGCCCGTGCGGTAGAGCGACACGCTCGCGACCCAGCGATAGACCTTCTTGAAGTACGGGTCGAGCGTGAGCATGGCGTCCGTGTATTGGTAGATGTTGCTCACGTTGCCGTGATGCACGATCTCCTGTCCGAAGTAGACCAGCGCTTTCATCCACACGAGATCGGCGAGTGCCTCGCGATAACCCAACGAACAGGCGCTCAAATACTCCGGCGGGGGCAAGTAGTAGAGGTCGTAGTACGTCTGCGTCGCGAGAAAATGGTCTTGGCTGCGCATGCGAAAGTGATCCGCCGCGAGCGCGAGCGGGACTACGCACGCGAGCAACAAAAGGACGTTGCGCGCGCGTTCGACCATCGTCTGCAACTTCATCACGACTTGCCTCACAACGCACAAAAAAAACTCCCCAGCCGCAGGGCCAGGGAGTCTGTTCGTGTCGAGTGAGAGTCACCTTCAGGCCGCTCCCATCAGCCGAGCATCACTCGATCTCGTTGTTAATGTAGAAGCCCTTGGCGTGATAGAGCGAGTTGTCGGAGTCGGTACCGGCCGCGAGCTCGAACGTGCTCAGGATCGTGTC
>JADGRF010000015.1 GCA_017881055.1 Sandaracinaceae bacterium
AGCCTTCGGCTCTGGGTGGTGACATGACTGAGCAGCAGCCTTCGGCTCTGGGTGGTGACATGACTGAGCAGCAGCCTTCGGCTCTGCGCAGGTACACTTCGCTGGTCAAGCTGAGCCACACCGTGTTCGCGTTGCCGTTCGCGCTTGCCTCCGTCGTGCTCGCATCGCCGTTCGCGCCGATCACGGTGGAGAAGGTCCTGCTCGTGGTGATCTGCATCGCGGCTGCGCGCACCGCCGCCATGGCATTCAATCGTCTCGTCGACCGCGACATCGACGCGGAGAATCCGCGCACGCAGGATCGCGAGCTGCCGAGCGGTGCGCTCACGGTCACGCAGGTGCGCGTGCTCGTGCTCGCTTCGTGCGCCGTGTTCGTGGCCGGCGCGGCGCGACTCGGTCCCCTGCCGTTGTACCTGAGCCCGGTCGCGCTCGGCTTGGCGCTCGGCTACTCGTACACCAAGCGCTTCACGGCGCTGTGCCACGTGATCCTCGGCTTTGCGATCGCCTTCGCACCGGGCGGCGCCTGGATTGCCATGGGCGCACCGGTCACGCTCGCGCCGTGGCTGCTCGTGCTCGGCGTGGCGTCGTGGGTCGCGGGCTTCGATGTGCTGTATTCGCTGCAGGATCGCGGCTTTGACGAAGGCCGTAAGCTGCACTCGATTCCCGTGCGGCTCGGCATCAAGGGCGCGCTTTTCGTGAGCGCGCTCTTGCACTTGGTGACCGTGGCGTGCCTCGTGGGCGTTGGTCTCGTGCTGGGACGCGGCGTTGCCTACATGGCGGGTGTCGCTTTGATCGCGGGCCTGCTCTTGGTCGAGCACGCGATCGTGAAGCCGAGCGACCTCTCGAAGCTGAACAAGGCGTTCTTCGACGTGAACGGCTACGTCAGCCTGGCCTTCTTGCTGTTCGTCGGCGTCGATCAGCTGCTGCACTGAGGCGGCGCTTCGAGCTTCGCCATGCACTTGTCCGCCCTCGAAATGCTGGTGCTCGACGCCGCACGGCAGCGCGATGCGTCGCTGGCCGCGGACCGCGGGCACAGGCTGCGCCACGGCATCGTGCACACGCCGCCCGAGCTGGCACGTTTCGTGGTTCGCGCGGTCGACGAGTTGCTGCGGGACGAGCTGGGGCTTGCGCAGGGTCTCGCCGATGCCAGCGTAGACGTGATCGACCCCGCCTGCGGACCAGGCGCGTTCCTCGCGCCCGTGATCGATGTGTGGGCAGCTGACGGAAATGGCCGTGCCAGGATCATCGGTCTCGATCGCGACGAGGCCGCGCTGATTCGTGCCGAGGCGTTGCGCCCCGCGGCGGAGGCCGTGTCTGCTGGCTTCGCGCTTCGGCACGTCGACACGTTGCGTGAAGTCGCGCTCGGCGCCAGCCCGCAGGGCGCCGGTCGCACGCTGGTCGTGCTCGGCAATCCGCCATGGGCCGTGGCCGCGGCCCAGCCGTCCGACGCGATGCAAGACCTGCTCGAAGACTTTCGTCGTGACCCTCGGGGCGTGCGCTTGGCCGAACGCAAGCTGGGCGTGCTGTCCGACAGCTACGTGCGCTTCTTTCGTTGGGCTGCCGAGCTGGCCCGTCAGAGCAGCGCGAGCGCGGTCGTGGCATTCGTCACGAACGGCTCGTTTCTCGATGGGCCCGTGCATCGCGGCATGCGTGCGGCGCTCGCCCGCTGGTTCGACGCCATCGACGTGGTGGATCTTGGCGGCAGCGCATTGCTCGCGCGCGACCCGAATGCCGGTGCACGTGACGGCAACGTGTTCGACGTGCGCACCAGCGTCGCGATCAGCTTCTGCATGCGGCGCCCGCGCCACGGTGATCGCCGCGCGCGGGTCCGCTACACGCGCGTCTGGGGCGGCAAGGACCACAAGCTGGACATGCTCGCCAGCGCGCGCCTGCGCGAGCTTTCGTGGTCTGCGATCTCGTCGCCGGAAGAGGGAACGCGCTTTCTTCCCGCAACGCAGAGCTCGGCGAGCCATGAATACGCGAGCTGGCCTTCGCTCGCGGAGGCCATGCCGTTTCATCGCGAAGGCGTGCAGAGCAACCGCGACGCGGCCGTGATCGATCGCGACCGAGCTCGGTTGCTTTCGCGGCTGCGCAGCTTCGTGGCCGGTCGAGCACTGCCAGAGCTGGACCGGGCGAATGCGCCGCTCTCGCACTACGATCCGAAGCAAGCGCGCCGCGCGGTGGCGCAGGCCTTGGAGCGCGATCCGGAGGGCGTGCGTGGCGAGTCCGTGCGGATGATCAACTACCGGCCCTTTGATGTGCGCTATTTCTGTCCGGTGCCGCCATTCTGCCATCGAGCCCGCGGCGAGCTGCAGCGCGCGTTCGACCACCAGGGGGCGCTGGCCCTGATCAGCGTGCGCAAGGACCGCGGTAGCGCGCCGTACGCGCACTTTGCAGCTTCGGCCAGCATCGTCGACAACTGTTTTCTCTCGACTCGATCGTCGTGTCGCGCGCGGGCGTTTCCGCTGTATGACGCCGACGGCGCCGACAACCTCGCGAAGGCCGTGGCGGTGCAGCTGACGGAGCGAGCAGGCGAGGGCGCCGGCTCCGCGCACAGCTGGCTCTGCTATGCATTGGCCGTGCTGGCCGCGCCCAGCTACCGCGCGCGTTTCGCAGACGCCTTGCGCGCGGACTATCCACGCATCCCGTGGCCGGACGGGCAGGAGCGTTTCGCTGCGCTGGTCGCGATCGGTCAGGAGCTGGTCGCCGCCTTCACCGAGCCGCTGTCCGCCCAGCCTCGCCCGGATCTGGGCGTGGAGTTGCCGCCGCAGAGCACGTTGCGCATTGGCCACCATGCACCGCTAACCGGCTACGTCGCATTGCAGCGCGGTGCCGCCTTTACGCCTGAAGCCGCGGGGCAGCTCGTGGCGCTACATGCGCGATTGCAAGAGTTGGCGCAGGCGTGCGCGCGTGCTGACGACGCCGTCGCGCCGCTCCTTCTGAATACGCCTGCGTCCGCGTAGCGAGCGCAGCACCGAGCGAAAGGCCTTCTTGGGTTCCAGCGGCGCAACCGCGTCCGCCCGCAGTCGCGCGGGTGTGGCGGCAGAATCGTTCAGAAACGCGAGCGCGGCGTTCACGAATTCCTCGGGGCACTCGTGATGCAAGTAGTGGCCGGCGTTCGGGAACGAACGAAAGACAGCGCCTTCCATGACGTCGACGAAATCACGCCCGTGCGACATTGGGATCAGCGCGTCGCGCTCGCCCCAGAACACCGCCATCGGCGGGAAGCTCGTGACCTCGTGCGCTCGCTGCAGAAAGAGCCGTGTTTGGCCGCGCCAGTCGATCACGTCACGCACCATGCGCGAAAAGGCGCGCGCGGTGCCACGCTCGGCGTTCATCGCGGAAAGCACGGCGACGTCGTGCTTTGCGGCGTCTTCGCGTGCGTGGCCCTGCGAGTGGCGTGTGCCAAACGCCATGAACGGCTGCCCCCAGTGCTCGACCGCCTTGGGGAACGTGGCGAGCTTCAGCCAGAAGCCGACGCCCCGACCGAGCCCACCGGCGGCCACCAGCACGATCCGGCGAATACGTTCTGGACAGGCGAGCAGCAGCATCTGCGCGACGCCGCCTCCATAGGAATGACCGATCACGTCGACCGAGCGCAAGTCGAGCAGCACGAGCCAGTGCGCGATCATCTGGGCTTGCCACTCGAGTGAGTAGCTCGCGTCCGGCCTCTCCGAGAGGCCGCAGCCGGGCAGATCCGGCATGAGCACGAGTCGGTCGCGCGCTAGCGGCTCGACGACCGGTCGCCAGGTGAGATACGAATCGGTCAAGCCGTGCAGGAGCACGAGAGGGGTTTGCGAGCTGGGCGTGCCGCGCTCGGCCCAGTGTATGCGGACGCCGTCGACCTGTGCGTACGAGTGGCGAAGCTCGTCGACCATGACGATCCAACCTCGCACTGTCGGAGCCGCGGAGCAAGATGCTCGTGCTCGTGCTCGCGCTCAGGCGCGGCGCGCCGGCAGCTTCACCCAGAACGCGGCACCGCGCGGATAGTTGTCTTCGACCCAGATCGTTCCACCGTGAGCTTCGGCCGCGACGCGACACGAGGCCAGGCCTAGGCCTCGGCTCTTGCGCGCGGTTTCCGCGTCGTTGTCCAGGCGCACGAACTTCTCGAAGATGCGCTCGCGGTGTTCGAGCGGGACGCCTTGTCCCTGATCGCGCACGCAGAGCCGGAACGAATCGTCGACCTCGTCGCGCATCGACAGCAGCTCGATGACGCCGCTCGTGGGGGAGTATTTCATGGCGTTTTCCACGAGATTCATCAGCAGGCGCGAGAGCATTTCTGGGTCGCCTGGCAGCACCACAGGCTGTTGCCGGTGCGTCACCACGAACCCCTGCTGCTTTTCTTCGAGGCGTTTTCCCAGCTCGTGACGCACGTCGTTGCACAGATGGACCACGTCCACGTCCTGGATGCGAGGCTGTAGCCCGCCGTCTTCGCTGCGGGAGATATCGAGCAGGTTCATGACCATCCGGTTCATGCGTCGCGACGCGCCGACGATGTCCTGCATGCACTCGACCTGATCGGCATCGAGGTTGCTCGCGGTCGAGAGGTAGTCGGCGTTGGCGAGAATCGCCGCCAGCGGATTCTTCATGTCGTGCACGATCAACGCAGTCGTTGCTTCGCGCTGTCGTTCGACCTCCGCGAGCCGATCGCGCTGCTCCCGGATCAGCCGGTAGCTTTCCTGCTGCGCTTGGCTCAGGCGCCGGATGCGTAGCAGGGAACCGACCCGGAGCAGCAGCTCGGTCCGTTGGATGGGCTTCGTGAGGAAGTCGTCGGCCCCCGCGTCGAGCGCTTGCTTGTGCGTACCCAGGTCGCTGAGTGAGGTCAGAAAAACGATCGGCAGATCGGGCCCCGCGGGGAGCTGGCGCATGCGCTTGCACGTGGCGAAGCCGTCGAGGCCGGGCATGACGACATCGAGCAGGACGAGATCGATCGGCCTCGACTCGAACGCGCGTAGCGCAGCTTCGCCGTCTTCCGCTAGGGCCACGGTGTAGCCCGCCTCCGAAAGCAGCGCATCGGCCAGGATCCGGTTCTGCACGTTGTCGTCTACGACGAGGATCAGGGCCGTGGTCTCGGCACCTGCGGCACTCGCGACGCTCATGCGGAGCTCGTCTGTGTCGCAGCCAAGTAGGCGTTGCTGACGGCGCTGATCACCAAGTCGGGCCGGAGCCCCAGATAGGCGCCCGGTGTCGACTCGAAGAGCAACCGAGGGTCGGAGTGTTTGGCGTCCATCCGCAGTCGAGGTCTCCCGGTTCTAGAACCTAGCGTCCGGGAACGGGTGGTCGGGCTTCGCGAACAGGTAGCCTTGAAGAGCGTCGCAGCCGAGGCGGACCAGCGTGTCGCGCTCGGGCTTCGTCTCCACGCCTTCGGCGATCACCATCACGTCCATGTCTTCGCAAAGCCTCTGCAGCGCGTCGACCAACTTCTGCTTGGTCGAATCGACGTCGATGTCCCGCACGAGCGCCATGTCGATCTTCATGACCTCGGGTTCCAGCTGCGCGATGCTGGTCAGGCCCGCATAGCCGGCGCCGATGTCGTCGATTGCGAGCCGAAAGCCCATCTGACGCAGCTGTGCGACGCGACTCTGAAGGTCCTTGATCTCTTCGAGCGACACGCGCTCGGTGATCTCGAGCACGACCTTGTGCGCGATGCGGGATAGCGGCGCGCTCGGCGAGTACAGCTCGTCGTCCGCCAAGTCTCGCGGGTGCAGGTTCACGAACACCTCGGGGATCGGTGACTTTTCGACCGTGGTGGCGACGCTCCGACGAACGGCGCGGCCGAGGTCGGTCAGCCTGTCGAGACGCTCGGCGGCATCGATGATCGCGCCTGGGTGCGGAAGCGTCGTTTCGCTCGAACGCAGCAAGGCTTCGAACGCGATCGTGCGCTTGTGCGAGTAGCGCACGATCGGCTGATAGGCCATCCACAGGCCGTCGAGCGCGCGCTGAAAGCCCACTTCGAGGCTGGCGCGGTCGCCGAGCTGCTTGTCCATCGCGCCCAGGTGTTCCATCGCCTCGCGCTTGATGCGTGCCAGCCGCCCGAGGCTCACGGCTTGCTCGACCACGGCTACCAGTTGTTTGAGCTCCACCGGCTTTTGCAGGTACTTCAATGCGCCGAACTCGATCGCTTGCATGGCGGTCGCCATGCTTGGTGAGCCGGTCACGAGAACCACCGGTACATCGAGATCGCGACCACGTACTTCACGCAAGAGCCCGATGCCGTCGAGCTCGGGCATCGCGATGTCACTCACGATGGCATCGAAGCGCTGCTGCGTCAGCTGCGCGACGGCGTCTCGACCGTCGTGCGTCTTCGTCACCGAGAACCCTGCGGCGGTGAGCGCGCGCGCGTACGCTGTGATCAGGGCGGGCTCGTCGTCGACGATCAAAACGTGTGCTTGCGGCTGCGCTGACATTTCGCTCGAGGTTCCGGCCCGGCGTACTGAAGCCATGTGGGGCTGAACTCGCAGCGTCAGCGTCGCTCAACGGCTGGCCGGAGTAAAGGTGCCGTGCTGAGACGCGCGTCGACATGCCCAATCCGGCTATGTCAAATAGCCGTACGCGCGGGTGGGACGTGGCTGTCAGCTGCACACATGCCCGTCGTGCCGATGTCGCGCGGCGGGGCGCGCGGCGGGTCCTCCGAGGCGGCTCTTGCTCCGTGTTTGTCACCCCTCGGGGTGACAGGGCGGGCCAATTCTCCAGCTATCCTAGGGCTGATACTCGGGTTCAGGGGGGGCGTTTTTCACCGCCAGCAGGTCGCGGGTTGGCCAGCCACAGCTGCTTTAGGTCGGGTTTCAACACTTTACCCATCGCGTTGCGCGGCAGCTCGGGCAGCACCCGCAAAAGCGACGGGAGCTTGTAGCTCGCCAGGCGCTCCTTCCCCCACGTGCGCAGGGTGTCCAGGTCGAGGTTCCGGCCTGCGCGTAGCACGACCGCCGCGGCGACACGTTCGCCCCAGTGCTCGTCGTCGACACCGACCACGGACACCTCCGCGATGGCGGGATGTTCGCGCAGGCACTCCTCGATCTCGAGCGCCGAGACTTTGAAGCCGCCGGTCTTCAGGATATCGACGGAGCTGCGGCCGAGTAGTCGGTAGTGACCGCCCTCGCGCACCGCCACATCGCCGGTGCGAAACCAGCCGTCCGCGGTGAACGCTTCGGCCGTGGCTTCGGGTCTACGAAAGTACTCGCGGAACAGATTGGGTCCGCGGATCTGCAGTGCGCCCGCCTCGCCATCGGCCAGCTCGCGCCCTGTATCACCGAGTAGGCGCGCTTGTACCCCTGGAAATGGCACGCCGACGGTGCCGGGGCGACGCTCTCCGTGAAGCAGCTGACCCAAGCCCATGCCGATCTCGGTCATGCCGTAGCGTTCCAAGAGGCGCTGCCCACTCAGCTCGCGCCAGCGTTCGAGCATCGACACGGGCAGTGCCGCCGAGCCCGAGACCATCAAGCGCATGCGCTCGCAGCCCGCACGAAAAGCTGCTTGCTCGGGCGCCGACGCGGCCTGCCAGCGCTCGCTGAGCTTCGCGTAGATCGTGGGCACCGCCATGAACAACGACAGCTCATGCGAGGCCGCGATACGCGTGAACACCCGGTGTGCGTCGAAGCGCGGCAGAATTTCGCAGCACGCGCCCGCGTACAGCGGCGCGCACAACGCGTTGAGAATTCCGTGCAGGTGATGGAGCGGTAGCACGTGCAGGATTCGGTCTTGCGCAGTGATCTCCCACGCCGTCACGATCGAGCGAATCTGGGCCGTGAGAATCGCGTGTGTGCTGAGCGCGCCTTTGGGCTTGCCGGTGGTGCCGCTCGTGTAGATCAGCAAGGCGCCCCGATCGGCAGCGACGTGCGGCAGCTCGCGCGTGGACATGGCCAAGCCCTGGAGCAGCGCCGAGCAGTCGAGGAGGCAGCGACCTTGTGCCTGCGTGAGTGGCGAGAGGAGCGCCCGATACTCGGCGTGCGCGACGACTTGCGCTGCGTCGGCATCGGCCAGCGTGTAGGAGAGCTCGGGCGCGGGGTGCGTCACGCACAACGGCACGGCGATGCCACCGGCGCGCCAAATGCCCCATAGCGTGGCGACGTACGCGAAGCCGGGGCTCACCATGAACGCGACGCGCTCGCCCGCGAGGTCTCTGGCGTCTCCGAGTAGACCTGAGGCGACGCGTGCCGAGGCCGTCAACAAGTCTGCGTAGCTGAAGCTGCCTTCATCGGCGACGACTGCGACGCGCTCCGCGTGTTCGTGCGCGCGCGCGAGCGTGGCAATGGGATCCGGGATACTCACGTGCCCAGGATAGAGCTGCGCCCCTCTTCGGCCAAGCTAGTAGGTCGGCTCCGTGAACGGCGGCGCCGGCCGCGCGAACAAGTAGCCCTGGAAGTAGTTGCAGCCGAGCTGCACCAGCGTGTCGCGCTCGTTGGGCGTCTCGACGCCCTCGGCAACGACCATGATGCCGAGATCCGTGCACAGCGTACGCAACGCGCCGACCAGCTTGCGCTTCACGGCGTCGGTGTCGACGCCGCGCACGAGCGTGATGTCGAGCTTGACCACGTCCGGCTGCACGATCGCGAACGTGTTGAGGCCCGAATAGCCGGCCCCGATGTCGTCGATTGCGATTCGAAAGCCGAGCGCACGCAGTCGCGCCACGCGACGCTCGACATCGTTCACTTGCTCGATGTGCGCGCGCTCGGTGATCTCGAGGATCACGCGTGGCGCGATCTTGGCCAGGGCAGAGCTCGGCTCGTACAGCGACTCGTCGAGCAAGTCCTGCGCGTGCAGGTTGACGAACAACGAGGCGTCGCGCGGGACCGCGCCCACGGGCTCGCTGCATTTGCTGCGAATTGCGCGGCCCAGATCCGTGAGGCGCCCTAGTGTCTCGGCGGCGTCGAAGAGGGCACCAGGATGCGGCAACGACGTCTCCGACGAGCGCACCAGCGCCTCGTAGCCGAACGTCACGCGTGCCTGCCAGTCGATGACGGGCTGATACACCATGAACAAGGCTTCGAGCGCGCGATCGAAGTCTAGTGTCAGCTGAACAGGGCCTTGGCTCGTGGCCGCGCGTGCCTCGTGGAGGGCCAGCGCTTCCCGGCGAACGCGCGCCAAGCGGTTCAGCCTGAGCGCGCGTGTCACCGTGTCGAGCAGTTGCTCCATGCTGATCGGCTTCGGCAGGTATTCGGTCGCGTGGTAGCGAACGGCGCTGATCGCCGAGTCCGTGGTGGGTGCGCCGGCTAGAAGAATGAACGGCACGTCTTCGTTCTTCTCGCGGACCGCCTTCAGCAAGTGCAGGCCGTCGAGCTTCGGCATCATGATGTCGCTCAAGATCAGATCGGCGGGCGCAAGCTCGAACTGAGCGAGCGCGTCGGCCCCGTCTTCCGCGAGGCGAACCTCGTGACCTGCGCCACGCAAAATACGCGCAAGCGCCGTTCGCACGGGCGCTTCGTCGTCCGCGATCAAGATGTGAGCTTGCTCGACCTTTTCGGTGGTTGCCTTGTCCACGGTGTCCCCTGGGCGTACGCGGTTCGGGCCGCTCTCGCTCGATCAGGTGTCTGCGCCGCCGATCCCGTATTGGCGACACTTCTTGTAGAAGTGGGAACGCTCGGCCGACAGTGCCTGCGCCGCCGCGCCCTTGCTGTTCCCGTTGGCGGCGATCGCCTCGACCATGATCTGACGCTCGATGTCGTGCAGGATGTCGCGCAGGCTCTTGCCCGCTTCGTACAACGCGCGCTGTTCCTGCCTGTTCTTGTGGGTGAGAGCGCCGGTGTTCAGCACGTCGTGAACCGTTGCGCCCGAGATGGTCTCGTTCGGGTACAGGATCGCCAAGCGCTCCACCACGTTCTCCAGCTCGCGCACGTTGCCGGGAAAGTCGTAGCTCGCGAGCGCGTGCAGCGCGTCGTCCGCGAACGTGAGGCCTTGGCCTTTGCGCCCTGTCGCGGTGAACGACGCCACCAGTGTGGGGATGTCTTCTTTGCGGTCGCGCAGCGGCGGCACGCGCAGCGTGACTACATTCAAGCGATAGAAGAGGTCTTCTCGGAACGAGCCGTCCTCGACCATGGCCGCGAGATCACGGTTCGTCGCGGCGATTACGCGCACGTCGACCTTGAGCGTGCGGCCGCCACCGACGCGCTCGAACGCGCCCTCCTGGAGCACGCGCAGCAGCTTGACCTGCATCGGCATCGGCATGTCGCCGATCTCGTCCAGCATGAGCGTGCCGCGATCCGCCAGCTCGAAGCGGCCGCGCCGTGCGGCCACCGCGCCCGTGAACGCGCCCTTCTCGTGACCGAACAGCTCGCTCTCGACGAGATCCTTAGCGACCGCGCCGCAGTTGAGCTTCACGAACGGACCGCTGTTGCGTGTGGAGCCGGCATGGATCGCGGCCGCGACCAACTCTTTGCCGGTGCCGTTCTCGCCCATGATCAGCACCCGTCCCTCGGAAGGGGCGACGCGCTCGATCAGCGTCAGCAGCTTCTGCATGGCCGGTGCGCGACCGATCATCTTGCGTTCGCCGCCGAGGTCCGCTTGCAAGCGGCCGTGCGCTTCTTGCAGCTGCGCGTAGCGCAGCGAGTTCTGTACGGTGAGGATCAAGCGCTCGCGTTGCAGTGGCTTCTCGATGAAGTCGAGCGCGCCGAGCTTGATTGCGCGCACGGCGTGCTCGATCGTGCCGGCACCGGTGACGACCAGTGTTGGGGTCAAGTCGCCGCGCTGGCGCATGTGCGTGAGCATGTCGAGACCGCTCATCTTCGGCATCGAGAGATCCGTGAGCACGAGATCGAACGACGAGCGTTCGAGCAGGGAGAGCGCTTGTTCGGCGGAGCCGGCGGTTTCCACTTCGTACTCTTCTGCGGCGAGCATGCGCGAGAATGCGGTGAGAAGATCACGTTCGTCGTCGACGATTAGAATGCGTGCGGCCATAGGGGAGCGGTGCAGCTTGAAATTAGGCCAGGACCTGCGCCGCCGCGCAACGGTGAGACGAGTGGGAAATCCCCCACATGCCGTTCTGGCTATGAAAGTGCTACAAATGCGTCAGTTGGCACACGTTCGGGGGGTGAGCTGAGGGCCGCGGGCCTCTCCCTCCTCGATGCGGGAAGCGCGGAAGCCGCGATCGCTCTGCTTGCTACGCAGCCGGTGGACTTGATCCTGACCGACATCGCGATGCCTGCCGTGGACGGCCTCGAGCTGACGCGTCGGTTGAAGAAGGACGCACGCTGGAGCGACGTTCCGGTGATCGTGTTGACCGGCCTTGCAGGTAAGACGCAGTGCCTCGACGCGCTGAACGCCGAGCTGACGATGCTGCGCGAGCGCGCGGAGCTCGCGCTGCGCGATACGACGGTGAAGCTCGAAGCCTCGCGCCTGCTCATGCCCGCGGATGAACGCCAGTCCGAACACAGTGGCTCATGACCTGAAGTTTCGCAGCGAAAACCCAGGCCATGAGCCCACTCCACAACACCACCGAAACACCACGGAGGGAAAATTCATTCACAGCGCCGCGACCACGCGGTTGCGACCCGAGCGCTTCGCGTCGTAGAGCGCGGCATCGGCGAGCGAGATCAAGTCGCCCGGCTTGGTCGCCAGCTCGTGCGGGAACGAAGCCACGCCGATGCTGACCGTGACCGACAGCGTCTTGCCGTCGTGCTCAATCGCTTCGCGCTCGATCGCTTCGCGCAGACGATCGGCTGCGAGCAGGGCGCCTTCGCGATTCGTCTCCGGGAGGATCACGGCGAACTCTTCCCCACCGTAACGGGCGATCGTGTCGTGGCAGCGCAGGATGCGCTTGCACACGGCGGCCACGGCCCGCAGTGCGGCATCGCCGGCCGGATGCCCGTAGGTATCGTTCACCTTCTTGAAGAAGTCGATGTCGAGGATCGCCACGCTGAACGGCCGATCGTAGCGGCGTGCGCGGCGGAGCTCTTCTTCGAGCTGCAGGTTGAAGTGACGGCGATTGGAGACGTCGGTGAGCGCGTCGACCTTGGTCAGGCGTTCGAGCTCGCTGTTCGTCGCTTGCAGCTCGGCCTGCAGCCGACGCAGCTTGAGGTGCACGCCGATGCGCGCCACCAGCTCGGCCGCGTCGAAGGGCTTCGTGACGTAGTCGGATGCACCCGAGGTGAGAGCCTGCACTTTGCGCGCGAGGTCTTCGGCGCCGGTGAGCACGATCACGGGGATGCCATCGAGATTCTTGTCGGTCGCTTTGAGGCGCAGGAACTTGAGGCCGTCACAGCGCGGCATGTTCAAGTCGCACACTACGAGGTCGATCGGCGTCGCGCGCATGACCTTGAACGCCTCGAGCCCGTCTTCGGCGAAGAGCGTCTTTTCGGCCAGGCAGTTGCTGGTCAAGAGCTCGGCTACGTGCTGCCGATTGGTGCGCGCGTCGTCGACGATCAGCACGGTCGGGGCGTAGATCGGTCCGACCTTGATGGACTCGCCGCGTTTTGGCTCGCTCACGTCGCTTTGCGCGAAGATGCGACGCACGGTGTCTGTGGTTCGCTCCGTGGTGTCCATGGCGATCAACTCTCCACTCGGTCGCGGCCGTTGTTCTTCGCGCGGTACATGGCGGCGTCGGCGCGCTCCAGCAGACGTGTGCAGTCGTCGCCGTCGGTCAGCTCGGCGACACCGACCGAGATCGTCACGCCGGGCAGCGCCACTCCATCACGGGTATGCATGCTCGTGCCCCGCACGGCGTCTGCCAGGCGCTCCGAGGCGATGTGCGCGCCGACCACGCTCGTGTGCGGCAGGATGACGACGAACTCTTCGCCGCCGAAGCGGGCCACGAAGTCGGTCGGACGCAGCTTGCCGCGCAGGGTCGCGGCCACGTCGGTCAGCACGACGTCGCCCACGGGATGTCCGTAGGTGTCGTTCACGCGCTTGAAGTGGTCGACGTCGACGATCGCGATCGAGAGCGCTTCGCCATTCTGACGATGCAGCTCGCACAGGCGCGGCAGCATTTCGTCCAGCCAGTGCCGCGATTGCACTTTGGTCAGCGGGTCGCGCGCGGCCGCCGCTTCCAACTTCGCGCATTGCTCCATGTTGGCTCGTACGGCGCAGTTGTTCGCGCGCAGACGCTCGGCGAGCTTCTGCATCAGCTGCACCGAGAACGGGTGCGAGGCATGGCAGATGCGCCAGAACATGGCCTCGCCGATCGCGAGCAGCGAGCTGTCGTTCTTCGCGACCACGTCCGCGCTCACGGCGCGCCGGTCGAGCACCGACAGCTCACCGACGGTGTCGCCCGCGTGCAGCACGGCGACGTCCGCTGTGCCGAGCCGCACCGCGAGCTCTCCGGACAGCACCACGAACATGCAGTCGTTGGTCTCGCCGGCGACCAGCAGCGGTTGACCGGCATGGAGGCGGCGCACGGGCGCCTGCCGCGTCAAGGTGTCGAACAGTGCCGGGGAGACGCCTTCGAGGATCGACAGGCGTTCCAGCTGCACGCGCAGGTCGAGTCGGCGCGTGCGATCTTCCGCAGATTCGCTGGACGAGAGTTGCTCGCGCGGATGAATCGCGGACGAGGGCAGGCTCGCGCACGGCAGCGTCGCGCGCTCATCGGCGCGGGACAAGCGACGCATGCGCGCGGTCTCGGGCTCTGGGCGCGAGCTTTGCAGGAACATCTCGGTGACTTTGGCGAGCTCTGACATGGTGTCGACCTTTCAGTTGCCTGACACGGCGCCGAGGCCGAGTTGTTCGTAGCCCTTGGTGTAAGTCGACAGGTCGCCCACCGGACAGTCGCCCGCGTGGAGGCGCATGCCGAAGCCGAACGGGGTTGCACCCACGGCGCCTGGCTCGCGACGCCAAACCACGTCGCCGCGCAGATGCACCATGCCTTCGGCCTCGGGCGCACGCAGCTCGAGCCAGATCTGTGTGCCGGGCTTCGGTGCATCGAGCGTGCGAACGAACAGGCCTTCGCGGCTGATGTTGTGCGTGAGGCCGTACGTTGCGTGCAGCACGCCCGCGGGGCGGAACGCGCAGATAGTTGCGAACGGCAAGCGCTGCGATGCGCGTAGGTCGGTGGCGTTGCGACGTGCCACTTCTTCGGCGAAGCAGAGCAGCCTGCCGGCCGAGCCGAAGCCCTCTGTTTCGGAGAGGTCGAACGAGCTGTTGGCATCGCACGGCACGATCAACGCAGGCAACGACGGCTTGCGGGCCGCGGTGCGCGCGGAGCGAATCGCCGCGTCGGCACCGAGCGGCGGGAACTCCGCTGTGGCGACGACGAGGCAAAGCGACGGCGCGTTGTGCGCCAGCTCGACGAGCTCGCGGGCTTCGGTCGCGTAGGCGACGTCGAAGCCCGCGCGACGCAACGTCTGACCGAGCATGCGACGCATGCCGATGTCGCCGGAGGCCACGAGCGCGAGGCCCTGATCCGGCGTGTTGTTCTCGCGCGGCTTGCACGAGAGCAGGTTGGCGAGCCGACGCGTGATGCCGCCGCGATCACCAGAGACGAGCGCGTCATCTGCACCTGAGGCGAACGCGTTGCGGTAGATCGACTCGCTGGCATGCGGAACGACCGCGATCACCGGAACCGTCAGCAGGCTTGCCCGCTCGCGCAGACGGCCCACCAAGCGGCTGACGTCGGCATCGTGCGCCACGAACACGCAGCGCGGCTCTGCAGCATGCTCTTCCATGCGGCGCGCGGCGTCGTCCAGCGAAGCGAAGTCGAGGCGCGTGCTCGCGTGCGAGGCCGCGGCGATCAGGCACTTCTCGTCGCTCGCGTTCCAGGATCCGATGGCTGCTGCGTACATTCGGTGCCCCCAGGCTGTCTGCCGCTAAGGCGCGGCGTGGTGTTGCTGGGGAATAGAGCAGAAAGCGTGCCGCGCGTACTTGGCTGAATATAGCTCGGTTCTGTGGTTCCGCGCGCTGCGCGTGGTGGTAATTTCCACCTCGGGCGGTGGTGGTTTCCACCTACGCATAGGGTGCCCCACTGGCCGCATCCGCCTACATGCTGCGCCGCGTGAAGATACGTGTGGAGATGAAGCAGCGCTCGTCAGACGACGCGAAGGTCGGAGGTGCTGCCGCCATCCGCGGCATGCAGCTCGGACAGCACGCCTTGCTCGTTCACGATCAACAAGCTGCGACTGATCGCATGAGGAGCACGACTCACGGCCTCGTCTACGCGCTCCTGCAGCGTCGCGATGGCGCTCGGCGACGAGAGCGGCGCGGCGAGCAACGTGTCGCGATGCGGAACGCCCACGACGCAAGGCGAGCCGAGCTCGGCGCAGAACAGCGCGCGCACGCCCGGCAGAAGTAAACGCGCCGCATCGAGGCCGTCGCGGCTCTCGGCAATCACCAAGGGGCCGCTTGCCGTATCGTGTCGCGCGAAGCGGGCGCGCTCGTACGCGTGGGCGAGATTTTGCAGCGCTTGCGCCAGCGGTGTGGCGCCATCCTTCGACCAGGTCTCGATCTCGTCCACGCGTACGTAGCGCGCGCGCTCCTCGTATCGCAACACCAGCGTCACCCACACCTCGCGAGCGAGCTGTAGGAGATGCAAGCTCTTGGGGCTCGGCAGCGCGTCGACGAACGCGCGACCTTGCAGGCGAGGGAAGATGCGCTCGCGCACGGCTTCCCACGGCAGCTCACTCGGCCCCGAGTCCGGCGCCAACGCAGCACACACGCGGCGCACGGCGCCTTCGAGCGTGCGGCTGCTCTCGCCCCGTGTGACTTCCACTACGCGGCCGAGATCGATCTCGACGCGCTGTCCATGCTGGTCGACCCACAGCTTGTCGGCCCAGCGCTCGCGCACGCGCAGGTCGAGAGCTTCCAGCTGACGCTCGACCTCGCGCACCACGCGCGCCGCGGGACCTTCGCCGCGCGCTTCGGCCTCGGCGAGCGCGACCTCCGCAAGCAGCGCCGCGCGTGCGTCGTCGGCTTCGAGCACGCGCGCCATGCCGGCGAACGGATCGAACGTGCCGTGGCGGCCGAGATGCAGTCGATGCTCACCGCCTCGCTCGCTGTGCGCGCCTTCGCCCACGTGATCGAGCAGCAAGAGGCCCAGGTACGCGCCTGCTCCTTCGATGAAGCGTCGTTCGGTCTCGTCGGTCTGCTCCTCTGCTTGGTCGGCGAGCAGGCGCAGCGTCAGGTCGCGCAGCGTGAGCAGCCCGGCTACGCCGCGGGGAGGATCACGTTCGATGCCATGCCGTGCGGCGAAGTGCTGTGCCGCGCTTCCGAGCGGTCCCGAACGTGACGCAAGCGCGTCGATCCAGGAAGCCAACTTGAGGTCAGCCTACGGGTCTCGATCGATCGTGGCAATGCCCGCGGATCGCAAACGATCGTCGCGCGATCTTTTTTTGGCTGGGATCTGTAGGTGTGCGCGGGAGCTTTGTGCGGTCGGCCGGGAACATGGGGAGCCGTGCTGAAACTCTGCGGCGATTTCCTCGCTGTACGAGTCGGGACGCGTTGACAGCGAGCCGGCCCTCGCAGAGCTTTGCGGGCCCCGTCCCGGGTGGCGGACGAGCAGTAGCGCAGCATGGCAGGCCTCAACGCAGCACAAAAAGCAGCCGTGGATCATCGGCAAGGTCCGCTCCTGATCCTGGCAGGGGCAGGCAGCGGCAAGACGCGGGTGCTCACGCAGCGCATCGCGGCGTTGATCGGCGAGGGCGTGAAGCCAGAAGCCATCCTGGCGGTCAGCTTCACGAACAAGGCCGCCGACGAGATGCACGAGCGCATGGTGTCGCTGATCGGCAAGAAGAAGGCCGACGCGTTGTTCCTGTCCACGTTCCACAGCTTCGGCGTGCGCTTCGTGAAGGAAGAAAAAGAGGCGCTCGGCCTCGGCTCGCGCTTCGTGATCTTCGATCAAGGCGACAGCCTGGGCGTGGTCAAAGAAGTGTTGCGTCAGCTGCGTGAGAGCGGCGCGGCCCGCAAGCTCGATCCGATGGCGATTCTCGCGCGCATCTCGAAGTGGAAGAACGAAGGACGCTTGCCGGACGACGTGCCGGAGTCCGACTTCGAGTACGACGACGTCGCGCGCGAGACCTATCCCGAGTACGTCGCGCGCCTGCGTGCGATGCGCGCGCTCGACTTCGACGACTTGGTGCTCTTGCCGGTCAAGCTGCTGCGCGAGAACGACGCCGTTCGCGAGAAGTGGCGTCAGCGCTTTCGCCACGTGCTGGTCGACGAGTTTCAGGACACGAGCAAGGTCCAGCTCGAGCTCGTGAAGCAGCTCGTGAACGAGCTCGGCAATGTGTGCGTGGTCGGGGACGACGACCAGTCCATCTACGGCTGGCGCGGCGCCGAGGTCGGCAACATTCTCGACTTCGACAAGCACTTCAAAGGCACGCAGGTCGTCAAGCTCGAGGACAACTACCGCTCGCGCGCTGCGATCCTCGCGGTCGCCAACGCGGCCATCGCGCTCGGTGCGCAGCGTCGCCACGGCAAGGTGCTGCGCGCTGCGCGAGGTCCGGGCGACCGCGTGCGCATGTGCGTGACCGTGGACGCAACCGCGGAGAGTAAGCTCGTGGTCGGTGAGCTGCGTCAACTCGCGAGCGAAGGCCGTCCGTACGACGACATGGCCGTGCTCTACCGCTCGAACTTGCAGGCGCGCTTGATCGAGGAAGAGCTGCGCGCGCAGAACGTGCCGTATCGCCTGTACGGTGGCACACAGTTCTTCGATCGCAAAGAAGTCAAAGACGCGGCCGCGTATCTGCGCGCGGTGCTCAACCCGTTCGACGACATCTCGCTGCGGCGCATCATCAACTACCCCGCGCGCGGCGTGGGTGCGAAGACGGTCGAGCGCCTCGACGCGCACGCGGAGGAAAAGGGCCTCTCGTTCGGTCAAGCGCTGGAGCAAGCCGCGCATGTCGACGGCGTGCCGGACGCTTCGCGTGCCGCGATTGCAAAGCTCATGGGCCTGCTCTCGGAGTGTCGTGAGGCGACCGAGCGCGGCAGTAAGCTCACCGGCATTGCGCGCCGCATCTTCGACACGATCGATCTGCGCGCAGAGCTCTCGGCTGCAGCTGACGGCGGCCCGCAGGGTGCGCTGCGCTACGGGAACATCGAGCACTTGCTGCGCTGGCTCGAGCGCTACGAAGGTGAAGACGGCCGCGAGAAGCGCTCGCTCCAGACGTTTCTCGAGCGCGTCACGCTACGCGGCGATCCGGAGGACGACAGCGCGGGCCCGGGCGTGGTGCTCTCCACGTTGCATGGTGCAAAGGGCCTGGAGTTCGGCGTCGTGTTCTTGATCGGCTGCGTCGAAGGCCAGCTGCCGCACAGCCGCACCACCGATCCCAAGGTCACCGAAGCCAACACCACGGATGTCGAGGAAGAGCGGCGGCTCTTCTACGTCGGCGTGACACGCGCGCGTGATCGGCTGTACCTGACGCGACCGGAGAATAAGCTGTTCCGCGGCGAGCCCGTGAAGCTGGCACCTTCGCGCTTTCTCGATGGCCTGCCCGAAGACGAGCTCGAGAGCTACACACGCAAGGAAGTCGAGCCGATGGACTTCAACGAGATCGCGGAGCTCGGTCGGGCATTCCTCGAGCAGCGCAAGGCGCGTCCACCTGTGTAGAGCATTGCGTTCGGTCCTCGCGGGCGTATGTAGCTCCGTGGGGTGCCTTGATGCGGAGCTCATTAGCGAAGACGTGCTTGGCGTTCGTCGCTCTTTTCAGCGGCGGCGCACTCGCTGCGTGCGGGCTAGCGAAACACGCGTCTGCGGACGCGCCGGAGGTGGACGTCATGCTGCTGCATTCGCCGGCGTTCGGTGCTCTTCGCGAGATTCCTAGCAAGTACACATGCGAGGGCGCGAACGTCTCTCCGCCGCTCGCATGGTCCAATGTCCCGGAGCACGCCAAGACGCTCGTGCTGATCGTCGACGACCCGGACGCGCCCGACCCCGCGGCGCCACGCATGACGTGGGTGCACTGGGTGCTGTTCAACATTCCCGCCACGACCACCGTGCTGCCGGAGAATCTGAGCTCGTTGCCGCCCGGCGCGAAGGAAGGCTTGAACGACTGGAAGCGCGCGGGCTACGGCGGTCCTTGCCCGCCGATTGGCCGGCATCGCTACGTGCACAAGCTCTACGCGCTCGACACTGCGCTCGAGCTGGCGCGGCCGTCCAAGGCCGAGGTCGAGCAGGCCATGACCGGACACGTGCTCGCACACTCCGAGCTGATCGGCACGTACGAGAAGAAGAAGTAACGCTCGTGACCTTCAGCCGGGCTCAGGGATCCAGATCCACGCCGACGCGCGTACCGATGCGGATGCTGTGATCCGCGGGGTTTCTGCCGTGGGCGGCGTGCACTTCGTACCCGAGCCAGAGCAATACGTAGGGCATGAAGGCCGAACCGCGCGACGCCGAGAAGCCGACGCTAGTTGCGACGCGCATGCCCGGTGGAAACCAACTCTCGTGTGTGGCGACGCGCGCAACCGGCGCCACTTCGAAGTCGTAGACGCGCGCGAGATCCGAGATACGCAGGATCACGGGCGTAGCCGCCGTGAAGGTAGTCTCGATCGTGCGCCCGCCGGTCTTGTTCTCCACGAACGCGCCGTTGCCGCTGAGCTCGCCGCCGAGCGCGAGCGTCGCGCGCGGGCCGATTCCGTAAGCTGCAAACACGCGACCGCCGCCACCGCCGCCGAGCGCGACCTTGCCGCGCTCGAACACCAGCGCGCCGCCGCCGACGCTCTCCAGCCACAGCACGAAGCGGTGTGAGTCGCCCTCGATGCCGTTGAACTCGGGCTCGATGTGCAGCCAGAACGGGCAGTCTTCTTCCGCGTGACGCTCGGCGTAGCGCAAGAGCGAGCGCACACGCTCCAGGTGGATCGCTTCTTTCGCGGCGCCGAAATCACCGCCGTGCTTGTCGTAGATCTCACGCGCCGTAGCACCGCCCTCGAGCGCGAGCTCGCCGTCGAGCCAGCTCGCGAGCTTCTGGCGTTCGACCGGATCGACCCGACACAAAGAGCGCAGCGCCGTGCCTGCCTGCGACTCGATCTCCACGCGGTCGACCACCCAGCCGCCCGTGTCTTCGCTCAGCTCGACGGACTTGCGCAGATCCACGTAGAGCCCGCGCGCGGGTCCGGGCGGGGGCAGGGTGGCGCAGCCGGCTGCGACCAACGACACGAGTGGCACGAGTGAGATGAGCGCCAACCAAAGCGCGCGCGCAGTGAGGGGCGTGCGCGGTTCCGGCTTGTCGTGCGGGTGTGACGGCACGCCCGCGGGGTACCACGAACGCCAGACCGGCGGCTAGGCTGGCTGGTCCGCCGGTGGGTCCTGTACGACGTACCCGAAGACCTCGAGGAAGCTGGCGAGCGCACGCTCGGTCACTTCCGCGAGCGCCACTTCGCGCGTCAGCTCGCGCTGCAGCGAGGTCACCTGCTTATCCCGGATCCCACACGGCACGATCACGTCGAACGCATCGAGCGCGGTGTTCACGTTGAGCGCAAAGCCGTGCATCGTGACCCACTGGCTGATGCGCACGCCCACGGCGCCGATCTTGCGATTCTCCACCCAGACGCCGTGCAGCCCCTCGATGCGCTGTGTGGCGATGCCGTAGCTCGCCGCCACGCGCATCATGACTTCTTCCAGGTTGGTCACATAGCGACGCACGTCGCAGCGATCGGGCCGCAGATCCAGGATCGGATAGCCCACGAGCTGCCCGGGCCCGTGGTAGGTCACGTCGCCGCCGCGCGTGATCTCGTGCAACTCGACGCCGCGCGCGCGCAGCTCCGCCGCCGGCAAGAGCACGTTTTCCTGCTTGGCGCCGCGGCCGAGCGTGATCACGGGCGTGTGCTCGAGCAAGAGCAGCGTGTCGGGGATGGCGCCTTCGCGGCGTGCCTCGTGCAGCTGTTCCTGCAGCGCAAGCACGCTCGCGTAGTCACGCAGCCCGAGCCTCTCGACGGCTAGCTCGCGCTGCGCCATGCCCGCCCGCTCACTTGTTCAAGATGTGAATGGCTTCCTTCAGCGCATGCTTGAAGGATTCGTTCAGGCCTTCGCTCAGGGTCGGGTGCGGGTGCACGGTCAGCGCGACGTCCTGCGCGTACGCGCACATCTCGATCGCGAGCGTGGCTTCGCCGATCAGGTCGCTGGCCTCGGGGCCGACGATGCCGACGCCGAGCACGATGTCTTTCTCGGCGTCGATGATGGTCTTGATGAAGCCCGCGGTCTCGCTCACGGCCATCGCGCGGCCCGACGCGGAGAATGGGAACTTACCGATCTTGACGTTCAATCCCTTTTCTTTGGCTTCGCGCTCCGAGATGCCCACGGTGGCGATCTCCGGGTCGGTGAACACGGCCGCCGGCATGGCGCGGAAGTCGGCCGCGGCGCGCTTGCCCGCGATCACTTCGGCCACCACTTCGCCCTGCGCCATGGCGCGGTGCGCCAGATACGGCGCGCCCGTGAGATCGCCGATCGCGTAGATGCCGGAGACGTTGGTTTGCAGCTGCTCGTTCACGGTCACGTGCCCGCGCTGGTCGGTCTGCACGCTGCACTCCGCGAGACCGAGCTCCTGGGAGTTCGGCTTGAAGCCCACGGCCACCAGCACGCAGTCGGCCTCGATGCTGCGCGACTTGCCCTGATGCTCGACCGTCACGGTGGCCTTGTCGCCGCTGACTTTGCAGCCGCTGGCCTTGGCCTCGAGCAACACTTCGCCGCCCGCGTCCACGAAGCGCTTCTCGACGACCTTCACCAAGTCGGGATCGATCGTGCCGAGCAGTTGCGGCAGCATCTCGACCACGATCACCTTGGTGCCGAGCTTCTGGTACACCATGCCCAGCTCCATGCCGATCACGCCGCCGCCGATCAGCACGAGCGTCTTCGGCGCCTTCTGCAGGCTCACCGCCTCGCGCGCGGTGATCACGACCTTGCCGTCCACGTCGAAGCCCGGGATGCGCACCGGCGTTGCGCCTGTCGCGAGCACGATGCCTTTGCGCGCCACGTAGGACTCGGTCTTGCCGTCGTCCTTGGTGACGAGCACGGTGTGCGCGCCCGTGAGCTTGGCTTTGCCCATCACGATCGTGCCGCCGTTCGCTTTCACCAAGCTGGCCACGCCGCCCGTGAGCTTCTTGACGATGCCGGCCTTCCATTGCTGCATCTTGGCGACGTCGACCGACACGCCGGTGACGGTGATGCCCATCGTATCGGCGTGCTTGATGCGCTCGGACAGACCCGCTGCGGCGATCAACGCCTTGCTCGGGATGCAGCCCCAGTTCAGGCACACACCGCCTATGTACTCTTTCTCGACGACGAGCACCGTCTGCCCGAGCTGTCCGAGACGAATCGCAGCTACGTAGCCGCCCGGGCCACCGCCAACCACGATCGCGTCGTAGCTCTTGTCTGTCGTCATCGTCGAAGTTCCTTTGCCCAGTTGTGTGAATCCGTGTCGCGCTTCCAAAGCGGGACGTGTCTGCGGCATCTTAGTCGGCGTCGCCCACCCGTCAACCACGGTGGACGCGCGTAGCTGCGCGAAAAGCGCCCAAGATCGCGGGCTTCTCAGCGTCTGCCGGCGGCGCTATGGTGCGGGCCGCATGACGGCTTTCGGTTCCACGATCGGGCGGACGCACGCCGTTTCGTTCGCGCTCGCGCTGGGCGCTCTGCTGCTCGCCACCGGTCTTCTGGCCTGCCACTCGTCCGACGCGGACCTGTCGCCGAGCGACGCGCTCTCGCACTTCCTGGAAGCCATGGATCGCAGCTCGGTCAACGACGAGGCCTTGGCCGATGCGTACGCGCTCCTGGACGACGCCGGCCAGCGCGCGCTCTCGCAGCGTGCCGAGCAGGCCGCGCTGGTCGCGGGTCACGAGTTCCCGCCCTGGCAGATGCTCGCGCAGGGCCGCTTTCGGCTGCGCTTCACGCCGGCCGATCACGGCGGCATGCGCGCCGAGGTACACGGCAGCGACGCCGTGGTGCGCGTGCTCGGCGATGACGGCAGATCCCAAGCGGCGGTGCCGATGGTGAAGCAGGCCGGTCGCTGGCGCGTGAAGCTGGACGTGTCCGCCACGGCGGTCAAACACGATCGAGCCGAGCCGTGATGCGCGAGCGTGCCGACGGTCGGGTCGAGTCTCGGGTCACTTTCCGGGTTAACGGAGGTTGCATGCGTGGAACGCGGTTTGTGCTTGGTTGTTTGTTGTGCCTCTGCGGCATGGGTTGCGCGTCGAGCCTGAAGCTCGGGCGGCTCGAGGCGGCGTATCGCAAGCCAAGCAACGTTGCGGTGTTCTTCTCCGTCGATGACCACAAAGGCGAGCCTGTCGCCGATCTGCTGGCGAGCGACTTCAACATCTACGAAGACGACAAGCTCGTGTCCGTGGACGAGAGCCGCCAGACCATCGTCAATCCCGAGATCGCCGCCGCGCACTACACGCTGCTCTTGGTCGACATGAGCGCGAGTGTGACTGCGAGCGATCAGGTGCAGCGCATCGTCGCCGCCGCCAGCCAGTTCGTCTCGAAGGTCGAGCCTTATCAGAAGGTGGCCGTTTACGCGTTCGACGGCAGTAAGACGCTCTACGAGATCACGCCGTTCACGGCCGGCGCCGGCCAGACGCAGCAGGGCCTCACCGCGCTCGAGACCTTCCGTACGCGCGACCCGTCGACCAACTTGAACGGCGCCGTGGTGCAGGCGCTCGGCCAGCTCGAACAAGCGCTCGATCATTCCACGGTGCCGCTGCGCTTCGGCACGCTCGTCGTGTTCACCGACGGAACCGACCGCGCCGCGCGCGTGCCGTTGCAGGAGATGGTCGACTCGGTCGAGGGCTCCGAGCACTCGATCTACGCGATCGGCGTGGGCCACGAGATCGACGACTCCACGCTCTCGCGCATCGGCAAGAGCGGCTACATCCGTGTCGAAGACAGCAACGCCGTCGGCAATGCGTTCACCCAGATCGGCGAGCGCATCGTGAAATTCACGCGCCGCTACTACCTGCTCAGCTACTGCAGCCCGGCGCGCGCCGGCAAGCACAAGGTCACCGTCGAGGCCACGAACAAGAAGGGCAGGGGCCGGCTCGACTACGACTTCAACGCCGCCGGCTTCGGACCGGACTGCGATCCGAATCGTCCGCCGCCGTTCGACACCTCGGGCCGCTCACGCCGCGTGCGCAAGAAGCTGATCAGCACGAACCCGAGCGACCCGACATCGATCGAGCTCAAGGCCCAGATCAAGACCGAGGCCAAGACCGACGCCAAGACCGAGGCCAAGACGAAGACCGAGAGCAAGGCCAAGTAAGAGCACGCTTGCGTGCTCGTGATACCCGCTCAGCGGGACTACTCGGCAGCAGGGGCTGGCGCCGGCGCGGGAGCATCCGCTGCTGCGGCCGCCGCCACGGCTTCACCTTCGGGTGCAGCCGGTGCGGCTGCGGGCGGCGGTGCAGCGTCGCGCATCATCACGCTCACGGCGATCAGCATCGCCAGCACGGCGAACACGCCCGCGCCGAGTGCCGGTACCCAGCCGGGCGTGTTCCCGGCCTCATCGGTGACTTCGGGCAGGCCGGGCGCGTGCTTTGCGTCGGCCGCGCCGGGCGCTGCGTGGTGTGCGGAATGGTTCATGGAGCTGCTCCGATTTGCGGCCGGTCGCCGTTCAGGACGTCATGCACGAAGGGCAGCACATCGGCGCGCCCCTCGGGGGTTTCGGTGGCGACGAAGTGGCCATCTACCATGCTTGCGGTCGGATCGTACTGGCGCAGACCGACAGTTCGCATCGTCGTGCCGGCGTTTGCGTTGTCCCTGAGTGGTGGTCGCGCGGTGGTGAGTCCGAGGTCGACGAACGGTATCCCCACCGAGACGACCGTGAGGTCGGCCGAGCGCGCGTAGGCCTCTTGTGTCTTCTCCGGCGCGTAGCTGTCGTTCAGCCCGTAGGTCATGAACAAGTCGTGACCCGTCGGTGCGCTCGGGGCGGGATCGTGGAACACGCGGTGCCCGTAGTTGATCGGGTCGGAGCTCTCGAAGAACATCTGCAGGATCGAGAGCACCGGGTTGTACGTACCACCGACCAGCTTGTTGCTGCTGTCTGCGTCGAACAACACGAACGGCAGGATGGCGCCGATGTCGACCGGCTTCTTCTTGTTGAGCAGCGAGGTCGCGAGGTGACCGCCGATGCCCGAGAGCACGCCCGCTTGCACGTTGCCTTCGAACGGCAGCGCGATTGCGGCGTGCGTGGCACCCTGCGAGTGACCGAAGAACATCACGTGCTTGGTGTCGAACTTGATGGTCGCTTTGGTCGGCGAGCTGGCCGCATCGATGCTGCCTTGATGCACGAGTAGCGCCAGGCTCATCAAGTCAGCCGAGCCTTGCAGCACGTTGCCGCGCGCGCCCTGCGGGTTGAGGAAATTGAAGAACAAGTCTTCCGGCGGACGCAGCGACGCACCGCGCCGCGAGCCGTGCTCCGGCATGTCGATCGCGAGCAGCGCGCCGGGCCTGGCGCCGGTCGCCACATCGCTCGCGAGCCCGCCGGCGGCCATCTGGCTGTTGAAGCTGCCACCGGTGCCGTGCGCGTAGATCATCACGGGGTAGCCGGCGGCCGGTGCGGCTTTCTTCGGCACGGCCAGCGCGAAGCACACCAAGGCGGGCTTGCCGTCGGTGCCCACCACGTTCGACTGCACCACGGCGTTGCCGTTGCCGTCGATGTCGATCTGACCGCCTTGCTCCGGCTTCTCGTAGGGCGGCGTGCCCTTCTGGAAGATCGGTAACTCGATGTGGCCGTGGATCTCGATGAAGTCTTTGCTCTCGGGGTTGCACTTGCCGCGGCCCAGCGCGTCTTCGCACGGCGACGCGGGTCCGCCGTCTTTGCAGATCATCATGTCGTCTTTGAGCTTCGGCGCTCCGTGCTTCGTGATCGCCGTGCGCAGCGCCGGCATCACGTCTTCCGGCTTCTGCGTGGTGAACACGGCGACGTTCAAGATGTCCGTCTCGGCGATCAGCGGGCTGCCGCCCGCGAGCCATGCGCGCACCGGTGCGTACGCGCTGTAGGCCTGAGCGAGCGCCGAGTCGCTCGGAGCGACGCCACCCAACAACGCGTCGAGATCCGCGCTGCGCTTGAAGTCCATGTGCTTTGCGGTCTTCACACCGCGCGTGAGCACGGCGGCGTAGGTGGTGCCGGGGCGCAGCGGCGAGCCGATCGGATGGCGAACGCCGAGCCAGTTCGGGCAGATGTAGTGACTGGTCAGCCCTGACGGGCTCCACTCGATGCTAGCGAGCTGGTTGTAGCTCGGTGAGCCCTGGCTGATGTCGATGATGTGCAGCGTCTGACCGTTCAGGCTCGAGCGGCTGGCATCGATCGGCTCGGAGAACCGGAAGTACGCGACCGGATTGGTACCGAAGCCGTGCAGGCCGCCGGCCGCGCTGAGCAAGGTCTCGACCACCGGTACGCCCGTCGAGGCGGGCGGCACGGGATGCGCACTGAGATCGATCGTGTCGCCCTTGCGACGGATGTCGTTCGGGAACGGTAGACGATAGAAGTCGAGCTTGTCGCCGTCGCGCGGCACGTCGAAGTACGCCGTGGGCGTGGTCGCGTCGTCCTTCGCGCACGTGGCGCCGTCCCAGCTCGGGATCGAGATCGGCTCTTGCGAGAGCGCGTCCGGTGAGCCGATGCACTGCTGCACCGGCTTCATGGTCAGCGGGTCGTCGAACTTCACGCAGTAGAGGCCCGCCAAGCACTCGCTCGAGGTCTTGCAGGCCGTGCTCGTGTCCTTCGTGCCGCGCATGACGCACTTCTTCGGCAGCTTGCACGAGTCCGGCAGGTCGCCGGCCTTCGAGCTGGAGAGCATCAGCTGGCAGTCGGGGCTGAGATCACCGAACGGCCCCGTCGCGAACAACGTCGAGACGTCGGCGTCGCAGGCCAGGCCCTTCTCGCAGTCAGCCGAGATGCCGCAGGGTCCGCCCACCTTCTGGGCGTCGGGGTTGATCGGCTCGCACTTCACTTGCGGGCTGCAGTAGAGCCCGGCGCCGCACTCTGCGCTCGCTACGCACTTGGCGTTGGCTTTCGAGCTGCCCGCGTAGGCGCACACATTCTTCACGCAATTGAGTCCGGCCGCGCAGTCGCCGCTGCGGATGCACGAGTCCCCGGAGCGCAGCAGGCCGCCGTTCAAGCAAGTGCGGTCGTCCTCCTTGCAGGTCGTGCTGAAGATCTTGCAACCGCCGAGCGCCACGCTCGCTGCGATGCAGGCGACGTAGACAGCGACACGGGTGAGCCGGGAGAGCTCGCGAGCCACGATCGTGCTGCGCGGGTAAGCGACAAGCGACATGAGTAGGTATCCTCCGCTGCGTGCGCAGAGCGCGCGCTGGCGTGTGAGCATACCATCGTAGCCAGCCGCCTGGCCTCAGTTAGCGCGTCACGGAACGCCGACCAGCCGCTCGCGCAGCGCGGCAGGCGCTTGCAACTTGCCGCCGTCGCGCCACTCGAAGGCGAAAGCCGAGCGCCCGCCGTTGCGCGCGGGTGCCACGTGTGCGAGCCACTGCCCGCGAACCACGTGCTCGCCGAGCTTCACGTCGGGGTCCTGCACGCCGCCGTACAGGGTGACCCAGCCGTTGCCGTGTAGGAGGACCACCACATTGCCGTAGTAGCCGGGCAGCGCAGCGCCGCTATATACGACGACACCATCGGCCGCCGCCCACACCACGCTGCCGGGCGCAGCGTCGATCGCGAGGCGCGCCCCGTGGCTGCGCAGCGTGCCGCCTTTGAGCGGCCAGAGCAGTCCGTGGATCCCGCGCTCGCCGGTAGCGCTCGCCAGTTCCTCCGCGCTTGCGGCTCTTTGCAGAAGACGCGTTGCCTTTTCGAGCGGACTCTCCGGCTCCGCGGGTCGCTCGTTCTGCAGCGCTGCCTGCGTCACGGGCTCGTGCTCGCTGCCGCCATCAGCTGCAGCGCCTGCGCTCGGCAACGCGCCCTCGAGCGCGACGAGCGGGCCGTTCACCTCGTCGGACTTGCGGCCCATGAAGAGCGGCTCGGGATCGCGCAGCTTGCCGTTGTCGCGCAGCTCGAAGTGCAGGTGCGGGCCCCAGGCGTAGCCGGTCTGTCCGACCAGGCCGATGCGCTCGCCGCGCTTCACGCGCCAGCCGGCTTGCACGGTGGTTCGCAGGTTGTGCGCGTAGAGCGTGAGCCAGCCGTTCGCGTGCAGAATCATCACACAGTTGCCATAACCAGGCAGGCGGTTGTCGCTGTACACGACTAGACCATCGGCCGCGGCGCGCACGACGCTGCCGAGCTTCGCGCCGATGTCGACGCCGTTGTGCGGCAGCTCGGGTCGCAAGGTACGCGTGAAGCCAAAGCCGCGACCGAACGTACCGCCGACGACGGGCCAGAGCAGCTTGGTCGGCGCTTCGCCACGCACCTCGGCCAGCAGCTCGGGCTCCGGGCGCGTCCACAGGAACGGCCGCATCTGCTCGCGTCCGCCACCGAGGCCCAAGCGCTCGGCGCGTTCCTTCGCGGCGCCACGAGCCAGCGGCACACGTCGCGGACCATCGCTGAAGCGCGCGAGGAACGCCGGCTTGCCCGAGGCGTCCAGCCTGATGCGCGCGATCGACTCGGTGGCCTCCTGCAGCGTGGCCGAGGTCAACGCCGTGGCTTGCGGCTCCGCGAATGCGTGGCCGAACAGCGCGAGGACGCAGCAGACGCTGGCGAACAGGGTTTGGGTCTTGCGAGTGCCCATGAGCCTAGAGCGAGCATGCTGCGCGCGCTGGGGTCAACTTTTCGGCGGTGTGCCTGCAGCGGGGACGCATAGTGTTTGACGCTCGCGGAGGCGTCGCGCAGGATGGGCCGCGATGGAAGATCGGCGGAAAATCCCGCGTACTGCGCTCGGCCTCGGGGGGCTCACGGGACCGGACGGCGAATCGAGCGGGGCCACCTTCATCAAGGCGCTGACCGACAAGCTGGTCGCGCTCGCCAGTCACGTCACCAAGGACGACTTGGACGAGCAGGTCAGCAAGACGCTGCCCGTGAAGACGCTCAACGAGATGGGGCTCGATCCGTTCGGCATCGACGTCGACACGACGCGCCTGTCGCTCGCCGTGCTCGTGTACCTGCACCGGCTGTGGTTTCGCACGGAGGTGCACGGCATCGAGAACGTGCCCGAGGGCCGCATGCTGGTGGTCGGCAATCACTCCGGGCAGATTCCGCTCGACGGTGTAGTGATTGCACTCTCGATGCTGCTCGACAGCGATCGTCCGCGCTTTCCGCGCGCGATGGTCGAGCGCTTCGTGTCCACTCTTCCATTCTTTTCCATCTGGTTCCCGCGCGTAGGCCAAGTGCTCGGTACGCCGGAGAATGCACGTCGTCTGCTGGAACAGGACGAAGCGCTGATCGTGTTCCCCGAGGGTGTAAAGGGCATCTCCAAGACCTTCCGGGATCGCTACAAGCTCGCGCCGTTTGGCCAGGGCTTCATGCGCCTCGCGCTCGAGTCGAACGCTCCGATCGTTCCGGTGGCGGTGATCGGCGCGGAAGAACAGTATCCGTCGATCGCGGATCTGAAGACGCTGGCGAAGTTGCTGGGTCTGCCCGCGTTACCGGTGATTCCGCAGCTGTTCTTCGGCATGCTGTTGCCGCTGCCGATCAAGTACCACGTGTACTTCGGCGAGCCGCTCCACTTCACGGGCGACCCGGACGACGAAGACGCCGTGATCGAGGAAAAGGTCTGGGTGGTGCAGCAGACGATCCAGAGCATGGTCAACCGCGGCCTCAAGGAACGCACTGGGATCTTCTGGTGACTTCATGCGTGACTGCACGCGCGCGGGCAGGGCGGGTCCTGCTCGTCGTGTGGATCGCTGCCGCCGTCAGCTGCGGGCATGCGGGAGCCACCAAGAGCACGCCCACGCTCTCCAACACGGCCACTGCGCTGCGCGCGCTCGACGCTGCGCAGTTCTTGTGGGTCTCCACGGAATGCGTCGACGGTGGCGCCAGTCTGGCGCAGGCCGGCTTCGAGCGCAGGCTGTCGACCGAAGTGCACGGCACGAGTCTGCGCTTCACGTACGACACGGAGCTGCCGGTGGCGGGCTGTGCGTCGACCGAGGTGTGGGCGCTGGACGCCGCGCCCGGCGGTCAATGGACGTTCTCGCCGGAGGCGGTCGTGACGCAGCCCGCAGGGGTCGCGTGCGGGGCGCCGATCAAGTCCGAGCGCGGCGTCGTGCGCATGACCGGTGACACGCTCCAAGAGCTGCGCTTCGCGTCTCCGTGGTGCCGCGGCTACGACGTGCTGTCCACGTATCTACGCGTGTCGCGCCGGCTGCCTGACTCGGCGGAGATTGTTCGGCGCTACGTCGCACACTGGAATCGCCGCGACGCGGACGCCGTGGCCAGGCTGTTCGCCGAGGACGGCGCGCTGATCGAGCCGCTGAGCAAGAGCGACGACGGTGCACCGCTGCGCCACGAGGGCCGCACGGCCGTGCGCAGCTGGCTGCGCCAAGCCTTTGCGAGCGTGCCCTGGCTCGCCCTGTCGCTCGAAGACGTGCAGGCCGTGGGCGACGACGGACGCCTGGTCGTGAACTTTCGCTACATGGACCCGCGCCTGGCCGAGCCCCTGCGCGGGCGCTACCTGCTCGTGCTCGCTGCCCACGAGGTCTACGCGGCGGAGCTGCAGCTGTTGAGCGAGCCCGTGCCTCTTGCCGCCCCGCCCGCGTCAAACTGAAGTAGACTGAAGGTCGTGATGAAGAACGACGGCGAAGCGCGCAAGCGCCCTGCAGCACGCGCGACGAAGGTGAGGCCCCGTGCCTCGGCGCGCGCGAAGAGCAGCGTCGCAGCGAGCGACGACACTGCGGCCGAGAGCGAGCCGCCGAAGCAGCCTGAAGCCGAAGGTGCGGTGATCATCACAGGCATCTGCGGCCGCATGGGCCAGCTGCTGGCGCGTAAGCTGCATCGCAAGCGCAGCGTGATCGGCATCGACCGCCGCCGCTTCGAGGGCAAGCCCGAAGACATCATCCACTATCAAATCGACGTCCGCCGGCGCAAGACGCAGGACATCTTCCGCTCGGGCAACATCCGCGCGGTCGTGCACCTGGGCGTCATGCACAACCTGCGCGAGAGCGACAAGACGCACCACTCGTGGAACGTCGTGGGTTTTCAGAAGCTGCTCGAGTTCGTGTCCACCTACAACGTGCCCAAGCTGGTCGTGCTGTCGTCCGCGATGCTGTACGGCCCGAGCCCCGACAACCCGCAGTTCCTGCGCGAGGACGCGCCGCTGCTCGGCGCGCAAGACTTCCACCAGATCCGCGATCTGATCGACGTCGACATGCTGGCGCAGAGCTTCTTCTGGAAGAACCCCGGGGTCGAGACCGTGGTGCTCCGGCCGTGCCACATCCTAGGGCGCGTGCGCAACGCCGCCAGCAACTACCTGCGCATGGAGCGGCCGATCACGGTGCTCGGCTTCGATCCAATGCTGCAAGTCATGCACGAGCGCGACGTGGTCGAGGCGATCATGCTCGCGCTGCAGCCGGGCGCCCGCGGCATCTACAACCTGCGCGGCCCCGGCGAGCTGCCGCTGTCACGCATGTTCAAGCTGACAGGCCGCAGCCCGCTGCCCGTGCCCGGCCCGCTGATCAACACCGTGCTCGGCCGGCTCTGGAGCTACAAGGCCACGAACTTCCCGAAGGAAGAGCTCGATCACCTGCGCTACATCTGCCTGGTGGACGACAGCCGCGCCCGCAAAGAGCTGGGCTTTGCGCCCAAGTACGGCATCGAAGAAACGCTGCGCGCCGTCAACTCGGAGTGGTGAGCGGGTGCGTGACGGGGTGTGACGTCGGCGTTGCAGCTGTCAGCTTCCTTTGTCGACGGGGCCGAATAGTGGGGTCGGATCCTGCGGCTCGCCGTGCACGCGGTACTCGAAGTGCAGGTGCGGGCCGCGGGCGTAACCCGTTTGTCCGACCTCGCCGATCACGTCGCCGCGCGACACCAGCGTGCCGGGCTTGACTCGCGACACTTTGCAATGCGCGTAGAACGCCACGCTGCCGTCGGCGTGAACGATCGCGATCAGGTTGCCGTAGCCGCGCAGACCATGGCCGCTGTACACGACCAGGCCGCTCTGCGCCGCGTGGATCGGTGTGCCTTCGGGTGCGCCGATGTCGAGCCCCAAGTGTTTGTGCCGCGCGGGCTTTGGGTGTTTGCGCGTGCTGGGCTTCGGAGGATGCGGGCGCAGGAACTTGAACACGCCGAGTCCACGCAGCAAGCGCCCCTCTTCGACGGGCCACAACCACGCCGTTGCAGCTGCTCCGCCATCGCCTGCAGCGCTCACCCACTCGGGCCTCGGTGGACCGAGCAAGCAGGTTTCCGCGCACTGACGCGGTCCCAGCTCCAGCTGCTCCGCGAGCTCGCGAGGTGTTGGCTTGTCCGCGGATGTAACCGATGGAGCAGGTGCAGCGCCCTGTGCGGCGCCGGTGTCATCGGCCTGGCCCGGGTGCGGGAGGCCCGTGAGCGCGAGCGTCAGCAGCGTTGCCGCCGTCAGCTGCAGACCTCGTGACGTGCTCCAAGCTGGGGGGGCAGACCCACGCGCGCTCGGGCCAGAGGGGTCGTCTGCCCCCATGCGTGCGGGGGCTGCCACGGCCTTGCTTCGCGCCATCATTGAGCTTTTCCGTCTGCGCATGCTTGGTCTGGAAGTTGCTCTTCTTCGCTACGGAACCTGGTCGCCGAGGAACCCCCCAAGGACACCCATGAGCAAGAATCCCAGTCCGCTGCTGCTCCTAGCATGTCTGATCGCCGCCTGTCAGAGCGGTGGCAAGCAGGATGAGGTCCTGCCCGGGGTCGACTCGATCGTGTTCGCGAAGCGGGCGTACATCGAAGCATCGGGCGAGCAGAACGTGTCAGGCGGCTCGGGCCGCGTGGTCGACTACCTGCGCTACACGCCGGGTGGCGGCGTGTTCGTGCTCGCGCCGCCGACACCGGACGGAAAGCTCACAGAGATCACGAGTGCGTTCAAAGAGGTCGACATCTCGGGCCTCGATCTCGCGTTCGACGCCAAATCGGTCGTGTTCTCGATGCGCCACAAGGCCGACGACGGCCACTATCACATCTACACGGCGAGCCTCGCCGGCGGGAAGATCAAGCAGCTGACGTTCGGCATGTACGACGACGTGCGGCCGATCTTCGTGCCGGGCGATCGCATCGCGTTCGTCACCAACCAGAGCTACACGCAGCTCGGCACCCGCGCCGACGAATACAATCACGGCCGTGAGGTCACGCAGATCGGCACGATCTCGTCCGTTGCAGGTGACGCCGATCGTCGCGTCTGCGCGCAGAGCTTGTCGCACGCCGCGGATCCGTTTCTGCTCAGCAACGGCGCCATCGGCTACTCACGCTGGGAGCACTTGGGGCCTGTCAACGACCTCAAGCTGTTCCGTATGAACCCCGACTGCACGGACATGCTCGCGCTCGCGGGTCAGCACGGCAAAGACTTCAACAGCATCGTGCAGGTGCGCGAAGCGGAGCCCGGCGTGTTCGTCGGCATCGCCACGGCGCGTGAAGGCACGATTCAAGCCGGCGCGGTCATGCGCATCGATGCGCGCGCACGCAGCGGCTCGGCCACGCTCGACGAGGAGCACGCGGCGTTCAAGTCGCTCACGCCGCGCGTGCCGACCGATCGCGAGCAGCTCGTGCCGAGCGGTGTGGGTCGCTACCGCACGCCATTCACGCTGACCGACGGCCGCTTGCTCGTGTCGTGGGCCGACGGTGACGTCAGCGACCGCGTGGAGATCGCGCAGAGCGCGCCTAAGTTCGGCATCTATCTCTACGACCCGAAGACCGAGCAGCGCGTGCGCGTCTACGACGATCCGAAGACCTGGGACATGTACGCGATGCCGATCGCGCCGCGCAACGAGCCACCGGTGCGCATCACGCGTCTCGATGTGCCGAAGGACGCGGCCACCGACAACTTCGGCGGCAAGTCCGCGCTGATCGGCTCGATCGACGTCAGCTCGACCTCGCTCGACGAGAAGGTGAGCGGCGGTTCGCTCGACGGCATGGCGCTCTCCGATGCGCTCACGCAAGCGGAGAAGGTGCGCATCATCGAGGGTTTCTCGTCCGAGGTTGGCTCGGTGCCGGAGTTCGGTCTGACCATGCACGAGGGCGCGGCGATCCTCGCCGAGGTGGCCGTGCAGAAGGACAAGTCGTGGGAGGCCGCGGTCATCCCCTATCTGCCGTACCACTTGCAGGCCATCGACCGCTTCGGCATGTCGATCCGCAGCGAGGGCTTGTGGATTCAGGCGATGCCCGGCGAGAACCGCACCTGCGGTGGTTGTCACGAGTCGCGCTCGCAGACGGCATCGGCCACGCAAGGCGCGACGCTCGCTCAGCAGGTGCCGCTCGCGAAGAAGGACTACTCGCACCTCGCCATCGCAGATCGCACCGAGCTGCCTTGGTACGGTGCAGCTAGCGGCGGCAACGTCCAAGACGTGTTCGACGCCAAGTGCGTGTCGTGCCACGACGGCGGCAGCAAGGATCCGTTTGCGGGCAAGACATACACGGTCACGATCCCGCCGATGCAGGACACCGGCAAGGCGCTGACCTACAAGATCCCGTACCTCCTGCTCACGTCCGCGCCGGTCGAGACGTACTACGAGAAGGAAACGGTGACGTACCCTGCGTCGTACGTGTCGCTGCTCTATCCGACCGCGATGATGGGCGACAGCAAAGTCGAAGGGGAGCTGCCGCCAGACTGGGTCATCCCGGGTTCCGCGCGTCAGAGCCGCTTGATCTCGAAGATCAACGCGACCCCGTCGGACTCGCGCGCGGGCAAGGAGTGGGCGTGGCAGACCAAGCCGCATCCTGAAGACGTGGGTGTCACGCTCACGCCCGAAGAACGCTTGACGCTGATCCGCATGGCCGATCTCGGCGGCCAGTATTACTCGCGTCGCAACATCGACAGCTCGGCGATGTGGCTGTCAGGTGCGTCGGCGCAGAGCGCCGGCCTTGCCCCGAAGGTGTACCCATGAAGAGCATGTACGAAGGAGGCCTGACCATGAGCACCACGAGCAGCATGAGCGCATCACGCATCACGTTCGTCGTATGGAGCCTCTTGTCCGCGGCGCCGGTCTTCGCGAACGGCTCGGCGAGCACGCTGCCGCCTTCGGGTACGGTCTACGACAAGGTGCGTGGCGAGCTCTCGGTCGGCACGGAAGCCCCGTCGCGCGAGCGTATGGCCAACGCGATCAAGAGCGCGTCACCGACGGCGCTCTACGCCATGCTCGAGTACGGTGAGCGCGTGGAGTGCTTCGAGTGTATTCCGCTGCTCGAAGAGAAGCTGCTCTCGAGCAGTGATCCTCAGGTGCGCGAGATCTCCGCGTGGTGGCTGCGCCAGCGCTCGTTCGGCTTCGGCCCGGTGATGGTGCACATGCAGAAGGTGATCGCGAGTGACCTAGATCCCGTGATGCGTGCGCGCGCCGCGCAAGCTCTCGGCGAGTTCCTGGACCCGCACGGTCTGCCCTCGCTCACCAAAGCCGTGATGAAAGACGCGGACGCCACGGTGCGCGTGGCCGCCGTGCGCGCGCTCGGACGGCTCAACGCGGTCGGCGGCAACGACGCGCTGCGTGCTGCGTTCGTCGACACGGATGCAGGCGTGCGCAGCGCTGCGCTGCAGCAGGTGACGCGCGTGAACTTCTTCCAGGACGACGCGGCGATCGTCGGGCGGCTCGCGGACGATGCGCCCGAGGCCCGCCGCCTCGCGGCACAGCTCGTGGGTGAGCTGCGGATCGCCGACGCAGTCGAGCCGCTGCTCGGCCTCGTCATGACGGACGCCGACGCGAGCGTGCGTCAGGCGGCGGTGATCGCGCTCGGCCGCCTCGGGGGCACGGACGCACGAGCTGCGCTGACGGACGCCAAGACTACGGAAAAAGCTCAAGGTGTGCTCGACGCGATCGACATCGCGGCGCGCATGCGCTGAGTCTCGGTGTAGACTCGGGCCTCGATGCCACGGCTTTGCTGCAGCTTCGGCGGTTGTGCACGCCTGTTCACGCAGGCGTGCGCGTGGCTGGCGTGCTCTTCGCTGGTGGCGCTCGCGTCACTCGTGTCACTCGTGTCACTCGTGTCGGGCTGCAAGCAGCAAGACGCCGCGCCGTTTTCTTTTTACGACCAGCGCATAGCGCCCATCGTCGACGTGGGTTGCCAGCGCCAGACCACGGGCTGCCATCAGGATGACGGTCACGGCTTCGCGCTCGGTAATCTCGACCTCTCCTCGTACGACTCGCTGATGCGTCGCCACGACGTGCTGCGCCCCTACGGTCCGTATCCGGTCGGTGTGCTGCTGCTCAAGGCTGGCAACTCCGTCAACGTCGACGTACGCACGATCGATCCGCCGGACGCGACGAAGCCGACCGAGCTGCACGTACGCGTGCGCACGGACATTCGTCACGGCGGAGGCGAGGGTGCGCTAGCGCAAGGCTCGCGCGACTACTCGATCGTCAAGCAGTGGATTGACGGCGGCTACGCTCGCAACGGCGTGCCGACCGTGCACTTGAACACGTCGCAAGGCGCCTGCGTGCATGGAGTTGGCAATCTGCCGGGCATCGATCTCGCGAAGCCCGTCAGCGACAGCACGTCCTACGAGCGCTTCGTCAAGCAGATCCAACCCGCGCTCGAACAGCGCTGCGCGGGCTCTTCATGTCACGGCTCCCCGCTCGCCGACCTGTACTTGACCTGCGGCAGCAACGCCGAGGAGTCGCGCTGGAATTACGAGGTCGCGGTGCGCCACCTGCGCGACACGGCGGCGCTCTCCGAGCTCTTGCGCAAGCCGCTCGCCAAAAACGCGGGTGGCGTCTTCCACGAGGGCGGCGACATCTTCGCCAACGTGGACGACCCGGACTACCGCACGATCCTGGCGTGGGCCGAAGACGTCGAAAAGCGCGCCCCCGAGCTCCTGCAGTTCGGCGATGCTGATCCGGGCCTGCGTTTTTTCGCGAATCGCGTCGAGCCTGTCTTGGTTCGCAAGGGCTGCATGCTGCAGAACTGCCACTCGTCGGGGATGTTCCACGACCTGCGGCTACGCGGCGGCTCCGAGGGCTGGTTCTCGTCCATCGCCATGCGTCGCAACTACGACATGTCGCGACTCATGCTGTCGATCGATTCACCCGATCCGAACCAGAGCCGCTTGATCGCCAAGAACCTGTGCTCGTCCGCGATCGGCGGTCACGGCGTGCAGCATCGCGGTGGTGTGCTGCTCGAAGACTTCGGTGGCTGCGCCAGCGACATGACGCAAGCGGGACCCGAGCAATGCGTCGGCGTGGACGCCGATCACGGCGACTTGGACACCGTGCCTGCGTACTGCGTGCTCGCACGCTGGCACGCGATCGAGCGCGCCCAGGCGCTGCAGCGTGGCGATCTGCCGAGCCTCGAGCTGCCGAGCGCAGTCGTGTTCGTGACGCGACCCGCGGGCACGGGTGGCGTGCTCGATTTCGACACGTTCCGACCGGGTGCCGACCTGGTGCGAGCCGGCGCAACCTTTGCCGCTGACGGAACCGTGGAGCTCGGCATGGCCAGCTCGCTCATCGCCGGCTGCGGCTTGGGCGCGAGCTTCGACGTGCGCGGCGTGAGCGTGTCGTGGGATGCCAAGCACATCGCGTTCGCTGCGCGCAAAGCCGCGGATGCACCACTGCGCATCTACGAGATGAATGCCGACGGCTCGCACTGCGGGCCGCTCGAAGACCTGCAGCCCAAGTCGGCGAGCGAGCAGGGCATCCAGCTGCACGACTTCGACCCCGCGTACGCGCCCGACGGGCGGCTCGTCTTCGCCTCCACACGCGGCAACCTCGATGGGCAGACCACGCTGCGCGGCCCCTCGCGCACGCCGGCGTCGCTCGCACCGAACGCGAACCTGTACGTGTACGACTCCGCCGCGACTCCGCCAGTGCGCCAGCTGACGTACCTGTCGAATCAAGAGGTCGCGCCGAGCTTCATGACCGATGGCCGCGTCATCTTCACCGCCGAGAAGCGCGCTCGCGATTTTCATCAGCTCGCGGCACGCCGTCAGAATCTCGACGGCGGCGACTACCATCCGTTGTTCGCGCAGCGCTCGAGCGTGGGGTTCGATTCGGCGACCGAAGTGATCGAGCTGCCGAACCGCAACTTCGCGTTGGTGGCGGCTCCGCTCGCTGCAGCTGACGGCGGCGGTTCGATCGTGATCATCAACCGCAGCATCGGGCCCGATCAAAAGGATCGCGACCCGAGCGACAAGGCGTTCATCCACTCGCTCACCACACCGGTGCCTGGTGCGTTCGGCGGGGACAGCGGCGTGTTTCGTTCGCCCGCGCCGCTGCCCACCGGCAAGCTGCTCGCGGCCTGCGATCTCATGGCCAGCGATCTCAGTCAGGGCTCGCGTCACTACGGATTGTGCGAGCTCGATGCGCGCGGCGGTACTCCGCGCTTGCTTTGGCAGGACGCGCAACGAGTCGCGCAGAACCCGGTCGCGATCTGGCCACGCTTCGCGCGTCCGGTATTCGTGTCGCGCCGTGACGAGAGCAACGGCAGCACGCATATCGAACAGGGTCAGCAGGACGCGACCGTCCACTACACCGACTTGCCCATGCTCGCGACGCTGCTGTTCTCGAACACGCGCATCGGTCGGCCCATCCCGTTCGACTTCACGACGCTGCAGGTGTTCGAATCCCGGCCGGCGCCCGCCAGCGCGAGCTCGTTCGGTGGCACAGGTGCGCTCGCGATCGACGACAAGTACGGCACGTTCTACGAAGACCTGCACTCGCTCGGCAAACACGAGCTCGAGAACGACGGCTCGCTGTTCGTGCGAGTGCCCGGCGGCATGCCGCTCATGTTGGGCTTGGCTGGCAGCGACGCCAAGCTGCTCACCTTCGGCAAGGGCGCGCCGTTTACCGGCCCGATGCGCCAGCGCGAGGAAACCCAGTTCTACCCCGGTGAGCGCGCGAAGCAGTCCATGCCGCGCCAGCTGTTCGACGGGCTGTGCGCCGGCTGCCACGGCTCGCTGACTGGCCGCGAGCTGGACAGCGTAGTCAACGTGGACGTGCTGACCTCCGCCAGCAAGACGCTCGCGGGTGACGCCCCCGTCGATCTACGATAAAGAGTCGGTTCGCTCGGCCCGCGGCCCCTTTCCCGCCGCGTCCGCCCTCCCGCGAGGACTCTTTGCCCTTCACGACGTTTCTCCTGCTCTCGTTCGGTATGGGTCTGGCGGCCGCGCTCGCGGGCGCGAGCGAGCTGCGCCTATCGCCGCGCCACGCGCTCATGACCTCCAGCTTCGTCGCGTTCGTCGCGTTCGTCGGGCTTCTGCTGTTGCCCGTGTCGATCTACTTCTACGTGTTCCACGGCGACTGGTTCATGCTCTACTTGGTCGACGTCCGGCACGTGCCCTCCGCGCTCGCGTTGATCGGGTTCGTGCTCGAGGGCCTGCTCGGCGTGCTGGGTTTCAGCGTCGGGGCGAGCTTGGTCCGCAACCAGCATGCTCCCTGGGCGGCCGGTGTCTCGGCTCTGTCGGCCGTTGCAGCGTGCGCCGTGGTCCTGATCTGTCCGGACCGTCTGCGTGTGGTGGGCACGTACGCGCAGTTTCGCGGTGGCTTCGGTCTCGCGGGCTACGGCGGCGCGCTGCTTCAAGGAACGCTCGCCATGGGCATTCTCTTGCTCGCTGGCGGCGCCTTCCTCGTCTATCGCATCCACACGGGTGCCGCGCGCTGATGCGGATCGCGATCCCAGGCCCACGCTCGTTCCGCGTGCTCGCGCTCAGCAGCGTGCTCATGCTCGCCGCCTGCGGCCCTGTCTCGTACACCGTCGATGTCGCCAGGGCCGAGCGCACCGTCGCCGCCGCGCGTGCCGGCAACGCCACGTATTACGCGCCGTACGAGCTCTACTTTGCCGAGACCTATCTGGCGAAGGCGCGCGAGGAAGCGGCCGAAGGCGCCTACGAAGACGCGTTGCACCTGATCGAGATCGCGACGGCGTATGGCAAACGTGCGCTCGAGCGCAGCGGCAGTCGTGTCACCGATTCGGAACGTTGAGCGCATGAAGGAGCGGCGCACCACTACCTCCTCTCGCGGTCGGCTCGTAGCGGGCGCGGTGCGGCTTCTGCTCGCGCTCGCCGCAGTCGGCTGCGGCGTCTACGACGTTTCGGAGGGTCGCTTCGCGGGGCTGCGTCGCGACATCGATGAGGTCACGCGTCACGGCGCGTATCGTTGCGCGCCGCGCGAGCTGGCTGTTGCGCGCGCCAACGTCGCGTTCGCCGATCTCGAGTTGCTGGAGGGTGACGAGCGCCGCGCCGAGCAGCACTTGCTCGAAGCCGAGACCAACATCGGTGCCGCGCTCCTTCTGACCCCACCGAATCGCTGCGAGAAAGCAGCCGTCGCGGTGCCGGAGCTCGCGAACGAGCGCAACAGCGCGCGCAATGACTCGGACTCCGACGGCATCCCCGACAGCGAAGATCGCTGTCCGCTCGATCCCGAAGACCGCGACGGCTTCCAGGACAGCGACGGTTGTCCCGACCCCGACAACGATGGCGACGGCATCCCCGATCAAGCCGACGCATGTCCCAACGATCCAGAAGACTTCGATGGCTTCCAAGATGGGGATGGTTGTCCCGATCGCGACAACGACGGCGACGGCTTCCAAGATCCCGTCGACGATTGTCCCAACGCGATTGGCGTGCCTGAAAATCAAGGTTGTCCACGCAAGGACTACGCAGGACTCGTCGTCACCGAAAAGGAGCTTCGACTCACCACGCCTATCGTCTTCGAGCGAGGGACAGCCACCATCCGTTCAGTGTCGTTCCCGTTATTGGACGTCGTCGTGCATGCGCTCACGGATCGCCCTCAAATCAAGGTCGAGATCGCTGGTCATACCGACAGCCAGGGTGACGACGCGAACAACCTCGCGCTCTCGCAGGCGGAGGCCGACGCAGTGAAGAGCTACCTCGTCGAGCACGGAGTCGAAGCCGCGCGCTTGACGACCCGCGGTTATGGTGAGACGAGGCCGATTGAGTCGAACAGCACTTCTCAAGGTCGTGCTATCAATCGCAGAATCGAGCTGGTTCGCACGGATAGGGCGCAATGACCGGGCGTGCAACGGCTTCGGTGAAACGGTTCGGATGCAATCGACCACTTCCGTTGTGATGACACGAGCAGGAGTTAGCGAATGACACGTTGGCTGCGGGCGAAAATCGAAATCTCGGTCGTGTTCCTCGTGATGTTGGGCATCACGGCGAGCGCGCGGTCGGCATCGGCGCAGCAGTCGGCCCAGCAGGTCGTCGAAGACCTGAACCGCGGCGCGATGGAAGCCTACAACAACATGGACATCAACAAGGCAGGGTCCATGCTGGAAGAGGCGTTGCGTGTCGCAGCGCAAGGCGTTCCACCTGCTCTGCTCGCGCAGACGAACGTCAACCTCGCCATCGTTTACATCGGCGGCTTGAACGACAACGACGGCGGTGTGAAGTATTTCGTCGACGCGTTGTGCGCCGATCCGAGCACGCAGCTCGATCCGCTCACCAGCACGCCCGACATCCAGAGCGTGTTCACCGCCGCGCAGCAGAAGGCGCAGCAGGGTTGCCCGCACAAGGGCCAACCGAACCTGCAGGTGCAGCCGGCGCAAGCAGCTGCACCGGTCACGCACTTCTCGCCGCCCGAGCAGCTCACGCAGACGCCACTGCCGCTCTACGTCGAAGTCAGCAACAGCGTGCACGCGAAGAACGTGTACCTCTACTACAAGGGCACGGGCATGGAGCAGTGGAAGCGCATGCCCATGGTGCGCTACCAGAGGGGCTACGCGTTTCAGGTCTCGTGCAGCGACGTGTTCGAGCCGCAGGTCCAGTACTACATCGAGGCCGTCGGCAGCTCGGGTAACGTCGTGGGCTCGGCTGGCAGCGCGAGCCAGCCGATCACGGTGCCGGTCGTTGCGGCGCGCTCGCAACCCGAGCCGGCGCTGCCGGGTGCTCCCGCACCGGCTTCGTGTGCAGCTGCTGAATGTCCTCCGGGTGTGAAGGGCTGCGGTGAGACGGGCACGGGCGCCATCGGCGATCGGTGCAGCGCCGACAAGGACTGCCAAGGCGGCCTGCGCTGCGACAGCGACGTGTGCGTGCTGCGCGGCGCGGGCGCAAGCGACTCCGACGACGGCTCGGGTGGCGGCGGCGGCAGTGATGGCGAGACGCCCTGGGACAACAACGGCGGCGGCGGCGAGAAAGAGAGCAACCCGAAGGACTTCAAGCGCGGCTTTCTGCAGGTCGGCTTCGCGCTCGGCCTGACCTACGTGCAGCCCGGCATGCTCGCCGACCGAACACCGCCGCCTGGCACCGTGTTCGTGGACAAGACCACCGGCCAATACATTCCGCTCTCGTATGACTCGATGGGAAACCTCGTCCGGCCCAACGTTCCGGACAACAATTACCTGTTCGCGGGGTCGCAAGAGATCAAGGATCCGACCAATAGCGCCAAGACGCTCATCGTGTCTGATCCGAAGACCGAAACCGCCTGGGTTCCGGATGCGGATTCGCACGATTCCTTGGCCCAGGCGCTGGGTGGTGAGTGTTCAGCTGACGGAGTTGCCACAGGCCTTCAGAACACGTACGCGGACCGCCTTCCGTCCCGCTACTGCGTGCGCGTGAAGGCGCCCGGCTTCGTGCCGGGTCTCGCGCTGCGCAGCGCGCTCGGTTACTTCGTGACGCCGCGCATCTCGCTGGCGTTGATCATGCGCTTTCAGTTCTCGGCGGGCCAAGGCACGTTCTCCCACATGCTGCTTGGCGCGCGCGGCGAGTACATGTTCACCAAGCCCAAGGCCAAGGGTTTGATGGTCTCCATGTACCTCGGCGGCACGTTCGGCCAGATCCAGGCGCGGCCTCACGCAATTGGCAACACCGACGCGGCGCCGTTCATCAAGTCAGGCTTGCAGGGCGGCAACCTCGGCGCGGCGTTCCGCTACCGCGTGCACAAGAACTTCGGCTTCTACATGGCGCCGGAGCTCGACCTGCAGTTCCCCACGTTCCTCTGGAACATCGACTTCACGTTCGCCGGCCTCGAAGCCAGTTTTTAACATACCCCGCGAAGCAGCCTGCGGCTCTTCGCGGAGGCTCTTCGCAGAGTGGTCAAGCGGCGTTGGGCTGCAGCTCGGCTAGCTGCTTGCGGAGCTTGCGCTTGGCGCGCGCTTCGATCTGACGCGCGCGTTCGCGCGACACACCGAGGCGACGGCCGAGCTCCGCGAGCGAGACGCCGTTCTCGCCCATGATGCGTTGCTCGACGATGTAACGCTCGCGGCGATCGAGACCGTGCAGCGCCACGTCCAGGCGATCGGATAGGCCATCCGCGAACTCGGTCGCGATCAACTCGTCTTCTTGGCTCTGCGCGTCGTCATGCAGGGTCTCTACCATCGTCAGGCTCGAGCCGGGGTGCGCCGCACCGTCGAGGGACACGTCCTTGGCGTCCAGCTGGCGCAGCATGCGACCCATGCGCTCGGTGTCGACCTCGAAGCGGCCTGCGAGCACTTCCACGATCTCGCTCGGGTCGCTGAGCGTGTTCGAGACGCGCGCGCGCTCACGGCGCAAGCGGAAGAACAGCTTCGAGCGCAGCACGCCCGAGCCGCCTCCCACCATGCTCGCGGACTTCACGACCAGGTCGAGCACATAGGCCCTGATCCAATAACCCGCGTAGGTGACAAACCGCGTGCCGCGCTCCGGGTCGAACTTTCGGACGGCCATCATCAGCCCGAGGCTGCCCTCGGCGATCAGCTCCGCCAGGGGGATGCCGTAGCGTCGGTACTGCAGTGCGACCGCAATCACGAAGCGCAGGTTGGCCTCGACCAGCTTATGGGCAGCGCCAGAGTCACCGGCCAAGGCGAGCACGGCCAGGTGGTGCTCCACCTCGCGGTCCAGGCGCGGGATAGCCCGGACCCGGCTGATGTACTCGGAGAGCGACGCATCGGGGGACGGACGAGCAGGCTGCATGGCTAAGCTCCTAACCTTACCTAACGTAAGGGAACTTAGGCATGCTGCCGCGAGTGTCAAGCTAACCGCACGTCACTTTTGAAAAGTTTGCTGATTCGGCGCCGAAAACGACTGCGCCGCCCGACTCGGCTGGAAAACCGGGAGGGACGGGGCAGACAGGCGGCGGACGCAGGTACTTATGCGCTGAAGCTTGAGCCGCAGCCGCAAGTGCTCTTGGCGACAGGGTTATTGAACTTGAAGCCGGCGCCGTACAAGCCCTCGACGTAGTCGATCTCGGTGCCGGCGAGGTAGGTGAGGCTCATCTGGTCGATGTAGACCGGGATGCCGTGGGACTCGAACGTCTCGTCCATGTCGGTGACTTCGTCATCGAAGAACAGATCGTACGAAAAGCCGGAGCAGCCGCCGCCGATCACCCGCAAGCGCAGGCCCTGGCCGCCCAGACCTTCCGTTGACTGGATTTCCTTCACCTTGTCCGAAGCCTTGTCTGTCAGCGTGATCATCTCTGCTCCTGCCCGGTGGCCGTTAACGTTTCCAATATAGGGCGCGGCCCAGTCGGTGGCTAGTGCTCTGGGTGTGCGTGCCTTCAGCCCAAGATCTTGGCCCAATCCGTAAGGCGCGAGCGGTCGGGTTGCAATAGGCTCGGACGCGATGGAGCCGGAGGCCGCGACGATTGAGCTGCGAGGCAAGCGCGCGTTGGTCACCGGCGCGGGGACGCGGGTGGGCGCCGCCATTGCCCGTGCGCTGGGGGCGGAGGGGATGCGGGTCGCGGTCCACTACCATGGCTCGCACGTCGGCGCGGAGCGGACCTGTGACGCCATCGTCAGCTCGGGAGGGGAGGCCGTTCCATTCAGCGCGAACCTGTGCGACGAAGCCGCCGCGCGCGGTCTCATGCGTGAGGTGATCGCGCGCTTCGGAGGTCTCGACCTGCTCGTGCCCAGTGCCGCGAACTTCGATGCAGCGCCGTTTCAGTCGATCACCCACGCGACCTGGGAGCGCGCGCTATCGTTGAACCTGCTGTCACCGTTCGCTCTCGCGCAGGAAGCTGCCGCCGCGCTCACGGAGAGTCGCGGAGCGATCGTCCTGATCACCGACGCCGCGCGGCTGACGCCGTACCGTGGCCGCTTGCCGTACCAAGTCTCGAAGGCCGCTTTACATCAGATGATGCGCCTGCTCGCGCTCGAGCTCGCGCCACACGTGCGCGTGAATGCAGTCGCTCCCGGCACGGTGCTCCCGCCAGAAGAACTGTCCGAGCAAGTCACTGCCGAGCTCATGGCACGCATTCCGCTTCACCGCTTCGGTAGCGCGCAATCGGTCGTCGACGCCGTCCTGCACCTCGCGCGCTCTAGCTTCATCACCGGCACCGAGCTAGTCGTCGACGGCGGCCGCAGCGTTGCGTGAAACAGCAAGCGTTGCCTGAAACAGCAGCGTCGCTGTTTTAGGCTGCTGCGCCGTCGAAGAAGACGCCAGTCACGTTGAAGCGCGCGCGGGTCGGTTCGATTACGCCCGTGATGCGTGGGAAGCGGCGTCCCGCGGAGGGCGCACCGAGATCGATCTCTTTCGGCTTCGCGAACACTTGGCCCGAGCGATCGGTGACCAGCTTGATGCGTGGCCGAGCGATAGCCGCGCGGTTGGTCGATGGGCCCACCACGATGCCCCACTCGCCCGTCTCGAACTCGACGACCGTACCCGTGGGCAGGATGCCGACGGTCTGCACCAGCAGCTTGAACACGGTCTCGTCGACGGTGGGCATGCGTGCGAGCGCCGCCAGCGCATCGAGCGGCGAGAGCGCGCGCGTGGTGTCGCGCGGCGCCAGGAGCTCGAACAGCGCGCGCACGGTGTGCAGCACCTTGGACTGGATCATCGCCGACATCTGGCGCTTGTAGATCGGTCCGAGCAGCGCCTGGCGCTCCATGTACGTGGCTTCGAAGCTGGTCACCGTGCGCAGCGCGTTTTGAACGTTCACGCCGCCAGTCGAGATGCACAGTGCGCTCGTCACGGCGGGCACCGCGCGTTCCACGTCGTCGGAGAGCTGCACGAAGCGCTCCGCGCTGGTCACGCCTGCGATACGCACGCGGCCTACGTCGGACATCAGCGCCGCCATCGCGATCTGCGAGAGCACGACGCGACTCTTCGTCAGTCTGCGCGCGATGCTCACCGTCAAGATCGCCGTTTGCACCGAACGTCCGGCCTCGTCGCGATGCGCATTCGCCATCGTGAGGATCGCCAAGAGCGCGCCTTCATCTGCTTCCGCGAGCGCGACGATGCGCTGCGCGACGCGCTTCACGCGATGCGGCAGCACGGTCTTGCCCTTGGCCATCTTGTCGAAGAACTGACGCATCACGACCAGCGCGGATGCGTAGGCACGCAGCGCCTCTTCCATCGGCGGCAAGTTCGACTCGTCCTCTTCCTTGCTTTGCAGCGACGTGTCGATGGCGCGCACGGCCATGTTGGTGAGCTTCGCGTCCAGCAGGTACGAGCGTCGCGCCGGATCGCGGGCGGAGATCGAGAAGCCCTGGCAGAACTCGAACAGGTTCTGCTCGGTCACCTCGCCGGTGAAGCTTACCTCGGAGACATTGCAGGTCGCCAGCATCTTGCCGACCTCCATCGCGGACTCGTAGATCGAGCGTGACGCACGCAACAGCTGACCGCACACGAAGATGGTGTCTTCGACATACGTGATGCTGACGTAGCCGCCGACCACCGCTCCGAAGTCCGCGATGATCGTGTGCGACTCCTTGACGGTCATCTGGACGGCTTTGTTGTCGATCGCGTGCACCAGCGAGTTCTTCAGCATGCGGAAGACCGCGAGGATGACCTCCGCGCCCTTGTCGCGGATCTCCTCGAGCGACTTGTTGCGCGAGTCGCTGGCTTTGCAGGCTGCGAGAAAGTCAGTCTTGTGGGCCGAACGCTTCACGTTTTACCTCGGGCTGCGCTGCTGGAACGTGCGGCTTCACCGTCGTCGTCTTCGCTCACGGTGCTCACGCCGGAGGTAGAGGGGCTCTTTCCGGCAGCTTGGACCGCGGCTTTCGCGCCTGCGATGCCGGTGGCGCCAGATTTACGCTTCTTCTTCGGTGCATCGGTCTTGGCATCGGTCTTGGCGCCGGCCACGCTCTTGCGTTGCTCACGCTCGGCCTTGCGTCGCTCCGCGGCCTCGGCGGCTTCTTGCGCGCGCGCTCGCAAACGCGCCAGCGCCGTTGCAGCTGCTTCACGCACGCGCTTGCTGTTCTTCCAGCCGCCGCTCTTCGCGATCGTCTCGAGCAGGAACAGCGCTTGATCGCTGGAGGCGACCTCGGCGAGATGCTGCGCGGCGAGGTCGCGCGTTTCTTCGAGCGCCGCCGGCCGCAGCAGTTTCGATTCCTGCAACAGCGCCATACATACTTCTTCGCCGCGCTTCGGGCGCAGCCGGCACAAGGTCTGAAGCGACTGGCGGCGCTCGTCGTACGGAAGCTTGACGAAGCTCGGGTCTTGAATGCGCAGCACCAAGAACGGACCGGAGATCACGATGTTGTGCTTCTCCATGGCCTGCAGCGCGGCCATGCGCACGTCGGGGTTCTGGTCCTCGACGAGCTTCTTCAGCTCGTTGCGCAGACGCGTGCCCGAGACGCCTTCCAAGTGACCGAGCGCTTCGATGCGCACGAGCGCGTGCGGGCTCGTCGCGGCGTGCGAGACGGCTTCGCGCGCCTCCGGTGAATCCATGGCAGCGAACAGGCGCACGAGTGCTAGGCCGAGATCGACGCTGGCCTTCGGGAACAGCGCGGCGATGCGCATCTCCTGACCTTTGCCGAGGCGCCCGACCAGCTCGAGCACGATGTCCTGCACCTTGCCCTCGGGGGCTTCGGGCAAGAATTCCAGCGCTGCGTCGAAGTGCTGGCTCTGGATGCAGCTCAGCACCTTGACCATGCCCGCGATGTACTCGTCGTGATCTTCCGCCGAGACGCTGAGCGCGCCTTTCAAGATGTCGAGCAGCGTGGCCGACGAGAGCACCTCGGTGGTCAGCGAGTCGCGAAGGCTCATGGTCTCGGCTTCCTTGCCCTCGACCAAGACCGCCTCGCGAAGCTCGAGGATCATGTCGATCGCTTTGCTCGGAGCACCCGCGCCCAGGCTGTCGACAGCGCGTCGTAACGGGGCGGTCACCGCCGCCGAGCGACCCATCTTTGCAGAGGCCACGAACGCCTCGGCAGCTGCGATTACGAAGCGCTCGCTGGTCGCGCCAATGTCCAGGTCCATGCGCGCCGCGAGCAAGGCGTGCGTGCTGTCGTCGAGCGTGAGTGCACGGACGACTTCTCCGTCATCCGGCGATTCCTGCATCAGGTTCATGTTGGCGACGCGCGCGGCTGCCTCCGCGTCCAAGGCATCGCCCTTGCTGACGGCCTTGAAGATCTCGCGGCTGCGCTGGACGGCGTCGCTCGCTGCACCTTGCGTGCGCGCCTGTTGGATGGCTTGCGGCAGGCCTTGCTTGTGGTCGAGATGCGCGCCCGACAGAATCACCGCGCGCTCGGCTTCGAAACGCGCGCGCTGATCCTGGTTACCTTCGGCGAACGAATCGATCGCTTGGAAGAACACGTGCTGGAAGCCCGCGTCCCAGAGCATCGTCACGATGTCGTCCTCGGGGGCGAGGTCGGTCGTGGGGTCTAGCGTCAGAAGGCGCAGCCACTCGCGGAACTCGACGTCGTCGAGCCCGGGCGCCATGCCCATGGTGCGTACGCCGTCCGAGAACAACTGATACGGAATGCGGTTCCAGGGCGGCTCCGGCTCCCAGACCACGCGGTCGCGCGCCGTGAACGAGTACGGCGTCAGGTTCCAAGCGAGCGCGATGTCGCAGGTCATCAGCGCGGAAGCGATCTCGCGAAACGACTCGTCGAAGCGTCGTTTCGCCTCCGGGTGATCCGGGTTGTACTGCTTGGTGGCCACGAGCGCGCGTTCGAGCATCGTGAAGAACTTCGCCATGCGCTCGATTTCTTCGTCGGTGTTACTACTCGGGTCGTAGGTCTCGACGCGCTGTCTCTCTTCGTCGTCGGCCTCGCTGGCAGCCGCCGCGGCTCGCGCACCCGCTGCCCTGAGGGCTTCGGCTGCGTCCTTGCCGTGCACCGTCGCCGGCATGACCTGCGCGGCGGGATTGATCTGCGTCTTCGAGATCGCCTCGGTGGTGAGCGATGCGCGCACCTTGGCGAGCTCCTGACGGAAGCTCGTGGCATCGGGGAAGCGGTTCTCGCGGTCGTAGGCGAGCGCGCGATCGACCATCGCGACCAGCGCGAACGGCGCGTTGTTCAACACGCGCGCGAGTGAGCGCGCAGGCCGTGTTGCAGCTGCCACGAGCATCTCGCCGGCGGTCTCGGCCTGGTGCACCGGCAGGCCTGTGAGTAGCGTGAACGTGGTCGCACCCATCGCCCAAAGGTCAGTGCGCGCGTCGACGTCGTTCCAGCGGCCCATGGCCTGTTCGGGCGCCATGAACGACGGTGTGCCCATGACGATGCCGGTCTGCGTCTTCTTGCTGTTCTCCTCGCGCAAGCGCGCGATGCCGAAGTCGAGCACCTTGACCTGTCCCGACTCGGTCATGAACAAGTTCTCGGGCTTCAGATCGCGGTGCACGATCGACGCCTTGTGCGCGGACTCGAGCACGGCCAGCGTCTGGTCGAGCACGTCGAGCGTCTCCTGAATCGACAGGCGCCCGCCGGCTTTCACGGCGACGGCTTCGACCGAATCGCCGGTCAGCAGCTCCATCACGATGTACGGCGCGCCGTCGTCGTCTTTGTCGTCGTCCAGCACCTTCACGGTGCCGGGGTGATTCACCTTGTTCGCGATGTAGGCCTCGCGAAGAAAGCGATCGCGCACCTCGACGTTGAGCGCGACCTCCTCGTGCAGGATCTTCAGCGCGGCCATGCTGCCGTTGCGGTGCGTCGCCATGTAGACGGCCGCCATGCCGCCCACGCCGATCAGCGCATCGAGTCGCCACTTGCCGGCCACCATGCGCCCGACACGCGCACGGCATTGAGCTACGAGCGGATCTTCATCGCCCTGCATTGTTGATCACCCGCACCACAGCGGCATTCGCTCCAATCGTCGAAATTGCCACGGGTTATCGTCTCATGCGACGTGGGCTCGGGCAACGGAACATTGACGGATCCAATGTAGACGCGCGTGCGTAAACTGCGCGTGTGTACGCGAGCCGTGTGTCAGTTGTATCGCGCGGGGCGCGGCGGGATTCAGCCGAGATCACCCACGATCGCGCGCACGTGAAAGCGCCCGGTGGCGCCGGAGAGCTCTGCGCCCACCACGCTGTGCGCACGTTTCACGTAGCCGAACGCAAGCCAGCGCCCCAGCTCGGGATCGAAGATCGCGCCGGTCAGGGTCGCGGCATCGTGCCCGCCGTCGGCCTGAAGCGTGCTGCCGCTCGTAGGCGCCTCGCTCGCTGCTCCGGCTTCGAGCACACAAAGGCGTCGATGCAGTCGGCCGCGACTCTCCAGCGTGCACACGACTTCTTGACCGAGGTAGCAACCCTTGCTGAACGACAGGGCGGACTTCAAGCCGGCTTCTTGCGGATAGGTGGTGTCGTCGAAGTCCACGCCGAAGCGCGGCTTGCCCGCGCGCACGCGCGCAAGCTCGAACGCCGGCTCGGAAACCGCACAGCCACCGAGCACAGTGGCGGCCGTGATGATCTCGTTCGCCAACGCTTCCGCGCGCGCTGCCGTGGTCGCAACGAACATGCCGCCTGCGCCCAGCTCGTCGGCGACGAACGCGCGCTCTGCGGCGTCGGGAACACGTGCGACGGCGTCGTTCGCGCGCGGACCTTGCACCGAGATGACGCGTGCATTCGCGTCGGACTCGAGCACGACGTCTTCCATGATGATGTAGTGCTCGAAGCTCTCCATCACGCGGGCGAGCGCTGCCTCGGGCACGAACACGTGGAGCTGATCCTCGGTTGCGCTGATCCAGAGCTCACCGAGGATCTTGCCGCGCACGTTGATCGAGAGCGCGTGCACGCTCGTGCCTGGCGCCGAAGCCAACCCGCGCACGTCGTTCGTGACTTGGCCGCTCAACCACGTCAGGCGATCGTCACCGCGCACGCGCAAAAGGCGCAGGTCGTCGCGCACGCGCACACCTACCGTGTGTGCCAGGGCGTGGGCTTCTCGGACGATGGCTGCTTGCGCGGTGTCGGGGTTCATGAGGGTTCTCGTCTCGTTCTCGGCCTTGGAATTCGTAGTGTCGTCTAGCAGTTGCGCAAGCCCTCGGGCCTCGAGTCTCAGTCTCGAGGCGCCGGCAAGAGCCGGCCGGAGATCAGCTCGCGCATGCCGCCGCTGGTCTCCATGCGCAGCGCACCGGATGCACTGACGCCTCGCACGATGCCGGTCACCTCGCCGCAGACGGCTCGCTCACCGAGCATAGCGAGCCGCGACGACAGCGCGCGCGCGACGACCTCGGGCCCCTGCAGCGTGAAGCGATCGACCCATTGCTCCACGTGACCTAGCAGCTCGCACAACGCATGCCCGCGATCGAGCGCCGCGGCGCCGTCTTCGGCCGCGCGCTCGAGCCGCAGCGATGTGGCAAGCGGCGCGAGCTCCGCGGGGAACGCGCTGCGGTTCACGTTGAGACCGATCCCGATCACGAGCGAGCACAGCTCGCTGCCCGAGGCCGTGGCTTCGATCAAGATGCCCGCACACTTCTTCCTCGCGATCTGAACGTCGTTCGGCCACTTCACACGGCTCGGCTCGGCACGGCCACGCGCACCGCGCAGTGCATCCACGGCTGCGGCGACACCCAGGCCCACAGCCAGCGTCAGCGGCGGCAGCGCCGCAAAGGCAACGCGCGGGCGATCGACGATCGACAGATACAGGTCCTCCGCTTTGGGCGACGACCACTTGCGGCCTTGCGAGCCACGCCCGCGAAGCTGCGTGTCGGCGACGATCACGTGGCCGTCGAGCGCTGCGTTGGCAGCTGCCAACTTGGCATCGTCGTTGGTGGACTCGGTGAGCGCGCGAAACTCATACGAGCGACCGTAGCGTTGCGTGCGTAGGCCGCGCTGGATGCGCTCGTTCTCCAGTTCGTTCTCCGGCTCGTGCAGCTCACTCACGTCGAGCCGGCCCAGTCGAGCCCCAGATCCACCGCGCGCGCGGAGTGCGTGAGCGCACCGACGCTGATCACCGCGACACCTGCCCGCGCAATCACCGCGACGCGTTCCAGGCTGACGCGCCCGGACACCTCGACCAGCGCGCGCCCTGCGACACGAGCCACCGCGGCCTTCAGCTCTTCGTCCTTGAAGTTGTCGAGCATGACGATGTCGGCCTGGCTGGCCAGCGCTTCGTCGAGCTGCTCGAAGCTCTCGACCTCGCACTCGATGCGCGAGGTGTGCGGTGCGCGTTCCTTGGCGCGTGCGATGGCTTGGGCGATGCCGCCGCTAGCGGCAATATGGTTGTCTTTGATCAGCACGGCCGAGGACAAGTCTTCGCGGTGGTTGTGCCCGCCACCGCAGCGCACGGCGTAGCGTTCGAGCGCGCGCAGGCCGGGCGTGGTCTTGCGCGTGTCCGTGATGCGCGTCGTGCTGCCCGACGGCAACGCCTCCACGTAGGTGCGCGTCAACGTCGCGATGCCGGAGAGGCGCTGAGCAAAGTTGAGCGCGACACGTTCTCCTTCGAGCAGTGAGCGCGCGGGGCCCGAGAGTACGAGCAGCGTATCGCCGGGCTTGGCGCGCGCGCCGTCGCCTCGCTTGACGTGGACCTGCACGCGTGGGTCGACCTGCGCGAAGACCTCACGCACGAGGTCTGCACCGCAGAACACGAGGGCTTCTCGGGCTCGCAGCTCGGCTTGGCCGTGCGCGTCTTCGGGCACGCACGCTTCGGTGGTCAGGTCTCCGCGGCCGAGGTCTTCGTCGAGCGCGATGCGCACGATGCTGGTGAGAAGGGGGCGAGGCAGCGCCATGCCGCAGGGATAGCACGACCGCCTAGGCTCTGGAAAAGTCACAGCAGGCCGCGCACGAGCACATCCGAGAGCAGGTTCGAGAGCACGTGCACGAAGATTGCGGCGCCGATGCCGCCCCGCAGCCCCGCCAGCCAACCGAACAGCAAGGCCGGGAAGAACACCGCGAGTCGCGAAGGCTCGAAGTCGACCACGAAGTGCAGCAGCGCAAACCACACTGCCTGCAGCCCGAGCGCGCGCAGCGAGACGTTGGCGCCGAGCAGGCGCGTGCGTGCGGGCCATGCGTCCGAAAGGCGACCGAAGAAGTAGCCGCGGAACAGCGCTTCTTCGGGTAGCGCAACCACGACCAGCTGTGTCGCTATATAGGAGACGAGATCGCGCTGGGGCAGCCACGCGAACGCGCGCGTGGGCGCGTTCCAAAAATAGAAGCCGTAGACGAAGGGCGGAAACACTGCGGCGCAGACCGCGACCGCAACCGCCAGCTCGCGTGCGCAGCTGGGCAGCGCGCGGATCAGCGCGCGCAGCAGATCCACGAGCCAGCCAAGAGGTGAGTCGGTGTGCGCATCGGCTTCGTCAGGCGCGAGGAGCCCACCGAGCGAGAGACCGTAGCGCGCGAGCCCTCCCGGCAAGCGCTCGGTCAGCCGAATCGCGCTGAGCAGAAACAGCGCGCCCACCAAAAGGTGCATGTTTCCCTGTACGAACGACGACACGTCCTCGAGCCGGCGCAGCACGATGATGGCCACCGTGATCGCGGCGAACACCTTCGTGGTTTCGTGCAGCGCGTCGGGTTGTGCGTGCTCCGGCATTCGCCGCGGCAGCGTACACCGTCCTCTTGACCGCAACATCGCGCTGCCTACACTGCTCTGCCGCCAAACCCCCGGCGTGAGAGGCAGGCGTTGGTTTGCGCTCCGGTTTGATCCAGGACGAGCTCATCTCGGAGATTCGAGACCGCACGGATATCGTCGCGCTGATTGGGCAATACGTGGCCCTGAAGCAGCGCGGCCAGAACTGGGTCGGGCTTTGTCCGTTTCACAACGAGAAGAGCCCGTCGTTCAACGTGCGCCAGGACCGGCAGTTCTTTCACTGCTTCGGCTGCAAGGAATCAGGCGATGCGCTGGCGTTTCTGATGCGTCTCGAAGGTCTCACGTTCCCGCAGGCCGCGCGCGCGCTGGCCGAGCGTGCCGGCATCGAGATCAAAGAAGCCAACGATCGCGAGGACGAGCAGAAGCGCAAGGACCGCGCGCGGCTCGAACGCCTGGGCGCCGTGATGGAAGCTGCAACGCTCTTCTATCTCGAGCAACGTACGCACCATGCGCTCGCGCGCTTCGCGCAAGAAGAGCTGGCGCGGCGCGAGGTGGAAGCCAAGACGGCGGACACGTTTCGCCTTGGCTACGCCCCGCACGGCTGGGATGCGCTCACCGCGCACCTCGAAAAGAAGGGTCACGCAATTGCCGACGCCGAGCTGCTCGGCTTGTGCGTGAAGCGGCGCGATCAAAGCGGCTACTACGACCGCTTTCGTCACCGCCTGGTGTTTCCGATCTCGGATCTGCACGGACAGGTCGTCGCGTTCAGCGGGCGCATCCTGCCTTCGCCAGACGGACGCGATCAGAGCCAAGAACCAAAGTACGTCAACAGCCCTGAGGGCCCGCTCTATAAAAAGGGCGAGCTTTTGTATGGGCTGCACGAAGCGCGCGTGGAGATTCGGCGCAGCGGCTGGGCGGTGCTGTGCGAAGGCAACTTCGATCTCGTGTCGTTGCACCAAGCCGGCATCGCCAACGTGGTCGCGCCGCTGGGCACGGCGTTCACCGAGGCCCAGGCCAAGCTGCTGCGGCGCTTCGCGCAGCGCGTCACGGTCATGTTCGATGGCGACAACGCCGGTCGAAAGGCCGTTCACGCCGCGTATCCGATCTTGCGCAAGGCCGAGCTCGGGGCTCGTGTGGTGAGGCTGCCCCAGGGTGACGATCCGGACGCCTACCTGCGCCGGAACGGAAAAGAGGCTCTGCTGAGGCTGGTCGACTCCGCCAGCGGCATCGTCGAGTACCTGATCGACACGACCGCCGACGAGGCCGGCTCGAGCGCGGGCGAGCGCGCCAAGGCCATCGAGTCCCTAGGTCCGGTCGTGGCGGCAGCGGGGAATCCGGTCGAAATTGAGCTGTATATCGAGCGGATCGCGCAGCGCTTTGCGATCACCGACCCACGAGCCGTCCGGGAGCAGCTGCGCCGAGGGGTGAGAGCGGCCCGCCCGACCGGCCCAGCCACCGCTCAGAGTGCTCCCCCCGCTGGCCAATCTAGGGTAGCCCCGGCGCTGGACCGTGTTAAGCTGCCGCCCGAGCTGCAGCTCCGGGTACTCGGAGCGTTGCTGGACAAGCCCAAGCTCTTTTCGACGCCGGAGGCACAAGAGCTTGATGAGCTTTTGACGGCGGCGGAACTTCGGTCCATCTTTTCGGCCGCCGCTGCCCAGGTCACAGAAACAGGAACGATCGACGCGTCACGTTTGGTTGCCAGCCTCACGGGAAATGCCACGGAAGATTTATCGGGAACTGCGGCACTTTCGTGGCTGCAAGAGCGCCTGAGCACTGAGACGTTTGCCGACGAGGCTTTGGCAGCGCATGAACTGCGAGCGGGAATCGCAGTGCTGACACGACAGAAAGTCATCGAACACGACCTGCCGCAACTGGAACGCGAGATTCAGCAGGCTACACAACGCGGTGACACGGATCGTACGCGCGAACTCATGACGCGACACATGGAGCTCGCGCGCGCGCACAAAAAGGGTTTGAAGAGGTGAGAATGCCGACGAAGAGCACGCCACGATCCGCCCGGTCTTCCAAGGCAAACGTGCCCAAGAAGGGTCGGACTCCGACCAGCGCCGCAAAGCACAACAGCGCGAGGCGGTCTTCTCTTCCGCCTGCCAAGAGCGCGAGCGGGACCCACGCCGCCAGCACGGCCAAATCGAGCAACGGCAAGAAGCCCGTGCTCACCGCAGCCAAGCAGCCCGCGAAGCGTCCGTCGGAACAGCCGAATGCGCAACAGCATGAAGCGCGCGGTGCTACCGACCTGAAGCACGCGAAGGCAAGCGCCAGTGCGCAGAAGGTTGCAGCCGCGAAAGCGCCGAGTGCACGCCGTGAGCACGGCAAGGCAGAGGCCGCGCCGAAGGGCCACGACGCCAAGCACGACGCCAAGCACGATGCGAAAGACGCGAAAGACGGAAAAGGCGCGAAGCGTGATGGCAAGCACGACGCGAAGCTGGACGCCAAAGAGGCGAGGGCAGCCGCAACGCAAGCGATCGTCGCGAAGGCGGCCGCGAAGCCTGCGGTCCCCGGACGCAAGAACGAGTCGCTCGCTCCCGGTGGCAAGCGTCGCGAGATCCAGAAGCTGATCGACTTAGGGCGCGACAAGGGCTTCCTCACGTACGACGAAGTCAACGACGCGCTCCCGCCGGAGATGGTGACGTCGGATCAGATCGACGACCTGATGGAAGTGCTCGAAGGCGAGAACATCGAGGTCGTGGTCGCTGCCAATCAGGCACGCGACTCGCGTCCGGCGAGCAATCGTCCGTCGCGCAATGCCAGCGAGCCGCCGGCCCCACGCACCTCCGAGTTCCCGTCCATGCCGCCGGCCGCGGTCGAAGACGTGGATGCGACCAAGTCGAGCGACCCGGTCCGCATGTACCTGCGGAAGATGGGCTCGGTCTCGCTGCTCACACGCGAAGGCGAAGTCGAGATCGCCAAGCGCATCGAAGACGGCGAAGGCACCGTCTTCCAGGTCATCATCAACTCGCGCGTCGGCATCACCGAGATCCTCGACATCGGCGAGAACCTGCGCAAGGGCAAGATCCGCGTCAAAGACGTCGTGCGGGATGTCGAGCCCGTCGAAGAGGGCGCCGAGATCAACGAGGAAGAGATCATCAAGCGGGTGATTCGCTTCCTCGACAAGGTGAAGCGCCTCGAAGCGCAGAACACCAAGACGCGCGAGGAGCTGCTGGCTGGCAAGAAGGCCAGCGACAAGGCGCGCCGTCAGCTGGAAGGCCAGATCGAGGCCACCAACAAAGAGATCGTGCTGACGCTGCTCGAGGCGAAGCTCACCAAGAAGCTGATCGACGAGATCGTCTCGCGCATCAAGAGCTACGCGCGCCGCGTCGAAGCGGCCGAGAACGAGATCAGCGAAGCCGAGCGCGCTGTGGGCAACCTGGCCTGCGCCGACATGGAGAAGATCGTCGGCGAGATGGAAGCCAACCCGGCGGTCGAGAAGAAGTTCTCGAAGCGCTACGCGCCGATCGCGGGCCTGCGCGCTGCGATGGAGATCGTCAAAGAGGCGCGCCTCTCGATGCTGAAGGTCGAAGAGGACATGGGCCAGCCGGTCGATGTCCTGCGCTCGACGTACAAGCGTCTGCACAGCGGCGAGCGGGCTGCCGAGCGTGCCAAGGCCGAGCTCGTCGAGGCCAACCTGCGCCTGGTCGTTTCGATCGCGAAGAAGTACACGAACCGCGGTCTGCAGTTCTTGGATCTGATCCAGGAAGGCAACATCGGTTTGATGAAGGCGGTCGACAAGTTCGAGTACCGCCGCGGCTACAAGTTCTCCACGTACGCCACGTGGTGGATTCGTCAGGCCATCACGCGTGCGATCGCCGATCAGGCCCGCACCATCCGCATTCCGGTGCACATGATCGAGACGATCAACAAGCTGATCCGCACCAGCCGTTACTTGGTGCAGGAACTTGGACGCGAGCCGAACCCAGAAGAGATCGCGGCCAAGATGGAGATGCCGCTCGACAAGGTTCGCAAGGTGCTGCGCATCGCGAAGGAGCCGATCTCGCTCGAGACGCCGATCGGCGAAGAGGAAGATTCGCATCTCGGCGACTTCATCGAGGACAAGTCGGTCACGTCTCCGGTCGAGACCGTGAT
>JADGRF010000177.1 GCA_017881055.1 Sandaracinaceae bacterium
AAATTGTCACGGTCGACAAAGACATGTTGACAGAGCGTGCGGGAAAACTGCAACGGCGCCACGTAGAGCTGGTGTTCGCCGGGCTCGATCTCATCCTCGGGCGATAGCCGAGATGGCACCTAACTAGCTGCAGCTGACGAAGGCCCGCGTCATTTCAGCGACGGCGCCGAGAGCGGGCCTTCGCAGCTGAAGCACAAATCCGTTAGGCGGCCGCGAGACGAGAGTTGCAGGCGTTACCGCCCGTGGTAACATCTGCGACGTGGGCAAGATCCGGCGCGGAAACTTCCTCTTTCTCACGTGGATCGGCGACCACAGCCCGCGCCACGTGCACGTGTACAAGGACGGCAAGCTCGTTCTCAAGTGGAACCTGGACGCTCGCGTCCCGATGAAGGGCAAGTCCAACGCCCGGATTTTACAACTCATCTCCGAACTCGAGAAGGACGGTCTCCTATGAAGATTCAGCGCGTTACCGTCAACAATCGCAAGGCACAGCTCGAACTGGTCGTTCGTCCCGGCAAGGTGTACCCGATTCCTTTCGCGAAGCTTGATCCGCGGCCTACCCCGGCCGACCGAATCACCAAGGCATACGTCGACAAGGAACTTGGGAGCGAAGCGGTCTCCTACGTGCTGGAGTCTGGTGCCGAGGGCGCAGTGCACATCGACCACGCGCTCGAGTACAACCAGGATACGGGCTACCTCGCGGAGATTTTGATTCACAAACTCACCGTTGAAGCCCTCCGTCGTGTTGAGACGGCTGCTTTCAGCCGTCGCGAGCTTGCGCGCAGACTCAAGACGTCGGTACCGCAGCTTTATCGGCTTCTTGATCCGACCAATACCCGCAAGAGTATCAGCCAGCTCGTTGCGCTCCTGCACGTGCTCGATTGCGAAGTGGAGTTGGTGGTCAAGGCGAAGAGCGCCGCCTAACTACGACTTTCCCGCCGCGTTCGTGCCGCATTCGCTCGCGTCTTCCGTGCTTCGCGGTGTTGCGGCGGAAGACCAAAAAGCGTTGGACGGGGTCGAATCCGTCAGTTGGTGCGGCGCAACTCGCGGGCAACTTGCCTCGCGCCTTGACAAGCCCCGGCCCGGACAGCACGTATCTGAGCTGGATGCGTTCCCTGCGCCTCATGGCTGTTCCGCCGCTGGCAAGCCTCGTAGGCTTTGTCGGCCTGCTGGCGCTCATCTCCGCCGGGCACAACGTGATTGCGCCAGGCGCGGCCTGGCAGCTGGCGGGCGGCACGTGGCTGCAGGCTGCGAGCGCCGCACAGAGGCCCTCGGTCCCAGCCGATCCAAGTGCGGCCTCGGCCAGCTTGCCGCAGTCAGACGAACAGTCCCGTAGCGACGGCTTCTCCGACGCCGAAGACGAGCTCGAAGACGATCACGAAGACGACGACGCGCAAGAGTCCGCGGTCGATCGCAGCGCATACGCTCTGGCAAGCCTGGCAGACGCGGCGTGCCCGCAGCTCTCGCAGCAGCACCCCCGTTCGCTCGACTTGCAGCACGGCCTCGAACGCCCCCCTCGCGGCTGACACAGCTACGTAGCGGTCGGAACCTGCCCACGCTCGCTAGCGCGAGCGCGCGGTTTCGATCTCCGGACGTTCCTGCGTGTGGACAGCGGAGGCGACTGTGGTTTTGCATTGTGGTTGGCGGTGGTGTGGCCGTGGTCTAGTGGTGCTTGCGTTCGATCTGGGTGCCTGGGCTGTGCCGTGTGCGGCGCAGAGCACGGCGCTGCAGCTGTCGCTCGCCGACGCCTTGGACCGTGCCGAGGAGCACGCGCCTGAGCTGGTGATGGCGGGGCATGCGGTGCGCAAGGCCGAGGCGCAGCGCACGGGGGCCGGCGTGGTCATGCCGCAGAACCCGCGCATCTCGGCGGACGTGCGCTCGCCAGCGGACAGCGGCTGGGCGAAAGACGCGGGCTACGGCGCGATGCTCGATCTGCTCTTCGAGGTCGGCGGCGCACCCGCGGCGCGGGTGCGCGAAGCGAACAAGGGCGTAGCCGTGGCGCGCGCGGAAGGGGAGCTCGAGCGCATGCACGCGCGGCTGCGGGTCTGGGCCGCGTACCTGCAGGCGCAGATCTCGCAGCTACGCATCGAGCATGCGCACTCGGCGGCGGAGCTTGCGCAGCGGGTGCTGGCGGCGGCGAAGAAACGCGTCGAGATGGGTGCGGCGTCCGACCTGGAGCTGACGTCGGCGCAGTTGGAGCTGGCGCAGATCGAAGTGGCGGGGCAGGCCGCCGTGCGCGAGCACGACGAGCGGCTCATGGCGCTGCGCGACGCGCTGGATCTCGACGCACGACAGGCGCTAGCGCTCACGACGCTGGTCGAAGATCCACCCGCGCTCGCGCAAGTGGATCGCTACGTGGAACGTGCGCGGCGCGCTCACCCGTTGACCGCGGCCTCGGATGCGCGCTTGCGTGCGCTCGAGGCCACGCGTGAGCGCCTGGAGCGCGAGAAGACTCCGCGCGTGGGGCTGTACGGTGGCATCGACTCAGCGCCGGCCTCGCACAGCTTCGCCATCTTCGGCGTCTCGGTGGAGCTTCCGTTCGCGCAACGCAACCAGGGCCCGCTGGCGGTGAATGCGCGCGCGCAGCAGGCCGAGGCGGGCTGGCGCGTGCTGAGCGAGCATCGCATCGAGCGCGGGGTGGTCGCGGCCTGGCAGTCGTACGAGCTGCGCCGCGCGGAGCTGGAGATGCTCAGCAACGCAGCGTTGCCGGCGGCCCAGCGCTCGTTTCAGCTGGCAGAGGCCGGGTTCAGTGCCGGTCGCTTCGATTGGTTTCGCGTCGCAGTGGCGGCGCGCGACTTGGTGCGCGTGCGGGCCGAGCGCCTGGACGCGCTTGCAGCAGCCTGGGCACAGCGCATCGCGGTGGAGCAGGCAGTAGGAGGTCAGGTCCCGTGAACGAACAAGCGGAAGAGCTCGTGTCGGCGCCGATGCAGGCGCCGACGGTACAAAGTGGTGGCCTGCGCTCGCGCGTGGGCATCTGGCTGCGCTGGGTTGTGCCGCTGGTGAGCGTGCTGGCGGCGTGGCTGCTCTGGCACGGGCACTCGGAGCCAGCCAAAGAAACAGCCGGCGCGGCGCGCGATGTGCCGTTTCTCGATGGGAAATGGATCCGCTATTCCGCGGCGTTCGCGCAGCGTGCAGGGCTCGTGTTCGCGGCGCCCGAGGCACGTTCGCTCTCGCCGGTCGTGCATGTCACAGGCACGGTGGGCTTCGACCCTGGTCGCGTCGCGGCCATCGGCGCACGCATCGCCGGGCGCGTGCACGACGTGCACAAGCTCGAGGGCGACACAGTGGCAGCGGGCGAGATGCTCGCGGAGATCGAGAGTGCAGAGCTGGGTGAGGCGCAGGCGACGGTGATCTCCGCGCGCGCTCACTACGAAGCGGCCGCCGCCAACGAGACGCGCGAGCGTGAGCTCTCCGAAGCCAGGATCTCGTCGCACCGCGAAGCCGAGGTCGCCAAGGCCGTGGCTGCGTCCGCCAGGGCCGACCTGACCGCCGCCGAGCAACGCGTGAAGGCGATGGGTGGCAGCACGCAAGGGGAGGCCGGCGTGTTGCGGTTGACCAGCCCCATCGCCGGCAAGGTGGTCGAGCGTCACCTCTCGCGCGGACAATTCGTGGAGCCCACGCTCACCGCCTTTCGCGTCGCGGATCTGCGCCGCCTGTGGCTGCAGCTTGCAGTGTACGAGCGGGATCTGGCGGCCATCCGCGTCGGCGACAGCGTCGACATCTTGGCGCCGGGCGCGGCAGAGCCACTGGTGCGAGGCAAGGTCGGTTACGTCGCCGAGGTGATCGATGTTGCAACGCGCACCGCGCAAGTCCGAGTGGTGATCGAGCAGCCACCTGCGCCGCTGCGGCCTGGGCAGTCGGTGCTCGCGCGCATCCACACCTCGGCGCCCGCGCTACCCAGGCTCGTGTTGCCGCGCGACGCCGTGACCAGTGTGGATGGCAAGGCCACGGTGTTCGTCGCCGGCCCAGACCTCACCGTCGAGCCGCGCGTGGTGCAACTCGGCAGTCAAGACGGCACGCACGTCGAGGTGAATTCGGGTTTGTCTGCCGACGAGCGCGTGGCCGTCGGCGGCGTATTTGCTCTCAAGTCGGAGATCTTTCGCTAGCCATGTTGTCCAGCATCGTCGAGCAATCCATTCGCTTCAAAGGCCTGATGGCTGTGCTCCTAGTCACGCTGCTTGGGGTCGGCGCGTTCGCGGCGCGCACGCTGCCGATCGACGCCGTGCCCGACGTGTCGACCATCCAGGTGGCCGTGCTCACCGACGCGCCCGGGTTATCGCCGGTGGAAGTGGAGCGCTCCGTGACTTCGCCGCTGGAGCTCGCGCTCAACGGCGTGCCGTGGTTGCAGGAGCTGCGCTCGGTGTCGCGCTCGGGCTTGTCGGCCGTGACAGTCGTGTTCAAGGAGGGCACCGACCTGTGGCTCGCGCGCCAGGTGGTGCTCGAGCGCGTTCGCTCGGTCGAGCAGGAGCTGCCGAGGAACTGCGGACAACCGCAGCTCTCGCCGGTGTCCGGTGGCCTCGGGGAGATCTACCAGTTCGTGGTGCGCTCCGATCACCACTCGCCAACTCAGCTGCGCACGCTGCTCGATTGGGAGATCGCGCCGAAGATTCGTCAGGTGCCCGGCATCGTCGAGCTCAACACCATGGGCGGCGACTTGAAGGAGTACCAGGTCGTGATCGATCCGGCGCGCCTGCACGCGCATCGGCTGACGCTGAGCGCCGTGGTCGAGGCGCTGCAGGGAGCGAACACCAACGTCGGCGGCGGCTACATCGAGCGCGGCAGCGAAGCCCTGACGCTGCGCGGCGTGGGCCTGCTCAGCGGCGAGGACGAGATTGGCAGCGTCGTGGTGCGCACGGGTGACGACGGCACGCCCGTGCTGGTGCGTCACGTGGCGCAGGTGCGCGTGGGCGCCGCGATGCGCTTCGGAACGATCACCCGAGACGGCGTGGGTGAAGCGGTCACCGGCGTGACCATGATGCTGGTCGGAGAAAACAGCCGCAACGTGGTGAACGCGGTCAAAGAGAAGGTGAAGCAGATCCAGCGTGAGCTGCCCGCGGGCGTGAAGATCGAGCCGATCTACGATCGCTCAGACTTCGTCGGCCGCACGCTCGCGACCGTGATGGGCAACCTCGTCGAGGGCGCGCTGGTGGTCACGCTCGTGCTGGCGCTCTTCCTGGGAACGATACGCGGCGCGCTGGTGGTGGTGATCGGCATTCCCGCATCCATGGCAGTCGCCGTGCTGGGTATGCACCTCTTCGGCATCACGGGTGATCTGATGAGCCTCGGCGCCATCGATTTCGGCTTCCTGGTCGATGGACCGATCGTGATCCTCGAAGCAGTGGTGGGCGCGCTCGCAGGCAAACAGCTCGTGGGCAAGGCTCGCGACGGCGCGTACACGGAAGTTGGGACCGCAGTCGTGCGACCGGTGGCCTTCTCGGTGGCCATCATCATGCTCGTCTACTTGCCCCTGCTCACGCTCACCGGCATCGAAGGCAAGATGTTCCGGCCCATGGCGATCACCATGGCCTGCGCGCTGTTCGGCGCGCTCTTGTACGCTGTGGTGTTCTTTCCCGCGCTGCTGGTGCTCTTCGTGCCGCCCGCCAAGGGGCATGGGCCGGCCTGGGTGGCGTGGATCGCGAAGCACTACGAGCGAGCGCTCGGCTGGGCGATCGGCAAGAGCGCGTGGCTGCTCGGCGCGACCGCCGTGGCTCTGGTCGCGAGCTTCGTGCTGCTCGCGGGCGCAGGCGCCGACTTCGTGCCGCGCATCGACGAGGGCGATGTCGTGGTTACGATTCGCCGGGCGCCGTCCATCAGCCTCGCGCAGGCGCGTGACCTCGACCTCGCCGTGGAGCGAGTGCTCAAGCGCTTCCCCGAGGTGATCACCACGCTCGGCATGACCGGCCGTGCGGAGGTCGCCATCGATCCGGTGGGCAACGACAACACCGACGTGTTCGTGCACCTCAAAGACAAGAAGCAGTGGACCAGCGCGCACGACCTCGACACGCTCTCGGAGAAGATCAAGACCGCGATCGAATCCGAAGTGCCGGGCACCTTCGTGTCAGTGTCTCAGCCGATCGAGGACAAGACCAACGAGCTGGTGAGCGGCTCGCGCGCGGACGTGCAGATCAACGTCTTCGGCAGTGATCTCGGCGAGCTCAAAACGTTGAGCGAGCAGGTGGCGGCTGTGGTCCGAGGCGTGTCCGGCACTGGCGATACACGCGTGGAGCGTGTGCTCGGCGCGCCACAGATCAGCGTGCGACCGGACCGCCAGCGGCTCGCGCGCTACGGCATCCGTGCGCAGGATGCACTGACCGTGGTGCGTGCGGCTCGCGTGGGCGTGCCGGTCGGTCTGATCTACGAGCAGCAGAAGCGCTTCGATTTGCGAGTGATTGTACCGCCGCGCTCGCCGCAGCCCGAGGCCATCGGAGAGCTCTTCGTGGAGGCTCCGCAAGGCGCATCGGTACCACTGTCGGAGCTGGCGACCATCGAGGAGTCGGAAGGCCCCACGCAGGTGCGCCGCGAGAACCTGCGCCGCACCGTGCGCGTCGAGGTGAACCTGCGCGGCCGTGATCTCGTCTCGTGGGTGCACGAGGCGCAGGCGAAAGTGCAAGCGCAGGTGAAGCTGCCGAGCGGCTACGAGGTCGCCTGGGGCGGGCAGTTCGAGAACTTCGAGCGCGCCAAGAACCGGCTGGCGATGGTCGTGCCGTTCGCGTTGGCGATCATCTTCGGCATGCTGCTGTGGATGTTTCAGGACGCACGCTACGCGGTGGCGGTGTTTGCAGTGGTCCCGCTCGCGCTGATCGGCGGCATCCTCGGCCTGCTCTTGCGCGGGCTATCGTTCAGCATCCCCGCCGCCGTCGGCTTCGTCGCGCTGGCGGGTGTGTCGGTGCTGAACGGCGTGGTGCTCGGCAGTGACGTGCGCACGCGGCTCGCGTCGGGTTGGCCACTGCGCGAGGCCATCACCGAGGGCTCGGTTCACACGATGCGCGCCGTGCTCACGACCGGCGCGGTGGCGGCCTTCGGCTTCTTGCCGATGGCATTGGCCACGGGTGCGGGCGCGGAGGTCCAGCGGCCGCTCGCGACCGTCGTGGTGAGCGGCATCGTGTTCTCCACGCTGCTCACGCTCTTCATCCTGCCGGGCCTCTTGCAGATCCTCGTGCGCAAGCCGCGCGAGAAAGGCTGGCCACGGTTGGCTGCCGTGCAGCCCCCGCTGCACGCAAGCAACTGAGGGCTCTACCGTCAGCTGACGCGGACATGCCGACGACGGCGCAGAACGAAACCGGCCGCCACGCACGAAGCGCAGCGGCCGGTGTTTGGATCTCACAGCTCGAGTTACGGGCAGAAGGT
>JADGRF010000178.1 GCA_017881055.1 Sandaracinaceae bacterium
CACCGGCGGTACGGGTGGCGCAGGCACCGGTGGCGCGGGCACGGGCGGTACGGGTGGCGCAGGCACCGGCGGCGCGGGCACGGGCGGTGGTGGCTGTAAGGGCGGCGAGACGTGCCAGACGCTCCAGAGCCTGAAGTTCTGCGGCACGGGCCCCATCCCGACCACGTGCACGACGGCGAGCATGCCGTGTGGTCCAAGCGGCGGTACCTGCACCGCGGTCCCGATCCTCGGCATGGCGTGCGTGGCGGTCTGCCAGTGATCGATTGACGCGGGGCTCACGTAGCTCCGCTCGTGCCTGCCAAGTCAGGCGCGATCAACGCGCGATGCGCTCGATGACGAGCGCTCGCGCGTTTTGCTTGTGCGCGCCTACGCGAAACGCCGCGAGCAACGCTGCGGCCTCGCGCCGTCCCGAGCGCGAGTCTGCTGCGTGGATCTCGGCTAGCGTTTCGCCGCGTTCTACCCGCTCGCCCGGCTTCTTCACGAGCACCACGCCCACGCGAGGATCGATGGCTTGATCCGCGCGCGTACGACCGGCGCCCAGGCGCAGCGCGACTTGCGCGACCGCCAGCGCATCGAGATCCTGAACGAACCCGGAACGCGCGGCCTGCACGCTGGCGCGCTGCGGCGCTCGGGGCAATCGATCGGGCTCGCGCACCACGCGCGCATCTCCGCCTTGAGCTTTGACCAGCGCCTCCATCTTCGCGGCCGCGCGCCCGCTCGCAATCGCGTCGCGCATCAAGCCCTGAGCTGCGGCATCACTCTTCACCACGCCACCCGCTCGCAGCATCTCCGCCCCGAGCACCAGCGTGCACTCCACGAGGTCGTCCGGCCCACCGCCCGCCAGCACCTCGAACGCCTCCGCAGTCTCGAGCGCATTGCCGACGGTGCGTCCGAGTGGCACGTCCATGCGCGTGAGCACTGCGCTCGTCGGTACGCCGGCTAGCGTGCCGACGCGCACAATCGAGCGTGCCAGCGCGCGTGCATCGTCGAGCGTCTTCATGAATGCGCCACGACCAACTTTCACGTCGAGCACGAGCGCGTCGAGATCCTCCGCTAGCTTCTTCGACAGAATGCTCGCGGTGATCAACGGGATCGACTCCACCGTCCCGGTCACATCGCGCAGGGCGTAGAGCTTGCGATCCGCCGGCGCGAGATCCGCGGTCTGCCCAATCAACGAAAAGCCGTGTGTGTTGACCAAGCGCGAGAAGCGCGCGAGCGGGAGGTTCACGCGAAAGCCGGGGATCGCCTCGAGCTTGTCGAGCGTGCCACCGGTATGACCTAAGCCGCGGCCGCTGATCATCGGCACGCGCAAGCCGCATGCCGCCATCAGCGGCGCAAGGCAGATCGACACCTTGTCGCCGACGCCGCCCGTCGAGTGCTTGTCCACCTTGGGGCCGCCGCGCTTGCCTAGGCGCGCGAGCTTACCGCTATCACGCATCGCCAGTGTGAGCGCTGCGGTCTCGCGTGGAGTCATGCCGCGCAGCACGACCGCCATCGCGAAGGCCGCCATCTGGTAGTCGGTGACCTCGCCGGACACGTATGCTGGAACAAGCCAGCGAATCGCCTCCACGGCGAGCTCCCCGCCATCTCGTTTCTGCGCGATCAACGACAGCGCGGTGAAACGCTGCGTTCCTTTCATCGAGCAGGGCCTTTCTTGGCCTGCTTGCCAGCCGGCTTGCGCGTGCGGCGCCGTTCTTCCTTGGCCCGACGTCGCGCCGCTTGGTCGCCACGTCCGCCGCCGCCGACGCCTTGCTTCTTCGGGTCGCGCGGCTTGTCTTCACGCGCGCGATTCGGCTCGGGGCTGGCCGTGCGCTTCTTGGGCGGGCTCGTGCCAGCGCCGCGCGCACTATGTTGACCACGGTCGCCACGGTTGCCACCGTCGCGAGGAGCGCTCGGACGCTTCGGGCGCTCCACGGGGTTCTGGATGATCTCGGCTGTGGCATCGACGACGCTGATCGGTGTCGCCGAGATCCTGCGCCGCGCGATCGACACGTCTTCGATGCGTACGCGCACGCGATCGAACAGCGAGTAGCTCGTGCCGGAGTTCAAACCGAACAAGCGGGTGCCGTAGCGATCGACTTCATAGCGGTCGGGCGGCAGCGCTGCGATGCGGCACAGCACATCGACGCAGGGCGATGCGATCGCGCAGAACACTCCGTGGTCGGTGATGCCGGTGACGCTGGCGTCGAACTCTTCGCCGACGTGATCGCGCATCAAAATGGCTCGATACAAGTCGACGACCTCGCGCTCGATCAGCATGGCGCGGCGCTCGAGCCGGCTCGACTCGGCGGCCTGCGCCTGCAGCGAGACCTCGAGCTTCTTGCCGCGGATCGACTCGCCACGCGCGATCTTGCGCACGACGCGGTGCACCGCGAGATCCGGGTAGCGACGGATCGGCGAGGTGAAGTGCACGTAGTCTTGGGCAGCCAAGCCGAAGTGCCCGATGTTCTCGGTGGTGTACGTGGCTTGCTGCATCGCACGCAGCATCAAGTAGCCGAGGATCTCGGCATGCGGTGTGCCCGACACGCTGGCGAGAAAGCGCGCCAGCTTGCCGGGGTGCTCGGCGACGTCGTCGTCCAAGCGAAAGCCGAGCGAGCGTGCCAGCTCGGCGAACGCGAGCAGCTTCTCTTCGCTGGGAGCGCCGTGCACGCGGTAGATGGCAGCGACCTTGCGCTCGCTGAGATCCGCCGCGACGACTTCGTTCGCGAGCAGCATCAGCTCTTCGATCATGTTGTACGCGACGCGCACGCCGGGATCTTTGCGCGAGCGCTCGATCGCGATCGGCACGCCTGTTTCCGGATCGAGCTGGACCTTGGCTTCTGGCAGATCGAAGTCGAGCGAGCCGCGGGTCTTGCGCTTCGCTCCGAGCAGCTTCGCCACCTCGAGCAGGGTTTGCAGCTGCGGCAGGCGACTCTCGGCCTCGGGCTGACGTTCGGGCTCCTCGGTGGCGCCGAGCGCGCGCGCCACACCGCCGTACGACAGCCGCGCTGCCGAACGCATGACACACTCGACGAAGCGATGCGAGCGCACATCGCCGCTCTTGTCGAGCTCGAGGTCCACGGCCAGCGCCAGACGATCGACGCGCGGCAGAAGCGAGGCCAGCTCGCTCGACAGCTCGCGCGGAAGCATCGGGATCGCACGCGGTGGCAGGTAAATGGTGCAGCCGCGGGCCAGCGCTTCGCGATCGAGCGCGGTGCCTTCGCGCACGTAGTGCGAGACGTCGGCGATCGCCACGATCACGCGGTAGCCGTCCGGCAGGCGCTCGGCCCAGACGGCGTCGTCGTGATCGCGTGCGTCGTCGGGGTCGATGGTTAGAAGATCGAGGTCGCGGTAGTCGACGCGGCCTTCGCGATCTTCGTCGGTCACGTGGTTCGGAATGGCGCGCGCTTCCGCGACGGCGTCTTCGTCGAACTCCTCGCGCACGCCGTGCGAGAGCAGGATGCGCTTGATCTCGAACGCTGCGAACTCGGCGGCCTCGAAGGTCTCGACGATCTCGACCTGGATCGGATCGCCGGGCTGCTCCGGGAAGCCCACGACCTTGGCGATCACGCCTTGGCCGGTGCGCGCGCCGGCTGGCAGCTTGCCTACCACCTGCACGTGCGCCTTCAAGCGATCGTCGTCCGGCTCGATGAAGGCGCCGATCGGCAGCACTTGCAGCTGACCGCCGACGTAGTGCATGGCGCGCTCGAGCACTTCCAGGATCTGCCCGTCGAAGCCCTTGGGGCTCGGGAACACGCGCACGCGCACGCGATCACCCTGCAGCGCGGTGCTAAGCGCGGACGGCGGAATGAACACGTCGGAGCCCGGCTGGTCGGTGACGACGAAGCCGAAGCCTCGCGCGTGCATGCTCAAGCGGCCCTCGCGCACTTCGGCGTTGCCGCCGCGGCTGCCCGCGCGGTCGGAGCGGTAGCCGCGTGCCGGTGGCCCGTCGTTCTTGTGGCGCTCGGGCTTGCGTGCGCCGCCGCGCGTCTCGTGACTTTTGCGGCGTCGATCGCCGCGGGATGGTTTGTTGGTTTTCACGTTCTTCAAGTGTCTTTCGAAAAGGCCAAGAGCACGCCGTCAGAGAAGCGTCGATGTCTTGGCCGACAGTGTATCGCACCCGAGCGCTGCGTCGCTCACGAGGCTGAAGGGTGGTCAGGTCAGGGCCTCGCGCTGGACGGCGGCTCCGGGGCGGGAGGCGGCAGCGCGGTGACCGGTACCGGTGGGGGAGGGACGGGCGCGGCCGGTGGCGGCGCAGCGTTTGCGGGGGATGCCGGTATCGGGGACGGAGCGGGTGCCGTGGCTGGGGCCGCCGAGGGCCGAGCCGCCACGTACACCTGGTCGCCGCAGATCATCGCCACGCGCAGCCCGGACGGAGAAAGTGCGGCGTCCGAGGGCGTTGCGGTACAGGACGGCGGCGTGCGCACGAGGCGCGCCGAGCTGATGAGGCCGCGCGCGACCAGGACCACGCCTTGGCTGGTCGCGAGCGCGTAGCGCGTGCCATCGGCACTGACGGCTCCGGGGGTCAGCAGCTGCGGTGAGGGCTCGGCTGGCGCGAGCTCGTGCGGCTCGGCGTCGGGGCTGCCCAGCGGGGCCAGGAGCAGTGTTTCAGCGCGTGCGACCACGATTCCCTGGGCCGAGGCACCCAGTACAGTGATGCCGCTGCGATCGCTACGCACGACGCGGCTCTCGTTGCAGCTGTCAGCTGAAACGATCGCCGTCTCGATCCGCGGTCCTGTAGCAGCGCTTGCAGCCGTCAGCGGCGGAAGCGCTGCACCGAACCCGTCCAACATCTGCGCGGAGGGGACCACGCGCAGGCGCCGTCCGTCACACGTACGCACCACATCGACGACCGTCGCGCCCGCCTTGGGATCGCTCACGAGCAAGCTGCCCGAAAGCGCGACCGGTGTGAGCGTCTGCGTCGCTAGCTCGTAGCTCTGCGCAATCGTGCCGCGCAGCAGGAGGTGCTCTTCGTCGCTCCAGCCGATCGCAGGCAGACGCACCGGCGGATCGGTCGGCGCGTGCAGCGCCGGGCCCCTTTGCCAGACGAACTCGGTGTCGCCCGGCAGCGTCGCGAGCGCGCGCTCCGCACGCTTACGCTGCACGTCGTCGATGCGATAGCCGGGCTGTTCCAGCGCCGCGTACGCATACAATGCCGGCAAGAGCGCGTGCTTGCGCGACAGCGCCGCCAAGCGCAGCACTGCAGCACGTCCGGCAGCAGCCGAAGCTCCGCACAGCGCGCCCGGCTCGTCGTCGATCTCGAGCTGGGCGTGTCCGCTCTCGCGGCAGATTCGTTCGTGCAGGCCAAGCGCGAGGTCAGCCACGGCAAGGCTTTGATCCGGGTTCTTCGACAGCGTGTCGCTGCCCTCGGTCGCGAGCGCATCGAGGGTGTGCTCGGGCTCGCTGCCGTCGCGCGCCAGGCCGGAGGGTCGGTCGAGCCATACGATCGAGAGCCTGCGCGGCGGTCCGCCCGGGGCTTCGAGATCGACATCGAGGCGCACGTCGGGATGCTCGTCGCCGTCGCGGTCTTCGCTGCCCAGCGAGATGCCGAGCTTCTCCGTGGCCAGAGGCTCCGGCGCGCGCAGCGCGACATGCAACAGCAGGCGTGGCGAGCTCTCGCGGCTCACCACGAAGAAGTGCTGACGGGGCTCGCCGCTGGGCGGCGGCGTGTTCAAAGGCGCGGTCTTCGCTGCCTCGTTCTTCGTCACGCACGTGAGCGTGCTGGTGACCAGCGCCATGGTCTCGCCGAGCGACGAAAGCTTGGCGTCGCCCATACTGCAGCTGACGGCTGCAGGCACGAGCATGACGGCCGCACCCAGCGCGAGCTTGTCGCCTTTGCGCAGGCCGGTCTCCAGGCGCGGTCGCCCCTGCGCGTCGGTCGCCAAAAACAGCGCGTCGCGCACGCCGTCGCCATCGAGGTCCACGGCCAGCGACGCACGGAACGAGCCTTGCGTCCGCTCGGCGCCGGCGCCCTCCACGACCACGCGCACGCTACCCTCGGAGTAAGCCGCGGCGAGCGTCTTCTGCCCATCGGGAGTCGCGCTCGTGGTCGCTGCGGCCGCGCTGCCACCATCCCGGCCGCCTGCGAGCTGACCTTCGCCGCGCTTGAAGGGCACCTGGGTCTTGTCGTCGCAGCCGTGACATGCACCGAGGGTGACGACGCAGCTGACGAGCAGCGCTAGCGGGCCACGTGACAGGTGCATCAGTTGAGCCACTTCGGACCGTCGCCGTCGCTCGTGTCACCCGTGCCGTCAGGGCCGGGCGAGCTGGGCGCGCTGCTCTGGCCACCGGCGCCCCCGCGCAGCACCTTGAAGCGCGCGCCGCTCGGGCGCTTCTTGCTGGGTGGCCGCGGAGTGCGCGACATGTAACGCACGTAGCCGATGCCCGCGCCGATCGCACCGAGCGAGCCGGCGAGCATGATGTGATCTTTGCTGGACAGGAACTCCAGCACGCACAGGCCGACCAGCACGAGCAGCAGCTGCTTCGAGGTCATCGGCACCACGCCGAAGAACATGATGCGTCCGCGTTGCATGATGCGCGCCATGGCCGCCATGCCCGCGTACGCGAGCGGGTGCGAGCCCAGGAACAGGTACTGGCCCGTCGGCAACACCTGCGCGACCAGCAACGCCGAAAGACTGGCGCCGAGCGCGCCCGCCACGCACAGCTCCATCACGCGGCGCGGTCCGAACGTGGCCTCGAACGGCGACAGGATCACCCACATGAAGAACAGGCCGATCAGCATCGACATCACGCCGCGCGGGTCTTCGACCAGTACGTACGTGAGCATTTGGATCGGCGTGAGCGGTCCGAGATGACTCGGATCGAGCGCCAACAACGGGATCGCGTCGATCCCCACGAAGTTACGCAGCAACAGCTCCACCACGAACGCCACGAACAACGTGACGATCAGCTTCTTTACGAACGGCGTGAGCGGCGGAACGGAGAACAAGGTTTATGCGGGCTCTACTGCTCTACTGATCCACGTCGCACGCGTAGTTCGCGTCGAAGCGATCGAGCGTGAGGTTGGTGCAGGTCGAGGTCCAGAGCGGCTTGTCCTTGGCGTCGTAGCCGGTCACCGTCAGGGTGTAGTCGCCGGCGCCGAGCTTCTCGAAGTTGAAGCCGTCCTGGCAGTCGACGCCGCCGCTGGTGCTGGCGATCACGGTCTTCTTGGTAGCCGAGTTCGTGAGCGTCCAGTCCATCGACGTGACGCCCGCGCTCTGGCACGTGCCTTCCGAGAAGCGATCGGCCTTGGGGTTCTCGTCCCAGAACAGATCGACCGCCAGCACCGGCGGGCCGGAGTCGTTGCCGACGATGCAGCCGCTTGCTCCGAGGATCATGCTCGCGCCAGCAAGCGGCAGCGCCATGACCTGCACGAGCCCGAGCCAGGAAATCTTCGACGCAACATGCCGCATGTTTCTACCCTCCGAGGCTCACTTCACGGTCCACTGACCGTCGTCGAGCAGTTCTTGTACCGTCTCGCGCTTGCCCTTTTTGGCCCGGTCGATCTGGTCGACCAGGAGCGCATCGTAGCTCGGCCGGGACACCGCGCGGAAGACCCCGATAGGAACGGGGAATTCCGGCGCATGCAAGCGACTTACGATCAAGGCCGCGATCTCGCTGGTTTCGTCGTACACGAACAGCTTGTCCTCGCCGTAGCTCGCCACGTCGACCACCTTCGGGGTCAAGCTGGCGTCGAGCGCGATGCCCTTCTCCAGGTTCTTGCCGAAGCGCAGCGGCTTACCGTGCTCGATCTCGATCACGTGGTCCGACTTGGTCTCCTTCTCGGTGAGCAAGCTGAACGCGCCGTCGTTGAAGATGTTGCAGTTCTGGTAGATCTCGACGAACGCCGTGCCTTTGTGCTCGGCCGCGCGCTTCAAGATGTTCTGCAGGTGGCTCGCGTGCACGTCGAAGCTGCGCGCGATGAACGTGCCGTTCGCGCCAAGCGCGACGCTGATCGGATCGATCGGGTAGTCGATCGAGCCCATCGGCGTGGACTTGGCCTTCTTGCCCACCGGCGAAGTCGGGCTGTACTGGCCCTTGGTCAAGCCGTAGATCTGGTTGTTGAACATCAGCAGCTTGAGATCCACGTTGCGGCGCAGCACGTGCATGAAGTGGTTGCCGCCGATCGACAGCGCATCGCCGTCGCCGGTCACCACCCACACCGACAGGTCCGGGCGCATTGCCTTCACGCCCGTTGCAACTGCGGGTGCGCGGCCGTGGATGCTGTGGATGCCGAACGTCTCCATGTAATACGGAAAGCGGCTGCTGCAGCCGATGCCGCTCACGAACACGTAGTTCTCACGCGGAATGCCCAGCGTGGGCATGACGCGCTGCACTTGCGCGAGGATGGAGTAGTCGCCGCAACCGGGGCACCAACGCACGTCTTGGTCGGTGACGAAATCCTTGCGCGTCTGCGTGCTCGGATCGGTATGCTGGAACTGCGGATAGATGTTGAGCGCGCGCATCAGTTGGCCTCCAGAATCTGCTTGATGGCGAAGACAATCTCGCTCTCTTTGAAGGGCTGGCCTTGGATCTTCGGGAACGACTTCGCGTCGACCAGATACTTGGCGCGCAGCAGCTTCACCAGCTGACCCAGGTTGATCTCGGGCACGAGCACGCGCTTGTAGCGCTTCATGATGGCTTCCAAGTCGTTGGGGAACGGGTTCAGCCAGCGCAGCTGCACATGACCGATCTTGCTGCCCGATTTCCGCACCGCTTCGACGCCCGCTTGAATCGGACCGTAGGTGTCGCCCCAGCCGATCACGAGCAGGTCGCCGGCTTGGTCACCTTCGATCTCGGTGGGCGGCAGCGCGTCTGCGATCTTCTGCAAGCGCTCGTAGCGCAGCTTGCTCATGAGCTCGTGGTTCGCGGCGTCGTACGAGATGTTGCCCGTCAGGTGCTCCTTCTCGATGCCGCCGATTCGGTGCTCGAGCCCCGGTGAGCCGGGCAGCGCCCACGGACGCGCCAGGTTCTCGTCGCGCGCGTACGGCTGGAAGCCTTCTTTTTCCGTCCAGAACTTCACGGGAATCTTCGGCAAGCTCGCCATCTCCGGGATGCGCCAGGGCTCCGCGCTGTTCGCGATGAAGCCGTCGGACAGCAGGATCACCGGCATCATGTGCGTGACCGCGATGCGACACGCTTCGATCGCCGTGTAGAAGCAATCGCCCGGGCTCTTGGCCGCGATCACCGCGACCGGTGCTTCGCCGTTGCGGCCGTACATGGCCTGCAGCAGATCCGCTTGCTCGGTCTTCGTCGGCATGCCGGTGCTCGGACCTGCGCGCTGCACGTCCACGATCACCAAGGGCAGCTCCAACATCAGGGCGAGGCCGATGCCCTCGGACTTCAGCGCGAGACCGGGCCCGCTGGTGGTCGTGAGCGCGAGCGCGCCGCTGTAGGCAGCACCGATCGCCGAGCACACCGCGGCAATCTCGTCTTCCGCTTGGAACGTACGCACGCCGAGCTGCTTGTGGCTCGCCAGCTCGTGCAGGATGTCGGACGCGGGCGTGATCGGATACGAGCCCAGGAACAGCTCGAGGCCCGACAGCTCCGCCGCCGCGAGAAAGCCCAGGCTGAGCGCTTCGTTGCCCGAGATGTTGCGGTAACGCCCCGGCGCAATCTTGGCTTGCTTCACTTCGTACGAGCGATCGAACAGCTCCGCCGTTTCGCCGAAGTGGTAGCCCGCCTTGAGCGCGCGCAGGTTTGCCTCGCACAGCTGGGGGTCTTTGAACTTCGACTTGATCCACTCGACCGTGTGCGAGGCCTCGCGGCCGTACAGCCAGTACACGATGCCGAGCGCGAAGAAGTTCTTGCAGCGCACCGCGTGACGGTTGTTGAGCTTGAGCTCTTCCACCGCTTTCAACGTCATGCCGGTGATGTCGGCCTTGAACACTTTGAAGCCGGTGAGCGAGCCATCCTCGAGTGGGTTGGTCGCGTAGCCGGCGTAGTCGATGTTCTTCTTGGTGAAGGCTTCGCTGTTGGCGATCAACATGCCGCCGGGCTTCAGGTCCTTCAGGTTTACCTTGAGCGCGGCCGGGTTCATGGCGACCAGCACGTCGGGCGCATCACCGGGTGTGAACACGGCTTCGCTCGAGAACTTGATCTGAAAGCCCGAGACGCCGGCGAGCGAGCCCGCGGGTGCACGAATCTCCGCCGGAAAATCCGGGAACGTCGCCAGGTCGTTGCCTGCCAGCGCCGTCGTGTCCGTGAACTGCGAACCCGTCACCTGCATGCCGTCGCCCGAATCGCCCGCAAAGCGGATGGCGACGGTGCTCACCGTCTCGACTACCTTCTGCATGTTTTTACTCGTCTAGCGCAGAGCCGAAGGCTGCTGCGCGGTTTGGTCACTCACAGCGAGACCAACGCTGCTGCGCGGTTTCGTTGAGCCCGAAGTGCATCCGGAGAGCCCAGGTACTCCGGCGGGGTCATTCAGCACTCGCTGCGCGGTCGGAGGACTCGCGCGCGAACGTCGGTAGTGTACCCCATGCCCGGAAAACGCCAAATCATGGGCGCAGATTTGCGCTCGCAGGCGGGTTTATGGGCGGCCTTATTCGGGCAATTTCGCGAAGGCCTGCTCGACCAGACGCTCCTGCTCGATCTTGTGGGCGCTGTGCGAACCCGTGGCCGGGCTCGCGCTCTCCGGACGCGACGCGCAGGTCAGGCGGCGCTTTTTGCCGATGATGTCCGGCAGGCGCGCCTGCATGTAGTACCAGGCGCCCATGTTCCAGGGTTCTTCCTGGACCCAGACCACCTCGCACTTGTCGCTGTACGGCGCGAGCGCCTTGACCACGTCTTGGGCCTGCAGCGGGTACAGCTGCTCGACGCGCACGATCGCCACATCCGTCCGCTTGCTGGTTTCGCGCGCGGCGGCGAGATCGTAGTAGACCTTGCCCGAGCATAGGAGCACGCGCTTCACGGCCTTCGCGTCGAGGCCCGCGGTGTCCGGGATGATCCGCTGGAAGCTGCCGGTCGCGAGCTCTTCGAGCGTCGACGCCGCCTGCGGCGCGCGCAGGAGGCTCTTCGGCGACATGATCACCAGAGGCTTGCGGAACGGCCGCACCACTTGGCGACGCAGCACGTGGAAGCACTGCGCGGGCGTCGTCAGGTTGCAGACCTGCATGTTGTCTTCCGCGCACAGGTTGAGCCAGCGCTCCAGGCGCGCGCTCGAGTGCTCGGGACCTTGGCCTTCGAAGCCGTGCGGCAACAGCAGCACCAGGCCCGACAGCCGGTACCACTTGTCCTCCGACGACGACAGGAACTGATCGATCAGCACCTGCGCACCGTTCGCGAAGTCGCCGAACTGCGCTTCCCAGATCACGAGCGCATCCGGTGAGTCCAAGCTGTAGCCGTACTCGAAGCCGAGCACGCCAGCCTCGGAGAGTGGGCTATCCCAAACTTCGAAGCGCGCCTGCTTCTTGTCCACGAACGCGAGAGGCGTGTACAGCCGGCCGTTGACGTGATCGTGCAGCACCGCGTGGCGATGGCTGAACGTGCCACGCCGCGAGTCCTGGCCGGACAAGCGCACGGGCGCACCTTCGGTCACGAGCGTCGCGTAGGCGAGCGCCTCGGCCGTGCCCCAGTCGAGCGGGCGCTTTTCGTCGCGACACTCGCGGCGCAGCTCGAGGAAGCGCTTGAGCTTCGGGTGCACGTTGAAGTCAGCTGGAACCTCGGTAATGCGCGTCAGCAAGTCCTGCAGGCGCTCCTTGGGCACTGCCGTCGGCACCTCGGGCGTCTCGGCGTCGGGGCCGCCGCGGTAGCCACCCCACAGGCCCTGCATCGCATACGCGGGCGGAACGAAGCCACCTTTGCGCACTTCGTCGAGCGCCGCTTCCATCACCGCGCGACGCGAAGCTTCGAGCTCCTTGGCCTGCGCCTCGGTGAACTTGCCGCCCTCGATCAAGCGCTTGACGTAGACGTCGCGCACGGAAGGCTTCTGGTCGACTGCGGCGTACATCATCGGCTGCGTGAAGCGCGGCTCGTCGGCCTCGTTGTGGCCGTAGCGCCGATAGCCGTACAGATCGATCACCACGTCGCGGCCGTAGCGCTGACGGTAGTCCATGGCCAAGCGCACGGTCTGCGCCACGGCTTCCGGATCTTCGCCGTTCACGTGGAACACGGGGCAGCGCAGCATGCGCGTCAAGTCGGTGCAGTAGCGTGTGGAGCGTGAGTCCTGCCAGACGGTGGTGAAGCCGATCTGGTTGTTGGTCACGATATGCACGGTGCCGCCGGTCGAATAGCCGCGCAGCGCCATCAAGTTCAGCGTCTCCGCGACCACGCCCTGGCCGATGAACGCGGCATCGCCGTGAATCAGCAGCGGCAGCACGTGCCGGCGCTCGCGGTCGCCGCGGCGATCTTGCTTGGCGCGCACGCGGCCTTCCACGACCGGGTTCACGAACTCGAGGTGGCTCGGGTTGAACGCGAGCGTCAGGTGGATGTTGTGGCCGTCCTCCATGCGGCGGTCCGACGAATACCCGAGGTGGTATTTCACGTCGCCGCGGCCCAGGTTCAGCTCCGGGTTGTCGTCTTCGAACGCGGCGAAGATCTCCTTGAGACTCTTCTCCATCACGTTCACCAGCACGTTCAAGCGCCCGCGATGCGCCATGCCGATCACGATCTCTTCGACCTTGTGCTGACCGCAGGCTTCGATCACCAGCTCGAGCATCGGGATCACGCTCTCGCTGCCTTCGAGCGAGAAGCGCTTGGCGCCGACGTACTTCGTGTGCAGGAACTGCTCGAAGATCTCCGCGTCGATCAGCTTGCCGAGAATGCGCACCTGATCTTCGTGGCTCAAGTCGATGCGGTTGCGCGTGGACTCCATGCGTTCCTGCAGCCAACCGCGGATCTCGGGCTCTTCGATGTTGCGGTACTCGACGCCGATCGTGCGGCAATACGTTTCCTGCAAGCGCCGCACGAACTCTTTGAGCGGCAGCTTGGGCGCACCCGCGAAGTTGCCGGTCGCGAACATCGTATTCGGGTCGACGTGATCGAGGCCGAAGCGCTCGAGCGAGAGCTCGTTCTGATCGCGCGCCACGAGGTTGAGCGGATCGAGGTTCGCGTAGCGATGGCCGCGCAGGCGGTAGCCGCTGACCAGCGCAGTCACGCGCTCTTGGTAGTCCTTTTGAAGGTCGCTCTCGGACTCGGGCGGCGCCGGCATGCCGACGAGCGTCGTGACGTACTCCTCGCGATGCCCGTTGCCGTTGCCGTTCTTAGCGCTGCTATTCTTGCCGTTGCCGTTGCCGGTCGCGTTGCTCCGCGTACGGATGCCGGCGCTGGAGCTTGCGCTGTCGAGCAGCGCGCTGCGCTCGGCGTCGGGCATGCGCTCGAAGTACTTCTGCCACGCCCCTTCGACGGAGTGCGGGTTCTCGCGGAAGCGGAGATAGAGCTCCTCGACCAAGCCTTGGTTGATGCCGAAGTCCATATTATCTGCTCACTTGCAACGTCGCGGAGGGACGTAAACGGTGCTGCTCCGCGGATAGATCACCGAGACTAGTTCCCGAGGCTAGCTCATCGAGAATGGCTCACCGAGAACGTTCGGTTGGGTGTTAGGCGTTGGGCGTGGACGCGGTGGCGGCGGGATAGCGCGCGTGTTGCTCGGCGGGGCCGAGGTCCAGGATCTTCAGCCACGACAGCACCTTGATCACCGGGTAGGTCGGGTCGACCTCGAACCAACGAGCGGCGAAGTTCGGCGACATGCCGTACTTGTGGTGGTTGTTCTGGAACAGCTCGCCCATCGTCAGGAAGTCGAACACCAGCGTATTGCGCGACTTGTCATCGCGCGTGGTCTCGAAGTTGCGGTAGCCGTATTTGTGCCCGCACCAGTTGACGATGGCGCCGTGGATCGGGCCCATCATGAAGTGCGCGGGCAAGAGCAGGTACAGGTACGGCATGTTGGCCGGCACGAAGTGCACGTAGTACGCGGTGTACAGGCTCATGAAGAGAATGTGGCAGGCCCAGGTGCGACCGAACTTATCGAGGATCGGCCACTCCGGCGTGTTGCCCTCGAAGCGCGCTTCCGGTTGAATCTTGCGCAGCTGGATACCCTGGTAACGCTTCTTGGTCACCATCATCATGTTGACGAGGTTCGGGTAGATGTGGGGCGAGTGCGGATCGCGCTCGGTGTCGCTGAACGCGTGGTGCTCGCGATGCAGGATCGCGTAGGCCCGCGGGTTCAGGTACGAGCTGCCCTGCGAGAGGAACGTGAGCAGGTAGAAGAACTTCTCCCAGCCCTTGCTCATCTTGAACATGGCGTGAGCGCCGTAGCGATGCAGGAAGAAGGTCTGACAGAAGACCGACAGCACCCAGTGCGCGATGAAAAAGGCCAGAATAGGCAGCACTGCTCGCTCCGAACTCGTTCTCCTCGCCGTACCTACCGGCGGCGGAGCCCGTTTGGGTTCAGCAAACTATACCACACCGCCCGCAACATCAAACGATTCGCGTCGAAGGCTGCACAAGCCGATGCTTGTAACCTATTGGAATCATAGCCTATTTTGCTACATCCCCAAAGCGGAGGATAGGAAAGCGTACTTGCGGGATTCGCGCCGAACCAGGTCCGAGAGGCCTGTTCCGTGCCCGTGCCCCATCGCGTGCTCCATATAGAAGTAGATGGGGTGGGGGCCGCGGTTCGCATCCTGGAGGCGGGCGGCGAACTTGGTGGAGTGGCCGTAGAACACGCGCGTGTCGTGGTCGGCGGTTTCCAGCAGAACCGAGGGATAGGCAGTTCCGTCGAGTACCCGGTGGTACGGCGAATAGGCATGCAGGTACTTGGCCGCAGTCGGATCCTTCGGATCGCCGTACTCGGTGGTCCAAAGCGCCGCAGGTGGAAACAGCGGGTAGCGCAGCATGTCGTAGAGGCCGACGTAGCTGACGGCCGCTGCAAACGTTTTGGGCACGCGCGTGATCATCGCGCCCATGAGCAGGCCCCCGTTGCTGCCACCCGTGATCGCGATGCGCGACGGATTGCTGTAGCCGCTCGTGCTGAACCAGCGGATCACCGCTTCGAAGTCTTCGAACACGTGCGGCTTGTTCTCGAGCATGCCCGCGCGATGGAACGCCTCCCCGAATTCACCGCCGCCGCGTAAGTTGGCAACCGCATAGATGCCGCCGCGCTCCACGAAATACAGCGCGCTGCGATGCAGCTCGGGCAAGAGCGATACGTCGAAGCCGCCGTACCCTTCGAGTAAGACGGGAGTCTTGCCGTCGCGCACGAGGTCCTGCTTGTGCACGTAATACACGTTCACCTGCGTGCCGTCGGCGGAGGGCACCTGCGCGCGCTCGAGCACGAAGCTGGACGTGTCGAGATCGTTCTGCACTTGGTAGAGCTGCGTGAGCGCGCGCGTCTCGACGTCGTAGGAAAACAGCGTCGGTGGGTAGAAGAACGAGCTGAAGACGAACGCGAGCTTCTTGCCGTCAGGTGCAACACTGAGCGCGTCGACCGAGCCGCGCGTGGGTAGGGTGGCGTTGCCCACGGCTTTACCGTTCGGCGAAAAGAGCATCAGCTCCGAGTGCAGGTCGTCGATGGCTTGCAAGGCCAGCGCGTGCGTGCTGAACGCCGCGTCTTCGATGCTGACCTGCGTCTCGGGAACCATGGTCTGCCATGCGCTGCGATCGCCGGCGTGCGCGGGGTCTACGCGCAGCACGCGCTTGTGCGGTGCGTCGAGGTTCGTCAACAGATACAGCTGACCGCCACGCACGCAGCCGCTGGTCAGCTTGTCCGCGCCGGTGATCACGGCGGCTAGATCGGTGGGGTTTGGCGCCACGTGGCGTGTGCTCGCCTTTGCGCCGCGATCCCAGAGCCACATGTCTGACGCCGTCCACGTGCGGAAGTTGCTGAACACCACGTAGCGATCCGTTTCGTCCACGCTGGCCGCGGGAAAGTCGGTGGGCTCCTGGCCGGTGAAGACCAACTCGTCGCGCTTCGGGTCGCCGCCGAGACGGTGAAAGAACACGCGCTGGTAATACGAGTCCTCGTTGGCTGCGTCGTAGTTGGGCTCGCCGACGCTCGGGTAGCGCGTGTAGTAGAACCCGCTCGCATCGTGCAGCCAGCTCAGCGACGCCCACTTCGCGTGTGCGATCGTGTCGCGGAGCAGCTGCTTTTCCTGCACGTCGTACACGCGCAAGACCGAACGCTCGTCCCCGTTCTCCGAGATGCCGAAGGCGACGTAGCGACCGTCGTTGCTCGGGTCGACGAAATCGAGCGAGGCGTGCTCGCCGTAGCTCCCGGGATCGACCAGCGGCGCGCCGAGCGTGGCGGCTGTCGCGGGCTTGCTTTGATCGACCACGTACAGCGCGGGGCGCTCGCGCTCGCCCTCGCGCAGCGTGAAGAACACGCGTGATCCGCCGACGGCGACGTCACCGATCGTGCCGATCGACAGCAGCTTGCGCAGGCGCTCCTCGGCCGCGGGGTCGCGCGCCGTCGCCAAGGCTTGCTCGGTGCGTGCGGTTTGTGCGTCGATCCAGCGTCGCGTCTCCGGCGTGTCGCTCTCCAGTGCGCGGTACGGGTCATCGATCTCGATGCCCGACACGCGCTCGTGCACGGCCCCGCGCCTTCGCTCGGCGTTGAGCTGCGCGAGCGCGGGAGGCAGCGCTGCATGCGGGTCGCTCGTGGCCATGGGCGTTTCCGGATGCGTCGCTTGTGCTAGCGTGCCCGCAGTCGCGCCGGGACGCGCGCAACCCCACACACTGAGCAGGCAGAGTGTCCAGCCGCACGCAAAGCGCATTCGCATGCTCGGACGCATAGCCGAGCCCACCTCGAAGACACAAGCATGGAACGACTCTTTCTGATCTTCGCTGGCGTGAACGGCTTTCTCTCCGTGGCGCTCGGTGCGTTCGGGGCACATGGGCTGCGCGGCAGGCTAGGCGCTGCGAGCGATGCTGCACGCCGCATCGAGGTCTGGGAAACCGCGGCGCGCTACCACATGGCGCATGCGCTGGCGTTTGGCCTGGTCGCGTATCTCGCGACGCGCGTGCCGGGACCTGTCACCAGCTACGCCGGATACTCGTTCCTGGCCGGCATCGTGATCTTCTGCGGAAGCTTGTACGCGCTGGCGTTCAGCGGTGTGCGCGTGCTCGGAGCGATCACGCCGATCGGCGGCCTGTGCTTTCTCGCAGGGTGGGCCTGCGTCGTGCTGGCTGCGCTGAACGTGCGGTAAGCTCGGGACGCAACCGGCCGGGTCAGCGGTCGATGACTCCCGTCCGTTCCAGCTGCCGGAGGGCTATGCGGCCTCGCTCGCGCGCAGGCTGCCGTGGGTCTTGCTGCTCGTGGTGCTCCCAGTGCAGATCTTCGCCGCGCTGTTCCGTGCTCGAAGTCTCTGCGCTACTGACCCGCTTCGGGAGCCCGATCATCCCCGATGCCGCAGTCCTGTGCTTGTCGTTGAGCCTGCGGGTCGCGTCGTTTCCCGGTCTCTTCGCTCGTACGCGGCGAGGTTGGGCGCTCATGGTGCTCGGCCTTGGCATCGACGCGGCGGTGGCAATCGGTCGGCTGCATCTCGTGCAAGTCGCGCTGTACGGGGCATCGCCGTGGGTGGCTTTTCAGCTCAAAGCTCAGTACGGCGACCCAGCTGCATGCAGGGTGTTTGCATGTGACGCCGCGGTGGCTTCGGGCAGATCTCTGCGCTATTCGAGCGACGCGTTGCTCGGACGAAAAATCGACGAAATAACGGGTGCGCACGATGGAGCCTGATCCGTGGCGTCGTTATAGTGCGCGCCATGCGGGGGTCGCATGCGCTGGTTTGGCTGGTTCTGATCGCGGGTTGCACGAATGTGCAGGCCGAGGACGGCGACTGCGCGCCGTTCATCGCGCCGTTCCTGCCCGAGCACCCGTACGCAACGCCGAGTGATCCGATCGAGCCGCTGCCGCTCACCCTCGCTCTTGATCCTGCGAAGGTCGCGCTCGGTCGGCAGCTGTTCGTCGAACCGCGGTTGTCTGCCGACGGGCGCGTGACGTGCGCGCACTGCCACTCGCTTGCGCTAGGCGGTGCGAACGGGCAGGTGCACTCGAAGCTCGCGGGGCGCCCCGAGGGCTCGCTGAACGTGCCTTCGGTGTTCAACGTGGCGTTCGACTTTCGCTACGCGTGGAACGGTCGCTATGACAAGCTCGAGGACATCCTCGACTTCGCGATCGCCAGCCCGGCCGCGATGGCGGGCTCGTGGCGCCAGGCGTGGCATGCGATCGCGGGCGATGCCAACTACGCACGCGTGTTCGCCACGCTGTACCCGGAGCGGGCCGGCGAGGTCGCGCTGCGCGATGCGCTCGTGTGGTATCTGCGCTCCTTGATCACGCCGAACGCGCGCTTCGACCGGTACTTGCGGGGTCAGCTGGATCTCGACGCGCAGCAAAAGCTCGGCTACCAGCTGTTTCGAGACTACGGCTGCATCAGCTGCCATCAAGGCATCAACATCGGCGGGAACATGTTCCAGCGCTTCGGCGTGATGCGCGACTACTTCGAGGACCGCGGTCATGTGCAACCCGTAGATACCGGCCTCTTCAAGGCGACGGGCGACGCGCACGACAAGTTCGTGTTTCGCGTGCCGAGCCTGCGCAACGTCGCGCTCACCGCGCCGTACTTTCACGACGGCTCGGTAGCGACGCTCGAGGGCGCGGCCAAGACGATGGCGCGTTATCAGCTGGGTCGCGAGCTGACCAGCGAAGAGGCCAGCGCGATCGCGGCGTTTCTGCGCACGCTCACCGGCGAGCTGGAAGGGCGGCCGCTGTGACCTTCAAGCGCTCGCTGATGCTGGCCGTGCTGACCGCGGCAATCTTCGCGCTCTGCTTCACGATCGTCTGGCAGCGGCGCTTGGACATGTCCGAGTCCGAAGCCTATGGCAGCGTGCTGCGCTCTCTGCTCGCGCTCGACTTTCGGCTGACCGGTGAGCTCATGAAGGCACGTTCGGGCCTTTCGGCCCACTACGACGGCCTGGTGCAGACCGATCTCGAGCTACGCGCCGTGCACGCGCGGCTACGTCGGATGCCGAAGTACCTCTCGGCTGCGCAGCGTGTGCAGCTCGGCCGTGAGCTGCGCGCGTCAGAGCAGCTGCACACCAAGATCAGTGCCTCGATCGAGCGCTGGAAGAGCGTGAATGCCGTGCTGCGCAACTCGCTCAGGTTCCTGCCGCAAGCAGCGCTCGCGCTCGACGCGCGTGCTGGGGACGCAGCGTCGAGCCGGGAGCTTCGCGGCGAGGTCGATACGCTCGTTCGCGATGTCCTGCTGCTCCAGAACGTGCAGGATCCCGCGATCTCGCGGCGCATCACGGAAGAGCTTCGGGTGCTGGCCGGGTCCTCGGGGCTGACCACGGACGAAGCCCTGCAACATGACGTGCAGCTGGTGCTGACCCACGCGCGCGTGGTCAACGAGCGCGCCGCGCTGGTCAACGAGTGGACCCAGACAATAGTGGGCTCGCCACTGGCTTCGGGGACCGAGGGCCTGATGGCGCACTATGCTAGCTACCAGCGTGCCGGGCTGGCCACGAAGAACGCGGACCGCGCCGTGTTGTTTCTGCTGGCGCTGATCGCGGTGCTGTCCGCGGCAACGGCAATCATTCTGCGGATGCGTCACATCGCCCACGAGCTTCGTCGAACTAGCGCACGCCTGGCCGAAGCCCTGGCCTCGCTCCGGATCGAGCAGGCCAAGGAGCGTGAGCTGAGCGAGCTGAAGACGAAATTCGTGTCCATGACCTCCCACGAATTTCGTACTCCGCTCAGCATGATCATGTCGTCCAGTGAGCTGCTCGCGGCGTATGGGAACAAGTGGCCGCCGGAGAAGCTCGCCACGCACTTCACGCGCATCAAAGACGCCACGGTCAGAATGACGCGCATGCTGGACGCGATCCTGATGATCGGCCGCAGCGACGCCGGCATGCTCACGTTCAGCCCACAGCCTCTGGACCTGCACCGTTTTTGCAGCGAAACTGTGGATGCCGCTGTTGGCGGCAGTGAATCGGCCAGGATCCAGCAGGAAGGCCCGGAAGTGGGAGGGGTCGTGCTGGCCGATGAGACGTTGCTTCGACACATTCTGCAGAACTTACTGTCGAACGCCGTTAAGTACTCTCCGCCTGGCAGCCCGGTGCAGCTGAAGGTTCGTCGGGAAGCCGACGACGTGCTGTTCGAGGTGCGCGACCACGGGATCGGCATCCCGGACGAAGATCAAAAACGACTCTTCGAGACCTTCCATCGTGGCCGCAATGTTGGCAGTGTCGCCGGCAGTGGCCTCGGATTGGCTATTGTGAAGCGGGCAATCGACTTGCATGGTGGTGAGCTGCAGCTGGAATCTCGCGTCGGCGTGGGCACGTGCTTCGTCGCGCGCGTTCCGTGTGCGTCGTGTTCAGATTCAGAATCAGAGCAGCGCGTGAGCGTGGGGGCGGAATGAGTAAGATCTTGGTGATCGAAGACGATGCGGGCATTCGCGCCAACATCCTCGATTTATTCGAAGCCGAAGGCCTCGAAGGTATCGGTGCGAGCGACGGTGAGAGCGGCGTGACGCTGGCCGTGCAGCAGCTGCCGGACCTGATCGTCTGCGACATCGCCATGCCCGGCATCGATGGCTACGAGGTGTTCGAGATCTTGAGCATGCAGCCGGCCACCGCCGTGATCCCGTTCATCTTCCTGTCTGCGCGCGCCGAGCGCGCCGACATCCGCCGCGGCATGACGCTCGGTGCCGACGACTACCTCACCAAGCCCTTCACGCGCGCGGAGTTGCTCGACTCGATCCATGCGCGGCTGCGTCGCACACGTGCGCGCGGGTGGAGCGAAGCGCCACCGCCGCTCGTACCCATGCCCGTGCCGAGCGCGCCGAGCGGTGAGCCCGGTTGGTCTCGTGACGGCATCGTGGTGCGCGACGAGGCCATGCGCGCGATGTTCGCGCAGATCGACAAGTTCGCGAAGAGCCCCATTTCCGTGCTGATCCTGGGCGAAACTGGCGTGGGCAAAGAGATCGTCGCCGAGCATTTGCATCGCGCGTCGGGCCGCAAGGGCCGCTTCGTGGCGCTCAACTGCGCAGCGCTCGCCGAGTCGCTGATCGAAGGCGAGCTGTTTGGTTTCGAGAAGGGCTCGTTCACCGGTGCCGTGCACTCCAAAGAAGGCCTCTTCGAGTCTGCCGAGGGCGGCACGCTCTTCCTCGACGAAATTGGGGACCTGCCGCTCGGTACGCAAGTGAAGTTGCTGCGTGTGCTCGAAGAGCGCAAGGTGATGCGCGTCGGCGGGCGCAGCGCGCGCAGCGTAGACGTACGCTTCGTCGCGGCCACGCATCGCAACATCGAGACCGAGTCGACGAACGGCACGTTTCGTCAAGATCTCTACTTTCGTTTGAGCGGTGTCACGCTGGCCGTGCCTGCATTGCGGGACCGCCGCGCCGACATCGCGCCGCTCGTCGAGCTGTTCATCGCGGGCAGCAGCAAGGCGCTTGGTCGCACGCAGCGGCCACGCGCGTCAGCTGAGACCCTCGCGCTGCTCGAGCGCTACACCTGGCCCGGCAACATTCGCGAGCTGCGCAACGTGATCGAGCGCGCCATATTGCTGTGTGACTCGCCGGTGCTCGAGCCCGCGCATCTTCCGCCCAAGCTCGTCTCGGAACCCCTGGCGCAAACCACGTCGCAGCAAACCGTTGTCGACCCGCGCGACCCTCGGGCGCGGCTCCTCGGTCAGCTCGAGCAAGTGGAACGCCAACGCGTGATCGACGCGCTCTCCCAGTGCGCCGGCAATCAGACCCAAGCCGCCGAGATGCTCGGCATCTCGCGTCGCACGCTGGTGACGCGCATGGCCATGTACGAGCTGCCGCGTCCGCGCAAGAGGTAGCGGCTCGGCGCTCATGCGCAGGTCCCGTGCGCGTGCAGCTCTCCTGCGCGTATTGAGAAATCGCTTGCGCGAACGCTGCGCAACCGCGCGTTTTTGCCGCAATTGCGTAGCGCGGACGCGACGGCACGCCTGTTGCGTAGGCGTGTCTGCGGGGGGGCGACACAGCGTGCCGCACCTGCAACCCAACTCGAACCGTGTCGCGTCGTCGACACACCTGGAGACTGCCATGCATATGCCATCGATCGTTCGCCTGATTCAGACCAGCGTTGCTACGTTCTTTCTTGCTGCCGCCGTTGGCTGCAGCGCGGATGTGGTGAGCAACGACCAAGAGCCCGTATCCGAGAGCGCGGAAGCGCTGACCAAAGACAGCCCCTCGATCCCCACGGCGCTTGCGGTTCCGGCCGGCAACAGGCTCGCGTTTCGCTGGCACGCGGAGGGCGTACAGATCTACGTGTGCACAGCCGGCGCGAGCGGCGCGTCGTGGGTGTTCAAAGCGCCCGACGCCAACCTATATCGCGAAGGCCGGCTCGTCGGTGCGCACTATGCCGGCCCGACCTGGGAAGCCCTCGACGGCAGCACCGTGGTTGGCGCCAAGCTCGCCGCCGCCACCGTGGATCCCACCGCCGTGCCCTGGCTGCTGCTCAAAGCTGCGTCGCACACCGGCACGGGCCGCATGTCCGCCGTCACGTACGTGCAGCGCCTGGAGACGACAGGCGGGCTCGCGCCGGCCGCCGGCTGTGACGGCACCGCCATCGGCGCCGTAGCCAACGTGCCGTACACCGCCAGCTATTACTTCTATCGAGCCGCGCAGTGCGCGGAGCATCGGTAGCGCCAGGACGCGCGCTCGGCTGTCGGGGGGCGGCTGGGCGCGCGTGGGTTTGTGTTCGGTTCAATTTCGCTTGCTACAGCTGACGATGCTCACAAAAGTATGAGCTTGGCTCCGTCGCCGCTTGGCTCACCAGCCGCGGGGCCGACGCGTCGGATCTGTTGCGATGCTGGCTAGCGCCGCGTATCGACGAAGTCGAAGTGTGGGAGTTCGGCAAGGCTGTACGCTTCCAGCGCGAGCGCGTCCAACGTGGCAAAGTCGCGCTTCCGAAACGCAGCCTTGATCGACTTGGCGAGCGCCTTCGGGATCGTCTTCGGATCGGGCAGCCGGATGCGTCGGAGGTACTGCGCTTGAAAGCGGAGATAGCCGCCGCGCATCTTGACGGCGTACGACCACACGAAAAATAGCGCCACGCGCGAGCTCAGAAGGCCGCAGACGCTCCTCTCGCATGCCTGGGATGGCCATGTACCAGTGCAGGCCTCGGTTGTAGAGCGACATCTGGCGCTTCTTGCTGGTGTTGGATTTCAGCGTGCGGTCCAAGCCGCAGCGTTCTCCTGCAGCGCCGAGCAGTGTTAGCAGCATGTGCGCGATCGCGGCGATGAAGATCAAGCGGTCGCGCCGCGCCTCGTCGCGGATGTGCGTCGATGACAAGCCCATGCCGAAGAGTCCGTTCTTGGTGTCGCGAAACGTCTCTTCGATCGTGAAGCGTTTGCCGTACCACTTGATGATCTCTGGCGCGTTCTTGTCGCTGCGACTCGTCGCAATGCACCACGCGTCCTTCATCTTCTTGTCGTGCACGAGCACCACGGCGGGCACGACGTAGCAGTCCGCCGTCACAGCCATCTCTTTGAGCATCG
>JADGRF010000179.1 GCA_017881055.1 Sandaracinaceae bacterium
CTTCTTTCTTTCATGCGGAAGTCTTACGTTGGAGCGAACGCGAGAGTGGCGAAACTGGCAGACGCACCAGACTTAGGATCTGGCGCCGCAAGGCTTAGGGGTTCGAGTCCCCTCTCTCGCATTGCACCGAGGCGCTCACGGTGCCGGCGGAGAAAATACGCGATGGTCTCGACGCGCAGCCGTATCGCACCGGCGGGTTTGTTCTCGTCGATGTCCTTGAAGCAGAAATAGGGTGTGCCCGATCGCTCGATGATCTCCTCGACCACCGAGTAGATGGGCGCATCGTGGCCGCACTTGAAGCTCGATAATTCAAGGGCGACGAGGTTCGGGTGCCGAGCCGCGTACTTCGCGGCCCACACCTTACGACTCGAGTTTTCGCTGAAGGGATTCTTCCACGCATCGTCGATCGAGAGCGCGCCTCGCATCGCGCCGGCGCGCACTTCGTCGCCGAACAACCGCTCGAGCAGGTCGGGGTCGCGCGGAAGCACGTCGGCGGTGAATACCGGAATACCGAGTTTTTGGAACTCCGCCGGTATCTCGTGACACACGCCAGGGTCGTGGTGGTACGGTCGCGACAGCAGCACCACGCCGATCTGGCCGGTCGCTTCGAGATGGTCGAGCACCCGCCGCGCATGGCGTCGCAGCCGCTGCTCGACCGCGTGCAGGTGGGTCCATGCGGCCTGGCATGCGCGGGCGTTTTCTTCCAGAGAGAGCCCCAATGTCTCGTGAAACTCGGCGTGCATCTGCCGAGCGAGCAACGCGGGCTCGGTGAAGTTGAGGAACGTGTCGAGATACCGCACGCGTCGTTCGGCGAACAGATCGCTCTCCTTGGTGAATGCCGCCTTGACGGCCTCGGGCGTCGTGGTCACCGTCGGGCACGACCGGCTGTCGACGACCCCTTCGAGGAACGTTGGCAGGCTATCGATCATCGGGAAGAAGATGACGTCGAGCGGACGTTCCACCGTGTGCTTGCTGTACAGCAGATTGTGCACGTGCGAGATCCCGATCTTGCTCGGGAAACATGGATCGATCGCGCCGCGCTTCGCGCCCGCTTTGTACAGCTCGTCGCTGGTGTAATCACTCCACACCAGGTTGCGCGCGAGGAGGCCCAGCGACTCGAAGTAGGCCATGAACCACGGGCCGAGCGAGTACATGGCAAGTGCGCGCGGCATTCCCACGCGAATCTTCGCGCGTCGAGCCATCGCTGCAGCGCGCGCCTCGACTCGACGCGAGCGCGGCCAGAATCGCCGCGCGGGCGCGGGCATGGAGTCGCTGACCGACGCAACGCCCGCCGGCACGAACGCCGCGCGCGAGGCCAACGCAGCGAAGTTGGGATTCGCGTCGCCGACCGAATCGAGTCGCGCCTTGATCTCCTTCATCGCCTCGACGTCCTCGACGGTGCCCTTTTCGCACGTCGCGATGATCAGGCGCTGCTCGCCCGGCTGCAGCGCGACTTTCGATGGCGCGTGCGTCCTGGCTTGCTCGGCGCCGCCGGTGCGCACATCGATGAACGTGCGCAAGCACGTGTTCTTGCAGAAGAAGCAGCGCGTCGCCTCCGAGCGCGTGCTCCTGAAGGCGATCGTCTGCACGAGGTCGAGCCCGATGAACGTCGTGCGATGCCCGCGCTCCGCATACACGCGATGCGCTTCGACCGCGCAGCCAATCGCGCCCGCTTCACCGCAGAAGCGGTGCACCACTACCTCGGGCCGCTCCGCCAGTCCGCGAAAGCGGCTTTCAATGAAGTCCACCTGCGCCTTGACGGCCGCGAGGTTGTGCTGCGTGCCGCCTTGCAGCACGAACCGGCGTCCCAGCGTCGCAAGATTGGGAATCTGCGAGATGTAGAGCCAAATGTTCTTCGGCAGCACGTCGCAGAGTGCCGCCATGATTTCGTTTGGCGCCCACCCTTGGCGCTGAAAGTCCACGATGTCCGACTGCATGAACACCGCACACCCATACCCGAAGTCCGGCATCGATTGCGCGCTGAACGCCACTTCGGCGAACTCCCCGACCGAGTAGCCAAACGCCTGCGCCGTACTCTGCAAGAAGTAGCCGTTCCCCGCGGAGCACTGCGTGTTGAGCTTGAAGTCCTTGACCTGACCGTTCTTGAGGATGATCAGCTTGATGTCCTGGCCCCCAACATCCACGATCACGTCGGTGTCGGGGTAGAAGTGCAACCCCGCCTGCGTGTGTGCGACCGTCTCGACCACCGCGACATCGGCGCGCAGCACGTCCTTGAGCACGTCCTTGGCATAGCCGGTCGTGCCAACGCCAAGAATTGCAAGCGTCGCGCCCTGGTCCTCGATGGCGCGCTGCAGGTCGCCGACCACTTCCATCGTGTCTGCGATGGGATTTCCCTGCGAGAGCCGGTACGATGTCGCGATGACGTTCTTTTCCTCGTCGAGCAACACTGCTTTCGTGCTCGTGCTGCCGCCGTCCACGCCCATGAACGCGCGCACGACTGAACGCTTCGCGACCGATGGCGTGACCCACGGCGAAGGCGTGTACCGCGCGCGAAACATTTCGAGTTCGTCGCGCGTGGACCAGAGTCCTTTGCCGCCCGCGGCCTGCTTTTCCTCGACACGCCCCACCGCGAGATACCACTCGAGCGCTCCGACGCCGCTAAAGACACCGATGTCGGGCGTGTCCGTGAGTTCGCTCTTCGCAAACTCCACGGCCCCGATGGCGGCGAAGTACTGCGCGTCCGCCGGCACGAGCACCAATTCTTCGAGCAGCGTGTTCTTGTCGTATTCCACACCGCGCTCGTCCCACACGGCCAGCAGGTTGCGACGCCAGCACTCCTGCAGACCGGCGATGTAGCAGTTGGGGCCCCCGAGCAAGAGGACAGGCGGACGCAGCGTGTGCCCGCGCGTGAGCACCGCGAGGTTCTGCTGCACAATGGACTCGAACAACGACGCCATGAGTTCAGGTGCCGGCACGCCCTGCTTTTGCAGGCCATTGATGTCGGTTTCGGCGAACACGCCGCACTTGCCCGCGACGGGATGAAGCGTGAGACCGGCATAGCCCATCGTGCACAGATCGGCCGCGGCGATACCGAGCTTCGCCGTCACCTTGTCGATCACCGCGCCCGTTCCGCCGGCGCACTTGTCGTTCATCGAGGGACTTTTCTTCGTGCGCCCCGTGATCTCGTCCGTCTTGAAGACGATGATCTTCGCGTCCTGGCCGCCGAGCTCCACCACGCTCTGCACGTTGGGATATAGTCGTTCGACCGCGAGGCTCACCGCATTCACTTCCTGCACGAACTTTGCGCCGATCCGGCCGCCGATCGTTGCGCCCCCAGTCCCGGTCACGAACACACGAAGTGCGTTCGTTGGAAGCTCGGGAAAGCGCGCGGTGATCGCGTTGAGCATTTCGAGGCACTTTTCAGGCTGCCGCGTCTCGTGGCGCTGATAGTCCTTACAGAGGATCTCGTCGGTCACGGGATCGATCACGACGAACTTCACCGTGGTGCTGCCGACATCGAGTCCGACCAGCAGCCCCTGCGGGTACATCGCTGTGCCGGCAAACACGGGTGCCTGCGATGATGCGCACGGAGCGTGCAGCTTCGGTTTTGCGATGCGTGTTTCGAGCTGAATGAGCGCCGGCGCGTGCGCCGCCGTCATACTCCCGCAAACACCGCTCAATCCGCAGGACGACACCGGCGGAGCGTTCGATGGCCGAGGATCACCCACCCGCGCGATCATGTTGCGCGCGCGCCGAGCTCGGACCTCACGCTCGGCGCGACGCCCTCGCGCCGCATCAACTCGCCAACGTGGAGCGCGAATGCCGCAGCGCGTCCTACGAACCCGGGGCGGTGCTGGATGTCCTGCACTGGACGGCGCAGATCGCGCCGCGTGGCGACGAACGCGCGGAGATCGGCGAGCGTGTAGCCGGTCTCTTGCACCGCGCGGCGGAACTCTTCTTTGCACTTGGTCTTTGCTTCGCCGAGCGCCATTTGTACGCGACTGTGGGCACTGATGTCACCTTCGCCCGATGTTTCGATCGGGATGTAGATCATCTCCTTGAAGTGCGACGTCACCGCCGCCTGCGCGCCATCGGACTGCGTGCTCGGCATGCAGCCGAAGGGCTTTAGACTCAGCACCATGTGGCAGAGTTCTTTGCTGTTATAGTAGATGTTCTTGGCAACCTCGAGGTGGCCTTCGCCTCCGCCCGCGCGGCTGTTGTAATACGGATGTCCCACCCGCTGTAGCTCGGGCTGATCGACGAGCTGATGCGCAGTACCGCCGAGCGCCACGCGAAATCGCTCGTACTCGCGGCTCAGCAGGCGTTGCGCGAGTGTGAGCTTGTACAATTTCCTGCGCAATGCCAGTTTGGCGGCCACGCGCGCGCGAACGCTGGTCGCCGGGACGGCCTTCACGTCGAAGTGGAGTTCAGCGCGGTCTTTCGCCGCGTTCACCGACTGGTTGAGCATGTAAGTGATCCACGTCGTGACCGGCTCGACGAGCACTTCGGCGCCTTCGCTTTCGAGAAAGCGGAACATGCGGAAGTTGCCGTCACCTTCCGTGGTCTGCGCCCAGAATTCGCCGGTGACTTTACAAATGGGCTTGGGGCGCAGGTAGTCGACTTCGATGTCGTCGTCGATCATCGTGCGGCACTGCGCGAGCACGTCGGTGTAGTGCGCACCACGTAGCTGATCGACGAAAGTTGCGGCGGCCACAGCGCTGTTGACGGGCGTGACTTTGGAGAGCAGAGAAGCGAGAGCGCCGGCGTGAATCGTGTCGTAGTCCTTCTCCCGTACGGCGTCTTGGCAGAGGGCGAGACAACGCGCGAACAGCTGCTCGGTTTGTCCGCGCTCGACCTCGTACGGGCGAATCGCGCAGGCGAGTTCGTTGAGCAGGTCGCCCATCATGAAGCTGTTGAGGATAGAAATGAAGAAGTTCAGGTTGAACTCTACCCCCGCCTCCATGCTCGCCTGGTCCAACCCTCCTTGCTGTTCGAACAGTACGACACGAAAGCCGCCGAACCCCGAGTTGCGCAGTGCGAGACGAAACTCCGCCTCGTACATCCCGAACCGGCATGGGCCGCACGCACCCGCAGTGATAAAGACGTTGTTATTGAGAATGTCTTCGAGCGGCGTGCCGTCTTCGTCACGCATGCGGCGAAGGTGGTTCACGAGCGCCCCCACGGTGAAGTAGGTGGGATTGCATTGCCCGTTGTTGCCGAACTCCTTGCCGGCCTGAAAGTCCGCTTTCTCAGGAGTGGCGATCGCGCCGGCGTTGTAGCCGAGCCCCTGGAGCGCAGCAAGTATGAGCTGTTCGTGCCGCACGGTGAGCCCGCCGAACCAAATCGTGACGCGGTCACGCTCGGCGCGCGTGACGGGTCGCTCTCTTGGGCGACGGAAATGCGTTGCCGACGAACGAGCGGTCGGGTGGCTCTCACGTGGACTGGAGATCACGGATCCTCGACTAGAGATTCGTTCGGGAAAGCTCGCTCAGCCGTACACCCCAGCGCATGGCGCGCGCGATGAGGAGAATCCCGGCCAGGAACGGCAGAACGCTCAGCCACTGCCCCGTGTGGATGGGGAAGCCGAGCCATAGCTCGATGTTTCTGAATGGCGGCATTTCGCGCAACTCTTCGACATAGAAATCTTTGTACTGCTCTACGAAGATGCGGAGCCCGAAGTAGACTGTGAGAAACGTGCCCGCGATGAGTCCCGAGCCGATTGGACGAATGTTGCGACGCTCGAGGGCGCGGAGCACCAAGAACGTGACGGGGCCGATGAGCAAATCGTAGAGCTGCGCCGGGTGCCGGGGCACCTGATCGTGACGCGCAAAGACGACCGCCCATGGCACCGACGAGGGGCGTCCAAGGACCTCGGAGTTGAAGAAGTTGCCGACCCGAATCCACCCGACTGCGAGCGCGACTGCGGGAGCGAAATAGTCGGCCAAACGCGTCCAGGTGATGTGATTGCGCCGACTGAACGCCCACAACGCAATCACGAGCCCCGCAGCGACACCGTGAGAGGCTATACCGCCCTGCCACACGGCAAAAACACGGAGCGGATTCGCGAAGTAGATCCTGGGCGTATAAAACAAACAGTACCCGAGCCGCCCGCCGATGATCACCGCTGGAACTCCCCAATACAGCATTTGTTCAGCGAACGCCGTGGACTCACCAAATCGCCGCACGCGCGTGAACCAGACGGCGAACCCGGTCACGATGGCGAGACCAAAGCAAATCCCATAGTAGCGAACGGTCAGCGGTCCGAGGTGCACGAGCACCGGATCGACGTTCCAGACAATTGGGTGAGACATTTGCCCCGCGGGGAACCGTGCGTTATGATGTTCGTCGCTCTGCGACAGACTTTATGTTGCGGGGCCACCCTGCGTTGTCAACCCTGATGGAGCACGCCCATGCTAAGCACATCCTTCGGCGCGCTCGCAAAGCGTCACCATCTCGGTCTTTCGCTCTGCGGAATCGTGGCGGCCTGCGCGGTGATCCTTCCCGCGTGTGGTGGCGGTGGTGGTACCTTGCCGACGAGCGCGGCGCCCGACCTGTCCATCACGAAGGTGGGCGTGGTCAGCGGGAGCACGGTGACATATACCACCACCGTGACGAACAACGGCACGGTGTCAGCGCCAGGCCCGATCGTCATGCAAGATTCGTTGCCGTCGGCTCCGGCCGGCGTGCTGTTCTCTGGGGCCACTGGGGCGGGCAGTACTTGCTCCGGGCTGGGCGCCGGGCCCATCGTCTGCACTTCCAACACCACACTGGCCGCCGGCGGGCAGTTGACCTACACCATCACGCTGACGGTGCCGGCGAGCGGAGGCACGGTGACGAACTGCGCGTCGGTGACGCAGGGGAGCGCCGCGGGGATGACCGGCGAAACCAACCTCGCTAACAATCGCGGATGCGCAACGAACACCGTGCTGCCGGCTCCCGCGCCCGACCTGTCCATCACGAAGGTGGGCGTGGTCAGCGGGGCCACGGTGACGTATACCATTACCGTGACGAACAACGGCACCGTGCCAGCATCAGGCCCGATCGTCATGCAAGACTCGTTGCCATCGGGTCCGGCCGGCATGCTGTTCTCTGCGGCCACTGGGGCGGGCAGTACCTGCTCCGGGCTGGGCAGTGGGCCTATCGTGTGCACCTCCACCACCGCTCTGGCCGTCGGCGCGCAGTTGACCTACATCATCACGCTGACGGTGCCGGTGGGCGGTGCGGGCGGACCGGGCGGAGGTACGATGACCAACTGCGCCACGGTGACGCAGGGGAGCAACGTGGGGACGCCCGGCGAAACCAACCTCGCCAACAATCGCGGGTGTGCCACGAATACCGTGGCGCCAGCTCCCCCGCCCGACGTGTCCATCACGAAGGTGGGCGTGGTCAGCGGGAACACGGTGACGTATACCATCACCGTGACGAACAATGGCACGGCGCCAGCACTTAGC
>JADGRF010000016.1 GCA_017881055.1 Sandaracinaceae bacterium
ATACCGAGCATCGCCGCGAGCGCGATCAAGTCGTTCTGGTTGTGCTCGATCACGGGCAAGAGGCGCTCGGCGCCACCCTCGCGCAGGAACGCGAAGTAGCGACCCGGGATCTCGGCACCATCGATATCGTCCTCACGCTCGAAGCGTAGGATCTCGCGCTCGATCTCGGTCAGGCGAACGCTCGTGAGGCGTGGCTTCCAAATTCGCCGTGCCGCATGCAAGAGATCGAGGTGCGCCGGCAGCGGCGGCACGGCCATGCGCGCGAGCACGAAGCGCGTGCGCAAGAGCGGCCAGTCGAACGCCTTGCCGTTGTACGTGACGATGCAGCTGGCGTCGCGAATGCGATCGGCAAGCTGCCCGAGCATGGGTGCCTCCGCGCCGAGGTTCGGCAACACCAGCTGCTCGATGCGCAGCGCGCCTTCTTCGAAGCGTGCCATGCCCACGAGAAACGCCACGGTGCCGGTGCCTCCCGAGAGCCCCGTGGTCTCGGTATCGAGAAACAGCATGCGTGACAGGTCGACCGACTCGAGCGTGGGATCGAGCGCGAGCGCCGCCACGGTGCGCGCGGTCGGCAGGAGCGCGCTGGCTACCGGCACCCGACCGTGGTGGTGCTGGGGCCCGAGCTCGCGCTCGACGCGATGCAGAAGACCGTGACGCGTCTCGTGCGCAGGCCACGGCAGGCTGCGACCGAGCGGCTGCTCTGCCTCAATGGTCGAACCGGAAGCGCGCTGCAGCCTGCGCTCGGTGCGGTCGACGACACCTCCGATCAAGGCGCGCAGCTGAGCAAGCTTCTCGGCGCGCGCGTCATCGGGCGCGAATGCCGGCGGCGGCACGTCAGCTGACAACCCACGTGCACCCGGCTGAGGCGACCCGAGACGCGCGAGCTTCTGGCGAAGGTCCATGCGCGTTTCTCTCAGTGCGTGGTCAGCACGCCGAGATCGTCCAGCACGGCAAGCGCGATCCGGCGCCGTGAGAGTAGCAGGTCCGGACCCGGCGGCGCGCCCGGGGGCGCGGGCTGGCCCACGAACGCGAGCGGTCCGATGCACGCGGGACAGCCGGCTTCGCAGCGGCAGTTCTCGATCAAGCGGCGTGCACGCCGCACCAGCGCCTCGCGCTCGTCGAACAGGCGCGGCGCGAGGCCCACGCCACCTGGCATGCGGTCGTACAAGAAGATCGTGGGATCGAACCCTCGAAGAGCCGAAGGCTGCTTCGAACGATCAAACGAACCGGCCACTGCTTTCCCCGGCGGCAGCTCGGGATCTTTGCGGTCGCCGAGGGTGTGACCGAGATCGCGCGGGTCGACCATCAAACTCACGCTCGCCACCGTGTGCAGCGCATGGCCGAGCCCGCGCAGCGCGTCGATGACCTCGGGTCGCGTCACATCACGTCCTGCGACCACGCTCTCGGGCACCGTCAGCCAGAGTGCGCTCGTATGCATCTGCATCTCGGGCAGATGCACATCGCCGTAGCCCACGTTTTCGTGGCTGTGGAACTTGATCTTCTTGTAGCCGACGACCTTCTCGACGACGCTCACCTCGCCCGCTGCCGCCATCAGCTGCGGTCTGTCCGCCACGACATCCGTCTCGGCGCCGATCGCCGCCGTCTTCTCTTCTTCGGTCACGCTCACGCGCACGTGCGTCATGGCGTCGGTGAAGTAGTCCGCGTCGACCTTGCGCACGAAGGCCTTGTGGTTCTCGAAGTCGAGCTTCTCGACCTGGAACAAGTCGCCGGCGTGCTGGTAGATGGCCTGCTCGTGCAGCATCGTGTGCGTCGAACGATAGTCCATTTCGCCGATCACGCGCGGCGAGCTGGGCGCGCTGTTCGCGTCTGCATTCGGATTCGACTGGCGTTCCACATCGACGATCACGAAGTTGTCCCAGCCGATCGAGCGCAGCGACACATGATTCGCAGGATAGGCATCGCTGGCCCAGTGGTACACGGTTCGACCCTGAGCACCCTGCACTTCGTGCACCACGCGATGGTCGCGCAAGAAACCCAGCGTATCTGCCACGGTTTCCGGAGGCACGTCGCCGAACGCTTCGCCGGCTTCGAACGGCAGCTCGAACGCCGCGCACTTCACGTGCTGCACCATGATCTCGACGTTGTCGGGGTCGATGCGAGCATGCTCGATGGACGCACTGAGCAGCGTGTCGGGGCTCGCGGCGAGATACTGATCGAGCGGTGCGCTCGAGGCGACCAAGAGCGCCAGGCTCTCGGCGCCGCGTCGACCACCGCGACCGAAGCGCTGCCAGAGCGCGGCGATGGAGCCCGGGTAGCCCGCGCACACCACGGCGTCGAGGGAGCCGATGTCGATGCCCAGCTCGAGCGCGTTGGTGGCCACGACGCACGTGATCTCGCCCGCACGCAGCGCACGCTCGATCTCGCGGCGCTCCTCCGGCAGATACCCGCCGCGATACGCGTGCACCATGCGCGGGTCCATCTTCTCGCGCACGAGCCGCTCGCGCAGGTACTTGAGCATGACCTCGACGTTGTTGCGCGACTGCCCAAACACGAGCGTGCTCACGCCGCTGCGAACGAGATCCGCCGTGAGGCGCACCGCCGTCTTCACGTAGCTGGCGCGGATGCCGAGCTCGGCGTTCACGACCGGCGGGTTGTAGACCATCACGCGACGCGGCCCGCGCGGCGCTCCATTCTGCTCCACCAGCGTCACCTCGCGACCGAGCATGCGCGAGGCGTGCTCGCGCGGATTGCCGATCGTGGCCGAGGCAAAGATGAACTTGGGATCGGCACCGTGGAAGCGCGCTACGCGCACGAGGCGTCGCAGCACGTTCGCGAGATGCGAGCCAAACACGCCGCGATACGTATGCAGCTCGTCGAGCACCACGTAGCGCAGGTTCGCAAACAGCCGCGCCCAGGCGGCGTGATGCGGGAGAATCCCGGTGTGCAGCATGTCGGGGTTCGTGAGCACGACCGCGCTCTTGTCACGTGCAGCGCGGCGCGCGTCACCCGGTGTGTCTCCGTCGTAGGTGATGGCACCGTGCGGCAGGCCTGCTTCACCGAGCAGCGCACGCAGCGCGACCTCTTGGTCACGCGACAGGGCCTTGGTTGGGAAGAGATACAACGCGCGAGAGTGCCCCGGAGAGCCGGAGGCTGCTCCGGAGGTATGTGACTCATGCTCGCGACTCAGCGCGTCGAGCACGGGTAAGTTGTAACAAAGGCTCTTGCCCGACGCGGTCGGCGTGGAGATCACGACATCGTGCCCGGCACGCGCGAGCGAGAACGCTTCACCTTGATGGCTGTACAAGCGCTCGACACCGCGGCGCACCAATGCCTCGCGAATGTTCGGCGCTAGCGCATGCGACAGCTCACTCCACTCGGCGTAGCGCGCGGGCTCGGCCGGCAAGCGCTCGGCGAGCACCACGTTACGCGCAAGCCCCTGGTCGCCCTGCCACTCCTCGATTACTCCGGAGAGCACACCCGAGAGACCGAGCGCGCTTCGCCAGGGCCGCACGCGCTCACCGGTAAATGCGCCAAATTCATCGGAGATTTGAGCCACGAAGCCACTGTACGTATGTACAGAAGAAAGGCAAGAGCGGCACTTTGGTTGCCATTTGAAATCTTTTTCATTGCGCAAATAGTTAACCATGGTAAACCACTTCCCAAGGGTAGCGATGGTCAAGAAGGCGCGTATCGAGACCGTGCACACCGCGATCGAGCGGCTCACGCGCCTGTGCGAGCTCTTCCAGGAGCGCCGCGAGCAGCTCGCCAGTCGCGTCGGGCTCACCGAAGCGCAGTGGGAAGTGCTCGAAGAGATCTCGACCGAGCGCTTCATGCCGTCGATGTTCGCGCAGCGCGAGGAGCAGAGCCGCGCCGCCGTGTCGAAAGTCATTCGCCTGCTGCTCGACCGGGGCCTGGTACGCGTCGCGATCTCCAGCACGGATGGCCGGCAGCGCGACTACGCGCTCACCGCCGACGGCAAAGCCACCCTCGCCAAGCTCCGTACCGAACGCGAGAAGGCGATCGCCGCGATCTGGGTCGAGCTCGACCAGGAATCGCTCACGCAGTTCAGTGACTTTTCGGCGCAGCTGATCGAGCGCATCGAGCAGTACGCGCGCAAGAACGTGAACCACGAGCCAGCAAGCGGCCACTCAAGCGGCCACTCAAGCGGCCACTCAAGCGGCACTAAGGAGTGACAACCATGGGCAAGAGCCTCTACGACAAGGTCTTCGACAAACACGCGGTCCGCAAGCTCGACTCCGGGCAGTTCCAGCTGCTCATGGGCTTGCACTTGATCCACGAGGTCACCTCGCCCCAGGCGTTCGCCATGCTGCGCGACCGCAAGCTACAGGTGCCCTACCCCGAGCGGACATTCGCCACGTGCGATCACATCATCCCGACCAAGTCGCAGCTCCGGCCGTTTCAGGACGACCTCGCCGAGCAGATGCTGGTCGAGCTCGAGCGCAACTGCGACCACTACGGCATCCGCTACTTGTCGCCGAAGAAGGGCGAGCAAGGCATCGTGCACGTGGTCGGGCCCGAGCTTGGTTTGACTCAGCCGGGCATGACCGTGTGTTGCGGTGACTCGCATACCTCCACGCACGGCGCGTTCGGCGCGATCGCGTTCGGCATCGGCACCACGCAGGTGCGCGACGTGCTCGCGACCCAGACGCTCGCGATGGAGAAGCTCAAGGTCCGTCGCATCGAGGTCAACGGCAAGCTGCGTCCTGGCGTGTACGCGAAAGACGTCGTGCTCTACGTGATCAACCAGCTCGGCGTGCAGGGCGGCGTGGGCTTCGCGTACGAGTTCGCAGGCAGCACGTTCGACGCGTTCACGATGGAAGAGCGCATGACCGTGTGCAACATGTCGATCGAAGGCGGCGCGCGCTGCGGCTACGTGAATCCGGATGCAACCACGTACGCGTACCTGAAGGGCCGTGAGTATTCGCCGAAGGGCGCCGCGTGGGACAAAGCAGTCGCGTACTGGGACTCGATGCGCTCGGACGACGACGCGGTCTACGCCGACGTCGTGAAGTACAAGGCCGAAGACATCGAGCCGATGGTCACCTGGGGCATCACACCTGCGCAGTCGACCGCGGTCAACGCCAAGCTGCCGGCGCCGAGCGCATTCCCGAGCGGGGATCGTGCGCTGATCGAAGAGGCGTATCAGTACATGGGCTTTGCGGCGGATGCTCCCGTCAAGGGCCAGAAGATCGACGTCGCGTTCATCGGTTCGTGCACGAACGGGCGCTTCTCCGACTTCGAAGAGGTCGTGAAGCACCTCCAGGCCAGCGGCAAGAAAGTGCATCCCGGCGTACGCGCGCTCGTGGTACCCGGCTCGCAGACCGTGCGTCAGCGCATGATCGAAGCCGGCTTCGACAAGGTGTTCACCGACGCAGGCTTCGAGTTCCGCGAGGCCGGCTGCTCGATGTGCTTGGCCATGAACCCGGACAAGCTGGTGGGACGCGAGCTGTGCGCGTCGTCGTCGAACCGTAACTTCAAGGGCCGTCAGGGCTCACCCACGGGCCGTACCTTGCTCATGTCGCCGGTGATGGTCGCGGCTGCCGCCATCAGCGGCAGCGTGGCGGATGCGCGCGAAGTGTTTGCGTTCTCGAGCTGAGCACGGAAAGAAGAGAAATAGCCATGCAAGACTTCAAGAGAACCCTCATCACCGGCAAAGCCATCTCGGTCGATGGCAACGACATCGACACCGATCGCATCATCCCCGCGCGCTTTCTGCGCTGCGTGACGTTCGACGACCTGGGCTCGCACTCGTTCGAGGACGACCGCAAACAGCTGCGCGAAGCCGGCAAGACCCACCCGTTCGACGACGCCTCGCGCCAAAAGGCCAAGGTGCTGCTCGTCGATCGCAACTTCGGCTGTGGTTCGTCGCGCGAGCACGCGCCGCAAGCGCTGATGCGCTGGAACGCGGGCATCACGGCGGTGGTGGGTGAGTCGTTCGCCGAGATCTTCTTCGGCAACTGCGTCGCGCTCGGCATGCCGTGTGTCACGGCCAGCCGCGACGACGTGCAAGCGCTCAAACGCGCGATCGCGGCCGACCCGAACACCGAGCTGACCGTGGACTTGGTGCACGGCGAAGCCAGCGCCGGCAATGTGCGTGTGAAGGTCAGCATGCCGGAAGGCGCGCGCAAGCAGCTGACGACCGGTCGCTGGGACTCGTCAGCCGAGCTGCTCGAGGGCAAGGACGCGGTCGCCAGCACGGCCAAGGGCCTGCCGTACTTCGCGCACTGGCACTGACCTCAAGTACGCAGCGCGCCCGCCCTGACGAGAACGTCGCGGCGGGCGTGCAGCAGCAGCCCACACACGAAACGACCGGCCACATTCGCAGCCGGTCGTCGTCTCACGCCAACAGTTCCAGCTGACCCTACTCCGGGCTGCCGTTCTGCCCGTGCTTGGCCTCTTCGGCGATCATGCGCTTCTTCATCTCGGCCGGTGAGACATCTTCGAAGTGCGTCGCTAAGCCCCATAGGTTTCCAAACGGGTCGCTCACGCGCGCGAAGCGATCGCCCCAGAACATGTCCTGCGCCGGCATCAGCACGCTGCAGCCTGCGTTCACGGCCTTGGCCAGAGTCTTGTCGACGTCGGGCACATACAGAAAGATGCTCGAGACGCGCGCCGGCTCCATCACGGAGTCGGTCAACATCACGACCGAGTCACCGATCTGAATCTCGGCGTGCATGAGCTTTCCGCCGGGCCCCGGCATCGTGTAGCGCAGCTTGGCGTCGAACACTTCTTGGCAGAACGCGATGGTCGCCGTCGCGTCGGCCTGACACATCGAAGGCGTCGCGGTGTGGTAGCCGGCGGGGACCGCGCTTACCTTCTTCGCCACGGCCTTCTTCGGAGCTTTCTTCGCCGGCTTCGTGACGGTCTTCGTGGCCGACTTCTTAGCGGGCGTCTTCGCCGCCGTCTTGGCAGCCTTCTTCGCGGTCTTCTTTTTCGCAGCCATCGCAATCCTCCCTAACGATTGGGCGACGATGGTACGCACACGAGAGCGCCGCAGCCAACGGGGTACGAGCGCGCGCATCCTGCTAACGGTCCGTGTGCGCGACTACGGCGGCAGCGTTTCGATTCTTGGAAACGTGAGGTGCTTGCCGGCTGGGACGTAGAACAGAAACGCTTTGAATTTTTGGTTCGAGGCCGCGTACACCGGCTGCCACGGCGGGGCCATCCAGAGGTAGTTCGCATCGAGCACGAGCCAGCGCACGGCGGGATCGCCCGATACGCGTGACGTGTCGGTGACGAGCCCGCCCATGTCGTACACGCGCATGCCCGTGTAGTACGCGAGCGTGCCGACCTCGATCGATGCGAACGCATCGCCGGGTGCCGCGTGCGCCTTCAGAAATCCGGACAGGTGCAGGTAGACATCGTGGCGCGCGCCGGTCCAGTAGTCATCGCGATACGTGGCTGCCAGGAACGAGGTGCGTACACACGCGGCCAGCACCAACGCCGCCAGCGCCGAAGCCATGACCGAGCGTCCACCCCGCGTCGGCAATTGCTGCGCGAGCTGGGCCACGCCACCGACCGCGAAGATCGCCGCGGCCAGCTGCAACGGATACAGGTGCCAATCATGGCCGATGAACGGTCGCAGAAACAGATACGCCACCGCATGCAGAACCGCGTACAGCACGTACAGCGCGAGAGTCTTATCGCGTCGCGCCAAGGCTGTGGCGCCGGCTACGATCACCACCCACGCCAGCACCAACGCCGGAACGCCGGTCGCGTACGGCACCGCCGTCTCACCCACCAGGGACAGAATGTGCCCGAGGTAGTCCGGCACGCTCGCGCGGTGGAACTTGGTGATCGCGCTCTGCGGCAACGGACTGCCGTAGTAGACGGTCGCGAAGATCAACCACGGCAGGAACAGCGCGAAGAAGACTGCAATCGGCGTGAGCGCGCGACGCCGCAAACGAAACAGACAGACCGCACCGAGCAGCGCAGCCAAGAGCAACGCATCCGGGCGCATCACGCTTGCGAGGCCAGACAGGGCGGCAGCCAGCGTGAAGCGCTCGCGAGCCACGGCGACGAACGCCCAGAGCGTGAGCGCCGCCACGAGGTTCGTCTCGAACGGCACCCACATGAACGAACGAGCGGCTCCAAGCAGCAGCGCGAACGAAACGACGATCGAGAGCCGACGACCCAGCTGCGGCGACAGCAGATAGTGAGCCGCGACGGCCTGCGCGGTCCATCCGAGACAGCCCAGCACGCTCATCCACGACGGCGTGTGTTCCTGTCCGAACACGAGGTAGACGAGCGCGGACAGCAGCATGTGGCCGGGCGCGGTCGAGCCGAGGATGCGCTCGCCGGGATTGAACACGAAGCCGTGACCGAGCACGAGGTTCTGCCCGTACCGGTAGGTGATGAACGGGTCGTCCTGGCGAACCGGGAAGAAGGCGATCGCCTGCCCAATGAACGCCAGCAGCGTGACCGCCCGGAGTAACTGGGGGCGGACCTGCTCCGGGCTGAGGGAAGCGGGAACGCGAGCCGGAGCGGGTTGCCCGGCGTCGGGTTCGGTCACAGACGTCCTTCGATCGCGCGCAGTCTGCGCTTCTCGCGATACCGGCGAATGCACGGCGCCATGATCTCGCCGATCAATGTACGGTACGAGATCCCGACCGCGTCCGCGATTAGGCACATGTCGGAAAAGCCAGGCGACAGGCCGGGCAGCGGATTGCACTCGATGAAGTTCACCCGTCCCTGCGCATCGATACGCAAATCGACGCGCGCGTAGTCGCGGCAGCCGAGCGCCACGAACGAGCGCTTCGCCACGCGCTCGATCTCGCGCAAGAGCGGATCGTCGACCTTGGCTGGCACTTCATAACGGATGCCGCGGCCCCGGAACTTGCACTCGAAGTCGTAGATCGGGTGCTTGCGATCGGGGTCGGTGAAGATCACTTCCATCGGCGGCAGCGCCTTGGGCTTGGTCTCGCCGATCAGCGCGACCGTGAACTCACGACCGGGCAGGTACGTTTCGACCAGCACGTCCTGACGATACTTCTGGATCAGCTCGCGCGCGAAGTCGCGCAGCTCGGCTTCGGACTCGGCGACCGAGCGCCCGACGATGCCCTTGCTGCTGCCCTCGGCAACGGGCTTCACCATCAGCGGGAAGTCGAGGCCCTTCGCCAAGCGCTCCTTGCCTGTGCGCATGACCATCGACGCCGGTGTAGGACACTCGGCCTGCGCGACGATCTGCTTCGCCAAGCTCTTGTCGAGCGCGAGCGACATGGCGGCCGGGTCCGAGCCTGTATAAGGAATGCCGAGCAGCTCGAGCAGCGCCGGAACCTGCGCTTCACGGTTGCGACCGCCCATGCCCTCCGCGATGTTGAACACCACGTCGGCCGCGGCGGCCGGCAACAACGTCGACAGCTCGGGTGTCGCTTCGAGCTCTACGACCGTGTGACCGTAGCTCTCGACCGCTTCGCGGATCGCCGAGATCGTCTGCGGCGTGTCGTACTCGGCGTCGTGATCACGATCTGGCGTGAGCTCCGCGGTGCGCCGAACGTTGTATGTCAGCCCAACGCGCAATCTCTGCGCACTGCGGCGTGCAGGCATTGCGCTCTGGGACAGCCCATAGCGCTCCGAGGCCGACCTCAAGATCGCATCAAGCATGGCTTCTTGCGTCGGCAGGCCCGCGAGCGCGCTCGATGCGTAGATCGCCGCGCCCTTCTCCAAGCTCGGCAGCGCGTTCACTTCGAGGAAGTAGACCTCACCGTCGTCGCCGAGTCGGAAGTCCACGCGACCCATGTCGCGGATGCCGAGCGCGCGGATCACCTTCTGGGTGAGCTCGATGCAGCGCGCGCGCTGGGTGGTAGAAAGTCCGGCAGGCACCTTCACGTTCACCGCCTGCGAGCCGATGTTCTTGAGCTCGAAATCGTAGAGTTGGTAGCGCCGTCCGGCGACCGCAGCCGAGTCGTATTCGTAGCCCGCGGGCTCGAGCACACCCAAGGTCAGCGGCGACGCCTTCTCGATGAACGGCACCGTGAGATCGCGCCCCACGATGAACTCTTCGATCAGCACACCGGCGGGGAAGCGCGCGATCAGATCGAGCACGCGCGCAGTCAGTTGCTCGTGCGTCTCCACGACCGAGTCCACCGTGATGCCGACTGACGAGCCTTCGAAATTTGGCTTTACGATCAAGGGGAAGCGCAGATGGTTGGCCGCCGTCAGCTGCGTGACGTCTTCGACGTAGCAAAACTTCGGCGTGGTCACGTTGTGCGACGCGACGACCATCTTGCTCAGGCGCTTGTCGAGCGTGAGCGCGCAGACGTACGCGTCCGATCCGGTGAACGGCAAAGACAGCCGATCGAACAGCGCCGGGTAGAACGCTTCGCGGAACCGACCGTGGCTACCCTCGGCGGTGTTGAACACCAGATCGGGTGCCAGCGCCTCGAGCCGAGCCACCACGCGCGACGCCGGACCCGACACCTCGATCGGCTCGACCTGATGGCCGAGCTTACGCAACGCTGCCGAGATCCCGGCGACGGTCTCTGGCGTGTCGAACTCGGCCTCTTCCTCGGCGGTGCTGAGCTGAAGGTTGTGGGTGAAAGCAATGCGCATACGACGGACTCCTGGAAAGCACGCGCGCGTTGTGCAAGGTGCAGGCCAAGCTCAGCGCTCCGTCGCCACACGCGTCACACAACACCTCGTGATCAACTTTTTGGCCTCGATCATGCAAGGGGGGCAAGCTGTTAACGAGACGTGTCGTCGTTCGGGCGCTGTTCAGCGCAATCATTACGGCGCGCGACCAACAGAGGAACAGCGCATGGACGTCGAGCTTGGTCACCCGATGCCTTTCATCGAGGAAGAAGAAACGGAGCCTCCTTCAGTAAGCGCTCCGCGAGTCACGGACACTGGACACGCCACTGCCACTGACACCTTCACGAACCCGATCGCGAACCTCTTTGACGGGCATCGTCAACTCCTCGAAGGCGACTTCTGGCGCTACATCCCCGCGTACCGCGGCGTCGATCAAGCGACCTTCCTCGATCATCACTGGCAGAGCCAACACGCCGTGACGCGCGTGGACAAGCTCGCCACCGCGCTCGGCGATCTGCTGCCCAACGCGTTCTTCCGCGACGTGGAAGCCGGCATGGCGCGCGCACCGATGAGCCTGCGCATCTCGCCGTACATCGTGTCGCTCATCGACTGGCGCGACCCGTACAGCGACCCGCTTCGCAAACAGTTCCTGCCGCTCGCCTCCGAGCAGCTGGCCGACCACCCGATGGTGGGGTTCGACTCGCTGCACGAGCGCAGCGACTCGCCCGTGCCGGGCCTGGTGCATCGCTATCCCGACAAGGCGCTGTTCCTCGCGCTCGATCTCTGTCCGGTGTACTGCCGATTCTGCACCCGCAGCTATTCGGTCGGCGTCGACACCGAAGGCGTGTCCAAGTACCACCTGCGCGCGAAGCCCGAGCGCTGGGAAGTCGCGTTCGAGTACATCCGCGAACACGAGCAGCTCGAAGACATCGTGATCAGCGGTGGCGACGTGCACAATTTGCGCGCGGACCAGATCGCGGACATCGGCAACACGCTGCTCGACATCCCGCACGTGCGCCGCATGCGCTTCGCGACCAAGGCGATCGCCGTCGCACCCATGAAGTTCTTGAGTGACGACGAGTGGGTCAACTCGCTCGCGAGCGTCGCGCAACGCGGCCGCAAGCTCGGCAAGGAAGTCGTCGTACACACCCACGTGTCGCACCCGCGCGAGATCACGTGGATCACCCAGGCCGCGACGCGCCGCTTGTACGGCGAAGGCGTCACGATCCGCAACCAGTGCGTGCTGCTGCGCGGCGTCAACGACGACCCGACCATCTTGCGCACGCTGGTCAAGCGCCTCTCGTACGTGAACGTTCAGCCGTACTACGTGTACCAGCACGATCTCGTGCCCGGCGTCGAAGACCTGCGTACCAGCCTTGGCACCACGCTCGCGATCGAGAAGCAGGTGCGCGGCTCGACGGCAGGCTTCAACACGCCGACGTTCGTGGTCGACGCCCCAGGCGGCGGCGGCAAGCGCGACGTGCATTCGTTCGAGCACTACAACCGCACCACCGGAGTGAGCGTGTATCGCTCACCGAACGTGGACGAGAGCGCCGTGTACCTGTACTTCGACCCGATCGAGTTCCTGCCCGAGGAGGGCCGGCGCCGCTGGGCCGATCCCGACGAGCACGCCACGATGATCAGCGAAGCCGTACGCGCAGCAGGTCACGATCCCGCCAGTCTGCCCCGCGGATGGGGAGCCTCCCAACGGCGCCGCCTCCCCGTTATGTGATCGCGGATCGCGTGGCCCTTCACGAGACGCGTTGTCACTGCGGCCAAAACAGTGGCGCATGGGTCGTGAGCCGCGAGCGAGGCGCCTTCGGTTCCGAGGAGCGCGCGGAGCGGACTTCCCGTCCGTGAGCACGCACCGCAGGAAGCGAAGGCGGATCGCGAAGTGGATCGCGGCCCAGGCGCCACTGTTTTAGGGGGAGGTGCGTTCGCAGGTGAGTAGGGAGAGGTAGTTCTTCCAGGGGTCGCCGCCTTTGGACTTTAGGGCGGCGGCTAGTTCTTGGGTTTCGTAGGCTCGCTTTAGGCGCAGGGTGATCGCTTCTTCGGTTTGGCCGGCGGCGTAGCGGGCGTCGAGGTCGTCTACTTCTTCGGCAGCTGCGGCGTTGGCCTTGGCCTCGTCGCTGTCGTCCAGGACCTTCTTGATGGCGAGTGAGTCGCGCGCGAGCGTGGGCGCGAAGTCGGGGTGGTAGGCGTCGTCGAGCACGGGCCAGCGGCCGAGCAGCAAGGCCGACAACGCGCCGTGCTTTTCGTCGAGGTTGTCCTCGGCGATCGTGAGCTCGTGATCCAGCTGATCGAGCGTGCGCCCGAGCGCGGATAATCGCTCTTCGACGGCCGCTCGCGTGAGTAGCCCAAGGCGCGCGCCGAGCTGCGTCACGACGGCGGCGTCCTCGGGCAGCAATTTGGCGTCGATCTTGCCGGGTTTCTTCTGCACTTCGCGCAGGTAGCGCTCCGACGTGGTGGTCGGCACGTCGATCGATTCGCCCGCGATGCGCGCACGCGTGTGCGCCTCGAACAGGCTCACCCGCCCGTCGCCATCGAAGTCGATGTCGCGCTTCGCAAGCGGATGGCCATCGCGATCTTCGCCACGCAGCGCGTGCAGCATGTGCATGCTGTAGCCCTCCTGCGCGCGCCGATCAGGGTTCGGATCGCAGCCGCTGGTCTCGCGGTCCCACGTTCCGGCAAACAGGCCACAGCGTGGCGAGGTCGTGATGCCGCGCGCCGGCTCCGCAGCTTCGAACGCGAGCTCGGCAAAGCCACCGGAGAAACAACTCGCGATCACCAAGCGCACCGGCCGCTTTGCCTTGCTCGACAGCGCATCGAGCTCGGGCACGGAGAGCTCGTCGCCGCCCCAGAGCACCACGTGGTTCTCGCGTGCGTGTCCGCCCTGCTCGCCATGAGATGCAATGTAAAGAAGCAGCGGGTCCTTGCCCTCGGCAAGCGCATGGAACAGCTCGTGGTGGACACTGCTCGAGCTCGCGGGCAGCGCGTTGAGCGAGGGCTTGCGATACCGACTGCCGCGGCCTTTGCGTGGCGTGAAGAAGTCACCGACGCGCACGAGCACGCTGGTCGCATCCAAGGTCGGGTCGAGCGTGCGCACGCTGTTGGCGTCCGAGCCACCGGCAAACAGCACCCTGCCCGGCCCCGGCAACACGCTGACGACCAGCGCAATGTCCTGCTCGAGCGACACTTCCGTCGACTCGGGCGTGGCACCTCCGCCGATTGCGATGAAGCGCAGCGGTCCGCTTGCAGCTGCCGGCGGCATAGCAGGCGCGGCCACGGTCGGCGCAGCCGTGGCCGACGCGCTCGGCGCGGCTCGTTTCGCCCGCGCTGCTACGGGCGCGACCTCACGCCGGCGCGGCGCGCCTGCGCACAGCGCGATGAACAGCGCAAACGAAGCGCAGGCGATGGTAGTCCGCAGCATGTCGAGCACCGGTCGCGCAGCATAGCGCGTGGACCGTCACGGCGCTGCGTCAGAACAGCAACGGAAGCCCAAGCTCGGCAACAGCGTGTTCGCGCTCGCCTGCGAGAACGTGGTCTGGCACGTGAGCGCCCCCGCCGACGAGATGTACGAGCCGCCGCGGGCCACGTAGATCGGAATGTTGGCCGGGGCGCCGGTCGTTCCGTCGGCGTCGCTGGTCCACTCGCGCACGTTGCCGGAGAGATCGTAGGCGCTCTCCTGGCTGATGCACGCAGCCAGCGATCCCGTCGGCAGCACGGCGCTGTCGAACGCACCCCCGGGAACGGCATCGTGGTCGGCACCGTTGCAGCTGTCACCGACGTAGCTCGCGCCGTAGGGATACGTGGTCGCGCTCGCGCCTTCACACGCGCCCTGCCATTCGGCGCCGGTGCACAGGCGCCGGCCCGATGCCGCGCAAGCCGCGCTCGCCACGGAGTACGACACGAACGTCCAAGGCAACGCGTTGGCCTTCGAGCAGGAGCGCGCGGTCACTCGCCCTGGCACCGTCGCCAGCGCATCCGGGCGCGAGGCCTCGTAGCGGTACATCCAGTAGTCGAGCCCGCCGCGGACGACGTGCACCATGTCGTCAATCACTCGCTTCGGGTCCTGCGGGTCCGGGTTGTCCACGGTGCCGTCGCAGTTGTCGTCGACGCCGTTGCAGGTCTCGACCGCGGCGGGCCCCGAGCCGGGCACGGGATCGGGCAGCACCGTTAGGTCGCAATAGGTACGCGTGGGATCGACCGGATGGCAGCGGATCATGCCGACGTCGCGGCACGCGCCGAGCGAACCGTCGTCGCACTCTTTGCCGACCTCGGGCCACGGCTCGTCGACCAAGCCGTCGCAGTCGTTGTCGATACCGTCGCAGCGCGTCTCGTCGGGCACGATCCCGTTCGGCACGATCGGATCGAACTGCACGCCGGCCGGATAGTCGCAGTACCAGGTGGTGCGTCCGGCCCGCGTATCGCAAACCACGCCGACGTTCTCGCAGGGCGTCCCGGCGAGATGACGGCAGATGCCGTTGCCCGGCCGGATCAGGTCTTCATCGGTTTGACCGTCGCAGTCGTCGTCGACGCCGTTGCAGTCTTCGCTGCGCGCAGGAAACACCGGACAGCGGTACTCACAGCCAGCCTTGTGGTCCAGGTCGGCAAAGCCGAGCTGACAGCCCAGGTCCTGGCACTTGCCGCGCACGCACACCGCGTCGACGTTCTCGACCGCGCAGGAATGGTTGCAGCTGCCACAGTGCTGCGGGTTGTTCTCGAGCGCGAAATCCTCATCGACCTTGCCATCGCAGTCGTCGTCGATCTGGTTGCAGATCTCGTCTTGGCCGCTCGAGATGCAGGTGTCGATGCGGCCACTGTCGGGCGTGGGCGTGGCCATGTTGCCCGCGTCGGGGGACACAGCGCCGTCGATCACAGCGCCGTCGATCACGCCGCCGGCATCCTCGACACAGTCGAGGCAAAATGCTTCGTTGCGGCAACCGGCTGCGCCGAGGCACACCAGCGCACACAGCGACGCGCACACGAGCGCGCGCAGAGCAGCGTCCCTCACGTTCGCCTCCGCGAGCGGCGCACGAACACCCGCGCAAACAACAACGTCATACCGAAAGGCGCGAGCGAGCGCGGCGCAGGGCGCCCCGGCGCGCTCACGCTGCAGCTCGACAGCCCCGAGCCGCTGGTCGCTACGTACGTTGCAACGTGCGGCTTTTCGTTGGGGTTCTTGGGTGGCGCGCAGACCGGCTCCCCATGACCACCGACCGTGCACAGCTCGCTGACCGGACAATGCGTGACTGCGCACGGGTCCGCGACGCAGCCGACAGCGGGTAGACACACGTCGCCCGTCACGCATGAAAGACTCGCGCAGGGATCCGCAACGCACTTGCCGCCCCGACACACGTCCCCCTGGTGCGCCGGACAGGTCACGCTGGCGCACGGGTCCACCTCGCAGCCGCCGCTCGAGCCGCAGCTCTGGCCGCTCGGGCACTTCGCGTCGTCGCAGTGCGAGAGACACTTGCCGTCCCAGCACAGATCGTTGGTGGCGCACTTCACGCGCGCGCACGGATCCGGTTCGCAGGCGTGGTCGTAGCAGACCTGGCCCGTCGCACAGCCCGACACCGCGCAGTCCACGCACTGGCCGTTCACGCACGTCGACCCCGAATCACATTTCACGCCCTGACACGCGTCCACACAGTGGTCGACCGCGCAGCGTTCGCTCGTCTTGCAGATCGAGCACGCGCTGGGCAAGCAGAAGCCACCGCTGAAGCCAGCCTTCATCACGCAGCTCATACCGACCGGGCATGGGAACTCTTGCTTGGGGTCGCAGCCGCGGCGACACGCACCTGACACGCACGCGTTACCCTTCGGACAGACCGCGTCGTCGTCCACCTGCCCGTTGCAATTGTCGTCGCGACCGTTGCACAGCTCATCGGTCTTCGAGACGCCCCCGATGCACATGAGCGAGCCCGACACGCAGCGCAGCACGCCGGGCGTGCACTCGCCCCGCGTCGAGCCGCAAGCGCGGTTCAACGACGGATCCGCTTCGTCGATCTTGCCGTCGCAGTCGTCGTCCTTGCCGTTGCACAGCTCTTCGCCGCTCTGCACGCAGCTCGTGTCCGTGCAGTCGAGGCTCTCGTCGATGGCGCCGTCGCAGTCGTCGTCCAAGTTGTTGCAGATCTCGACGCCGGGGCTCTGCGGAGGCGTGCTGATGTTGCACTGCAGCGAGTCACCGGCCGTGTTGCACGCGAGCGCGCCGAGACCTCGGCAAATGCCTCGGCCACCGTCGTTGCAGCTCTGCCCGAGGCCCGTGAAGTCTTCGTCGATCTTGGAGTCGCAGTCGTCGTCGAGCCCGTTGCAGGTCTCGAAGCGCACGGAGCGCGAGACGATGCTGGTCAGGGCCGGCATCAACTCCTGTGGCTGCGACACGAACGCGGCGCCGCGCGTGCCGCCGGAGCCCGCCATCGCGATGCCGTTCAGCGCTTGCTGCTCGCTTGGCAGCACGCTGACCGCGATCACGTTCACGTCGATGCCGAGCACGTCGTGCAGGTGCCGGGCCTGGGACACGGGATCGCCCGCGCAGCTCTCCGCACCGTCCGTCACCAGGATCACGCTGTAGTCACGACAGCCGGCAACCGGGTCGGTCGCGCGCACCGGGCGGATGTAGTCTTCGACGGCTTGCAACGAGCCTGCGAGCGGCGTCGGCCCCGCACCGCGCACTTCGCAGTCGCCACCCGTGCGATGGGCGCAGAAGTCGCCTGGCGTGGTGTCGCCGTTCCACGCGGTCTCCTTGCCATCGAGCCACTTCACCATCGCTTTGAGTGGTGTGCCGAAGCCAGACAGAATGTCCGCGCCGCGGCGCGCAGGGCCACACGAGCCCGCGTAGTTGATGCACTCGGTGCGAACCGGCGGGTTGGGCCCGGCGTTCGGATTGACGAGCACCGAAATCGTATCGCCCGGATTCGGCCCGTAGCTCACGTCGCAGGCGTGCGCGCCGGAGTTGTCGCGTGGGTCATCGTAGCTGGCGACCAGGCCCTGGCACTCGAACCACGCGGCGGCCTGGCACGAGCGGTTGGGGCCCTCGTCCTGGTGGTAACGCGCGAGCCCGAAGTCGAGCTCGGGATACGCCGTCATCACTTGCGCCAAGGTCTCGCGCGCGAGGAACAAGCGCGAGTCGTTGGGTTGACCGTCGCCATCGGTGTCGATGCCCGGGTGCTCCACGCTTCCGTCACCGAAGGTCGGGTACCCGGTCAAAGTCAGCAGCATCGAAGCGGACGTATCGAGGATCACCATGACGCGCGGCTTGCCACCGTCAGCTGCAGCCTTGCAGCTTGGATCGCTGGTCACCGTCGGCGCGCACGCGGCTGGCTCGCCCGCGCTGCAGCTCGGGATGCTCTGCGCACACACGCCGAGCCCGCACTGAGAGTTGCTGAAGCCTTCGTCTATGACCCCATCGAAGTCGTTGTCGAAGCCGTCGCACACCTCGCCGATGTACGCACCGTCCAGCTGCAGCTCGCCCGCGCCGCCGCCCGCTTCGCCCTGGCAAAGCGGACACGTACCGCCGAGCGCACCGCTGACATCGAAGCGCGCGCTCGGATCGAAGCTCGCACGCACCGAGAGCACGCTGATCACGCCGCCACCGCCGCCGCCACCGCAGTCGTCGCAGCCGGCCACCGTGGTCTGCGCGCCCGCCGGGCAATCCAGGTAGTCGGGCTGACCGACCGCCGCCGCACGCGCGTCGCCGCCGAGACCGCCAGCCGCGGTGATCAGCGCGGTCGGGCCGAGCTCCACCTTCTCGCCGACCACCAGCACCGAGCCGCCCGCACCGCCGCCGCCCGAGTCGTTGTCCACGCCGCAGCCACGCGCGCCGCGTGCGTCGACGGTTCCGTCGATATGCACGGTGCCGGGTGCGAGGCCGCACGGCGACGCGCTACTGCCGCGGGCGCTGAGGCCCACGAGCGCGACTCGTCCACCGCCGGCTCCACCCACGATCGGCGAGGTGAAGCCATCGCCGTCCATGCAACCCTTGTCACCACCGGCCGCACCGAACTCCGGCTGATAGACGTTGTGCTGTGCGCTCACGCCGGCCACCGACGGCCCGAGCCCGAGCGCACCCGCGCAGTACGCGTAGCTGCTGCAGCCCGTCCCAGTGAACGTGTTCATGCAGTCGTCTTCGAAGTCGGCCGGGAAGCTCATCGGACGATCGATCGTGCCGCGACCACCGGGGCCGAAGTGCGCGCCACCGCCCGCGGAGTCGCGCAAGCTGCAACCGCCGCGACCGCCCGCGCTCGACGTGGGCCCGTCGCCGTCGCCGCACAGCTCCGAGGTGTAACCTGCCGCGCGCGCCGTGACCTTGGACGTTGCGTCCACGAAGATCGAGCCCGCGACCAGCTCCAGGTTTCCGTAGACGTGCTTGTCCGAGCCGTGCACGTACTGAATCACGCGGATCACGCCGCCGTGGATCACGCACACGTTGTCGTAATGGCGCGCGGACGCAGCATCGACCGTGAACGTGGCCGGGCCTTGGACACCGGTCCCGTCTACGATCAGATCATTGGCCTGCGCGCGCGCCACGCCCTGCGCTACGCAGCAGGCGCTCGCGATCGTCAGCCAGCAGAGCAGGCGGCGCATCCTGGCAAGTCTACCACGTGCGCATCATGCCGCGCGTCACGAGACTCGGTCGTCGCTTGAGACAATCGCCTACCCCGCCTACCCTGCAACCCATGACGAGCACAAAGCCGCTGCTCTCACTGCTGGCTGCAGTCAGTTTCCTACTCCTGTCCGCATGCGGAGGAAGCAGGGAGGCGGCGCCGGAGGCAGTGGGGCTGGCGCCGGCATCGGCGAGCCGTGCCTCGGCAGCTGTCAGCCCGGCTTGATCTGCAGCGGCGCGATCTTCGACCGGCTGTGCACGGCGCAGTGCGGCGGCGACTCCGCGTGCGAGCAGTTCAGCACGAACGCACGCTGCTTCGGAGGCGAATGCGCGCTGCGCTGCGACACGAGCGCCGACTGCCCAGCCGAGACCACGTGCGCCGCCGTCAGCGGGGGCACGACCCCGATGGCCTGCATCCAGAACTGACTCAGCGGAGAGCCGAACGCTGCTCCGAGGGTATAAAGCACGGAGCAGCCACCGTACCCGGCAGCTGCTCCGCATGCGTGTCAGTCGCCAATCACTGCGGAACGGGCAGGCCGCAGAAGCCGCCGATGCAGGCCAGGCCTTGGCCCGGGCAGCAGTCCGCCGTCTTGGTGCACTTCTCGTCGATCATCGAGCAAGCCGCCGTCGATTCGCCGCACTTGCCCATCACGCAGTGACCGCTGCAGCAGTCGATGCCCGACTCGCATGAGTCGCCATCCACGTGGCACGGCGAGAGCGCCGCGAACGCGCGGATGTTGCCTGACACGCCCTCTTGACCGGGCAAGAAGAACGCGGGGTGGCTCGGGTCAGCACCGGGTGCGGCGTGAATGTCGATCGCAGCAACCCAGATCTTCTTCGCCGAGTTGTCCTGCACGTTCGTGTACGTGTACTTGTTGCCGTACTGACGACGGCTGCTGAAGAACATCCAGAAGTAGCCGCCAGCCGCAACCGGGCTGATGGTCGGGATGTAGTCGACGTGCGCATCGCGATCGCCGTACGGCATGAAGTTCGTGGTGCCTTCGAAGCCACCCGCGCGACTGAGTGGCGCGACCATGCCCGTGTCCAGGTCGATCCAAAACAGATCGCTCGGATGCGGGGTCACGCCGGCGGGCGCGTCCTGCGTCACGTAGTCACCGCTCTTACCGAGCGCGAACACGAGCCGACGACCGGCCTTCTGCGCGTTCTCGGAGCTCGTGTCCTGCACGTCCGGCAAGAACTGCGGCCAGCCGACGTACCTGCTCGGGTCGGTGTAGGCCGTCTTCAAGTTCGTGAACTTGTTGCTCGCCTTGTCGAAGTCCATGGTCGCGAGCTCGTGACCGCCGGTGCCGGCATCCGCGAGGTGGTTGAACGCGATCACTCTTCCGTCGGTCGAGAACATCGGCATCATCACGTACTTCGGCGCGCCGCTGCCCGCGATCTCCATGCCGGTCTTCGAGTCGTAGAGCTTCGTGTTTTCGGGGCCGAACGTACCCGGCACGTTGCCGGTGCCACCGAACGGACCGAGCTGCGGACGACCCATGGTCAAGTACACGCTGCCGTCCGGATACAAGCCGCTGAAGCCCGCGCGCTTGAGGTTGCTGAACACCGGCGGCGGGAACGTCGCGGTGCCCGCAGCCTTCAGGTTGAACAAGAAGCTCGAGCCCTCCACGAGGCCGAGGGCCGCGTGCTCTTCCGCGACCATCGTGCTGCCGTCGGCGGAGACCGAGTGGCAACCGATGCAGAAGCCGGCGACCGTATCGTGGCCCTTCAGGAACACGTCGGGCTGTGGCTGCTTCGGGCTGATGCGCATGACCACGCCGCCGACAGCGCCCATCTGCATCGCGAGCGCCGAGCCGTAGGTATTGTAATAGATCGACGTCTTCAGCTCGGCGAGCGCGAACACGACCTTGCGGGTGGGCAGCTTGCTGGCCTTGCCGGCCGCGACTGCCACGAGATCGATCGAGAGTGGATCGGTGCCGCCCCGGCTCTGCACACCGGCGGTGTCCCAGACATCCTGTGGCAGTTGCAGCTGACCGGCCTTGGTCGGGGGCAAGCAGCCCTTGTAGTCGAACAGGTTCGAGTGCATATGCACGTAGACGGCATCGGAGGCCGTGCCGCCGCCGACCTCGTCCCACTGCAGGAGCGGGGCTTCGAGGCCGCGCGGGAAGACCGTGTTCTCGTAGGGGTACAGCCAGCGCATCGGCGCGACCGTCATCACAGCGGGATTCTGCAGTGCGGTCACGTTGGTCGCCGAGACCATGCCGGGACACGCATTGAGGTTGATTGGCTGGTCTGAGCCCACGGGCGCACCACCAGTGCCGCCGTTCCGAGCGCCGCTGCCGCCAATTGGCCCACCACCGACGCCAGAGACGCCGCTGCCCGAGCCGCCACCGTTGGCTGCGCCGCCTTGTCCACCGTGCCGAACGGTATTGGCGGAACAAGCCGTCAGGGCGGCGAAGATCATCAAGCGCGCAGCGAGCGCTGGGGGCGAAAGCGTCATCGTAATCCTCCTAGAGAAACTCAAGAGACTCGGGAAACTCGACAAGTCGCGAAGGCGCTTCGTAACCCCGTGCCCGTCCGGAACGCAAACGGAACCTCGTACGTCGGTGTACGAACCTTGCACGTTTGATCGTATCTGGTTTGGGCCAGTTGTCACGGACCTTTCGGCAGAACGCGCGCTCACTTAACGACATCAAGCGCCGGATAACGACGTCAAGCGTCGGACGTCGGTCAAGGAAGCTGGCAGCCGACGTGTGAGTCAGCATCTGCGCAACACCCGTACAATGGACTTGTGGAGTTGCTCGCTTCCCGGCAGAATCCCGAGTCAGGGACGCGTAAAAGGCAGCGGCGTGGTGCGAACCAAGTTTCAACTCGGCTTCGAATACTGGGCGGTCGTGGGTTGTGTGGTCTCGCTCGTCGCGTGCGGTTCGCCGCAAAAAAACGCGCAGCGCGGTGCCCATGACTCCGGCACGGATGTAGGGGACGGCTCGACCGCCGTTGGCGGAAAGAAGGACAGTGGGACCGACTCCGGGTCGCCCCTGCTGACCTGTGCAGCCGCCGCCTGCGACAAGCACGCGACCTGCTCCGACGTGGCGAACGATGCCACCTGCAGCTGCAACGCTGGCTACCGCGGCAGTGGCACGAGTTGCAGCGACGTCGACGAGTGCAAGCAAGCAAAGCTGAACGACTGCGCGGCGAACGCAAGCTGCACCAATACCGCAGGCGGCTACACGTGCGAGTGCAAGGCCGGCTTCCAGGGCGACGGCCGGGCCTGCAGCGACGTCGATGAGTGCAGCACGGGCGTGAAAACCTGTGACATCAACGCGACCTGCAAGAACACGGTCGGTGGTGCGCTCTGCAAGTGCGCAGCGGGTTACGTGGCCAGTGGCGCAACCTGCATCGACGTGAACGAGTGCACTGCCGCCAGCCCGAAGACGTGCGGCGCAGACGCCAGCTGCGTGAACACACCCGGCTCCGCGTTCTGCAAGTGTGACGACGGCTATCACGGCGACGGCCAGACGTGCGCGAAGAACATCGCCTGCCCGAACGGCAACGGATGCGGCACACACGCAACGTGCAGCACGAGCGCAATCTGCGTATGCGCCAACGGCTACGAGACCAGCGACGGCGTCAACTGCACCAACATCGATGAGTGCGCGACTGACATGGATACCTGTGCTTCGGCCGCCACCTGCACGGACACCGACGGCTCGTACACCTGCGGCTGCATGCCCGGGTTCACGGGCGACGGCATGACCTGCACCGACATCGACGAGTGCAAAGCCAAGACGGACAACTGCGGCGCGCTCGCCACCTGCATGAACACGGCCGGCTCGTTCACCTGCACGTGCCCCGACGGCTACTCCGGCGGCACCGGCAGCGACTGCAAGAACATCAACGAGTGCGCGACCCCGAGCGCCAACAACTGCACCATCAACGCCGACTGCACCGACAAGACACCCGGCTTCAGCTGCAAGTGCAAGCCCGGCTTCACCGGCGATGGCGTCGCGCACTGCGACGACATCGACGAGTGCGCCAACAGCACGCTCAACACGTGCGCCGCCACCGAGACCTGCACGAACACCGCGGGCAGCTACCTGTGCGGCTGCAACTCGCCGTACGTAAAGAAGGGCAGCGCCTGCTACTGCGATCTGAGCGGCATGTGGGGCATGCGGCAGGATGTGACGACCCGTTGGCCGCACGTCACCGGTATTGGTGGCGTCGAAGTGATCAAGGCCGGCACGCTGCACACGACCGTGTGGGAGCTCCATCGCATGAGCTACGACGGCACCACCGTGAAGGTCGACAAGAAGGGCTGCGGTCCCTCGCTGACGGCTGACTTGCTCGGCTCCGGAGCGCTCAGCGGCCAGACCTACGGCGCCTACATTCCCAAGAGCGTGTGGGATGCCTTTGCGCTGATTCACGGCGGGGATGTTCCGCTGTCCAATGCCAAGCCCGGAACCGCGTTCGTGTCGCCCAAGGAAGCGGCTGTACTCGGCATCAAACTGGCGAACCCGTTGACGGACGCCTGGCCGACGCCGGCCGCGGCTGTGAAGGACGATGCGGACGGCGACGGGATCCCTGGGCTGATGGTTTGGACCCATACGCCGTCGGAACAGACGCAGCTCAGCATGCCCGCCAGCAAGAAGTACTACAGCTATCCGTACATCAGCTTGAACCGTGCGGTATGCGTCTCGACGGCCACGCGCGCGATAGGTCATCTCGACGGCATGGTCGTGGACTGCAGCAACATCAGTGGAACGGTCAAGCGCGACATCGTGCCGGGGCAAAAGGTCGGCGACAGCCCAATCGCGCAACAACATACCTACGATTGCCGCATCCCGGTCGACAGTGCGAAGTCGTATGGCTGCACGGCTGCGGAGTGGAACGATAAATCGAAGATGACGCCTTGCTCCTCGGGCGACATCACCGGTCTGGATGCGCAAGTGGACCAAACGACCAGCACCGCGACCTTCGAGCTGGTCAAACTGTCGGGTGATCCGAACGACACCAGCATCACCTGCCAGACCGTCCGCACCATGCTGCCGGCCTATCCGTGAAGCGCACTGCCCTCGCACGTGCAGGTTGGTGTCTGGCGTTGCTGCTGGCGGCGGCATCGCGGGCGCACGCGTTTGGTGGACTCGAGCTTTCACCCGGCGGCGCGCGCTCGCTCGCTCGCGGCGGCGCCAACGTCGCACGCGCCGAGGATGGCTTCTCCGTCCTGCAGAACCCTGCCGGGCTGGCCGCGCTGCAAGGCGATTCCTTCATGCTGAACGTGGACACCGCGTTCCACAGCATGTGCGTGACACCGTACGGCTATTACGGCTGGGGCGAGTACACGACCGGCAAATCGGATTTTGGCGACACGGCCAGTGCCAAGTACCAGAACGACCCGCTCGACCGCGTCTGTAACTCTGCTGCCGTCGCGGCCGTCCCCGGTATCGCGTACACGTTGAAGCTGAACGACGATCTCGGGCTGGGCTTCGGTATGCTCGCGCCCACCGGCCTGCCAGGCCTGCAGTACGGTGGCGCCGACGGCACGATCGACACGCCGGACGGCGCGCGCCCCACTCCGACGCGTTACCAGCTCGTGCGGCAGCGCGTGACCTTCGTCCTAGGGCCGTCGGTTGCCGTCGGCTATCGCGTGTTGCCTCGCGTCCGCGTGGGCATGACATTCACGTGGATCGCCGTCGCGTCAGAGCTCAGCATCGTTCAAGCGCTGGCGATTGGCACCTCGCCACACAGCGACATGCTGGCGACCCTCAAGGCGCACGACTACTTCATACCGGCTGCGACGTTCGGCGTTCTTGCATCCCCTCTCGACATGCTGGATGTCGGCCTCACCTTCCGCATAGTCGACAGCTTCAACGGCACGGGTCAGCTGCAATACACGACCAACACGTTCCAGCAGAGCTCAGCGTCCGGCTACGTCGCCTACAAGAACGACGCCATCAAGCTGACGAGAGTGAAGACGGGCGTGCCTTGGCTGCTTACGGGCGGCGTGCGTTATGCCAGTCCGGTTCCGAGCGCCCCGCGCGATGCCAAGGGAATGCTTCTGCGGGGCGATCCCCTCACGCAGGAACAATTTGACGTCGAGTTGGACGGTGCGTTCCAGATGAACACACCGACAAACTCGTCCCACGTGAGCTTCGCGCCCGGCGAGATCATCTTTCAGAAGTCCGACGGAACCTCGGATCCGCCCATCAAAGTGCCGGACCCGGACGTCAACGATTTCAGCTCCAGCCGCCACGCCGAGAATGCCTTTACGGTGCGGCTCGGTGCTACCTACAACCTGCTCCCCGGCGTAGTCGGCGTGAGCGCTGGCGGCTTCTACGAGTCCCGTTCGGTCGACCCTGCCTACGCGAGCATCGATACGTTTGGCTTCGCCCGTGTCGGCTTCGGCGTCGGCGCGATGGCGCGCGCAGGGAGCTGGGATTTCGCGCTCGGCCTGGGCCACGTGTTCCAGGAGACGCTCTTCGTCGGAACGCCGCCTCAGCAATCGTTCCAGAGCGCTACCACGGACCCGACCACCGGCTTCGACAAGCGTGTGAACATCGACGCCGGCGGCAACGGTGGCACCGTGAAGCAGGAACCGAACCCACCTGCGCACCCAGACGGGGTGGCCCGGCTGCAGCAATCAGCCGTCTACACGTTCAAGGGCCAACACGCGCGCGTCGTGAATGCTGGAGTGTACAGAGCCAGCTTCAACATATTGGCGATCAACATTTCGCATCGGTTTTGAGCTGACGGTTCGGGAGAGTTACGCGGTCGGATCGATGCTGCGCCCGCGGGCATCACTTCCCGGTGCCGCGTGCCGCACACGCCCCCTGGCGCCTTTTGCACCCCCGGCCGGCGCGCTCTGCCCGTTGCGCTCCTTCCGGCCCGCTGAAATAGTGCCGCACACGTGTCGGCCCTCCCCTCCACCACGATCGTCGTGCCTTGCTACAACGAAGCGGGACGCCTCCCGGTCGACGCCTTCCGGGAGTTCAGCGACCAGCACCCCGAGGTGCGTTTTTTGTTCGTGAACGACGGCAGCAGCGACGGGACCGACGCCGTGCTCGAAGCCCTGCGCAGGGCCGACCCGAACCACTTCTCGACCCTGCCTCAGCCGAGGAACCGCGGCAAAGCCGAGACCGTGCGCCTCGGCATGCTGCACGCGCTCGCACAGGCGCCGCGCTACGCCGGCTACTGGGACGCTGACCTCGCCACCCCGCTCGACGAGATCCCACGCTTCATAGGCGCGCTCGAAGCCCACCCCGAGCGCGACGTGTGCTTCGGCGCGCGTGTGCAGCTGCTCGGTCGCACGATCGAGCGGCGCGCGCTGCGCCATTACCTGGGGCGTGTCTTCGCCACGGTCGCGTCGCTCATGCTGGAGCTGCCCGTGTACGACACCCAGTGCGGTGCGAAGCTGTTTCGCTCATCGCCGCAAACCAGCGCGCTCTTCGCCGAGCCGTTCTGTGTCAGCTGGACCTTCGACGTCGAGCTGATCGCGCGCATGAAGCGCGACGCCGCGGCCGGAAGCGAGTCCGATCCGGGCCAGCGCATCTACGAGCTGCCCTTGGACCGCTGGCGCGACGTCGCGGGGTCGAAAGTGAAGAGTGGCGACTTCGTGAAGGCGCTGCTCGAGATGCTGCGCATCTGGCACAAATATCTGCGTTGAAGTGGCACGAACAAAAGGGAACGGCAATGAACGGTGCACAAAGCTTGATTCGTACGCTCGTGGGTTGCGGCGTCGACGTGTGCTTCATGAACCCGGGCACGTCCGAGATGCACTTCGTGGCGGCGCTCGACGCCGTGCCCGAGATGCGCTCGTCGCTCGCGCTGTTCGAGGGCGTGGTCACGGGCGCAGCCGATGGCTACGGCCGCATGGCCGACAAGCCCGCTGCGACGCTCTTGCACCTAGGTCCCGGCCTGACCAACGGGCTTGCGAACGTGCACAACGCGCGGCGCGCCTTTACACCGATGCTCAACATCGTGGGTGATCACGCGACCTATCACAAAGTCTACGACGCACCGCTCAACAGCGACGTCGACGGCTTGGCTCGCCCGATGTCGGACTGGCTGCGCACCGCGCAGTCGGGCACTGCGATTGGACACGACGCGGCCGAAGCGGTCGCCGCAGCGCGCACGGCGCCAGGCCAGATCGCCACGCTAATCCTGCCGGCCGACATCTCCTGGGGCGAGTCGAGCGGCCCCGCGCAGCCCATCGCGCCGGCAGCGCGCAAGAAAGCCGATGACGCCACGATCAAGCAGATCGCCGAGGTGTTGCGCAGCGGCCAGAAGGCCACGCTCCTGCTCAACGGCTACGCGCTGCGCGAGCGCGGCCTGATTGCAGCCACGCGCATCGGCGAGAAGACCGGCGCGCGCGTGACCTGTGACACCTTCCCATCGCGCCTGGAGCGCGGTGCGGGCCTACCGAGTGTCGCGCGCATGAACTACTTCGCCGAGTTGGCAGCTGACGAGCTCAAGGACACGCAGCACTTGATCCTGGTCGGCACCAAGTCACCCGCCGCGTTCTTCGCGTACCCGGGAAAGCCCAGCGATCTGGTTGCGCCGGGCTGCAAGGTCTACACGCTCGCGACGCCTGCGGAAGACGCCATCGAAGCGCTGGAACATCTGGCCGAAGCAGTTGGTGCGCCGAAGACGGGCTACCGCGTCGAGCCCGCAAGAAGGAGCGACAAGCCCACGGGCGCGCTGACCTCTGCCGCTGTCGGTACCGCCATCGGCGCGCTCTTGCCCGAGCACGCAATCGTCGTCGACGAAGGCAACACCGAGGGCATCTTCACGCCGTACTACACGGTTGGCGCACCGCGGCACGATTGGCTGTTCAACACGGGCGGCTCGATCGGCTTGGGACTTCCGCTGGCGACGGGTGCGGCGGTCGCCTGTCCCGGTCGCAAAGTCGTCTGTCTCGAAGGCGACGGCAGCGCGATGTACACGATCCAGGCGCTCTGGACGATGGCGCGCGAGCAGCTCGACGTCACCACGATCATCTTCGCCAACCGCTCGTACAAGATCCTGAACATCGAGCTGATGCGCGTTGGCGTCGAAGGCGGACCGGGCGCGCGCGCGCGCGACATGCTCGACATCTCGCGGCCCGACCTCGACTTCGTAGCGCTGGCGCGGGGCATGGGCGTCTCCGCTTCGCGCCCGGATGGCGCCGAGGCGTTCTGCGCCGCGTTCGAGCACGCGATGCGCGAGCCGGGTCCGCATCTGATCGAGTGCCTGGTCTAACGCGCTCGGATCGGGACGCGGCGGGGCTTGCGCGGCCAATCCGCGGACCTATGTGGAGCGCAACGGCTTCAGGCACGGCCTGAAATAGTCCGCAATGTTTCCGCGTCTTTGGGCGTATCCCTCGTTGCGACACCCCTTCAGGAGACACCCACATGTCCAAGCTCTTGTTTGCCCTTCCGCTGCTGCTCTTGGTTTCCCAGGTGAAGGCTCAAGCGGTCGACTGGAACGTCGATCCGAATCACTCGCACATCGGCTTTTCGGCGCGCCACCTGGGCTTCTCCAAGGTCGAAGGGCAGTTCCGAAAATATGCGGCCCAGATCACAGCCGACGCCAAGACGGGCAAGATCACGGCGCTCACGGCCACGGCGGAGACCGCCTCGGTCGACACCGACAACGAGAAGCGCGACGCGCATCTGCGCACCGACGACTTTTTCAACGCCGAGAAGTTTCCTCAGCTCAAGCTGAAGCTGAAGTCGATCAAGTGGAGGGGCGACAAGTTCACGGCCAAGGCCGACCTCACGATGCGCGACGTGACCAAGGAAGTCGTGTTCGCCGGCGAGCTGCTCGGCGTCCACGAAGTCGACTTCGGCCAGGGCAAGCACATGCGCGCCGCGTACGAAGCGACGACCAAGGTCAACCGCAAGGACTTCGGCCTGAAGTTCGGCGGCGTCGCCGAAGGCCTGTCGATCGTCGGCGACGAAGTCCAGCTCAACCTCTCGATCGAGATCAGCTACAAGCCCACCGCATGATTCGAACAACGATACCAGAAACAAAAACGGCGCCCCGAAAGGGAGCGCCGTTTTTCATTTCTGCACCAACGTCCGGAGCGGTCTATTTGCCCCGAGCCGCGAGCGCGCCCGCAACGAGCCGAGGGAGCGTACTTCCTGTACGTGACCGAGGTGAGAGAGGACGTAAGCCGCGGCCTCAGTTGGGGTCGGGGCGCCAACCCCGACTAAATGGCAAAGAGACCGTTCCGGCTCAGCCGTCTTGGGCTTCCATCAGGGCTTTCGTCTCGACGATGTACTCGCCGATCAAGTCGTTGACCAAGCGCGAGTACTTCACGCGGGTCGCTGCGATCTCACGCAGGGCCGTGACGGCCGCGCGGTTCTTGCTCTCGACCAGCGCGGGCACGCCGCGGTTCAGCTGGCGCGTGCGGCGCGAGGCCAGGATGCACAACGCAAAACGGTTTTCTTCGTGTACGAGGCAGTCTTCGACGGTTACGCGGGCCATGGAAACTCCCGGAAAATCTAGAGGCGCGGACCCTAGCAGAGCCCCCAAACCGGAGCAAGTCGCGCGCGCCAGGCCGGGTTTCGCGGCCGGAACCGCGCAGCGCTGGTGTAGACTCGCCGCGTCAGAGCGAACGATGGGCGTGCGATCAAGTGCCAAACGCGGGCTGTGGCGGGCCCTTCTGTTCGTGTCGTGCGTGCTCGGCAATGGCGCGTGGGCTGCTCCCTCGCAGGCGCAGAGTGTCACGGCCCAGCCAGAGTACCTGCCCAACGATCCCGACGAGCGCGACAAGCAGGCGCGTCAGGCGTTCGAGGAAGGCAAGAAGTCCTACGAGAACGGCGAGTACCGCGACGCGTGGGGGCATTTTCACGACGCCTATCAGCTGAGCAGCCGTCCCGAGCTGCTCTACAACATCGGGCAGACCGCGGACCGGCTCGGCATGGATGCCGATGCGCGGAAGGCGTTCAAGCTCTACCTGGAGCGACTGCCGAACGCGCAGAACCGACGCGAGGTCGAAAACCGCATCCGCGCGCTCGAAGACCGCGTGGCCCGACGCGCCGACGCACCTGCGCCACCGGGCGGCGATGCCAACAGCGCAGATGCGATCTTTGGTCCGAACAGCGCGACGGGTAAGGACGGTGGCAAGACCAGTACGGACGCCCCCGCACCGCCCAGCGGTGGGCCGCGCCGTCAGGGCTGGTACTTCCGCGGTGCGCTTGGCCTTGGTCTGCGACGCGATGGGCTGTCAGGTGGAAGCATCAGCGGCAGCGCGACGGGTGCGGGTGCGTCGCTCGATCTCGCGGTGGGCACCACGATCCTGCCGGGCCTCGTGCTCGGAGGAGGCCTCTTCGTCGACGCCACGAGTCGTCCCACGCTGTCGTTGAAAGGGATGGGCGATTCCACGTTCGACACCTCGACGCTGAGCGTGATCGCCGCGATGGGAGACTGGTACTTGCGCCACGAGCTCGACGGCTGGCACGTGCAGGGAGCGCTCGGCCTGGCGTTGCTCAGCTATTCCCGCAGCAGCGTGACTCCCGGCAGCTCGGTGGGCACCAACTCCGGCAGCGGCGGCGCGCTGATTCTTGGCGGTGGCTACGAGTGGCCGATCGATGGCGACTGGGCGATCGGTGCGCTCGGCCGCTTCGTGTTCGCGAGTGTGTCCGAGGGCGTTTTCAGCCACGGCGTGTTCACGACGTCGGTGCTGGCATCAGTGACCTGGTACTGACAGCCACTCACTTCAGCTCGGCCGACGACTTCCCAAGCAAGCGACGCGCGACGATCAGCTGCTGGATCTGCTGCGTGCCTTCGAAGATGTCGAGGATCTTCGAGTCGCGCGCGAACTTCTCGAGCAGCGTGTCCTCGCCGTACCCAATCGAGCCGCACAGCTCGACGCAGCGCAGCGTGATGGCGTTGCCGACGCGACCGGCTTTCGCCTTCGCCATGCTGGCTTCCATCGAGTTCGGTTGGCCGTTGTCGGCCATCCAGGCCGCACGCAGCACGAGCAAGCGCGCCGCTTCCCAGTCGGCCTCCATGCGGTACAGCTCGGCCTCGGCCGCTGACGCATCCCAGAGCGGCTTGTCGTAGTCGAAGCGCAGCCCATCTTTTTCGAGCAGCTCACGAGCCAGGTCGAGCGCGGCGCGCGCGCAGCCGATCGACATGGCCGCGACGCCGGGCCGCGTGTTGTCGAACGTCTGCATGACCTTGCCGAACGCCGCGCGCTTCTCGCCTTCGGCGACCTCGGCGTGGCCGAGCAGATTGCCCTTCGGCACACGGCAGCCCGTGAACAGAATAGTCGCCGTGTCGGAGGCGCGAATGCCCAGCTTGTGCTCGAGCTTGACGACCTCCATGCCCGGCGTGCCCTTCGGCACGACGAACGACTTGATCGCGGCCTTGCCCTTGTGCTTGTCGAGCGTCGCCCAAACCACGACCGCGTTGCAGCGCCCACCCGCCGTCACGAAGATCTTCTCGCCGTCGATCACCCACTCGTCGCCATCGAGGCGCGCGGTGGTGCTGATGCTGCCCGAGTCCGAGCCCGACGCCGGTTCCGTGATCGCCATGGAGGCATATAGCGATCCGAAGCGCTCTTTCTGCTCCGCGGTGGCGACCGCGTTGATCGCCGCGTTGCCGAGGCCACCACCCGGGATCGACAGCATCAAGCCCACGTCGCCCCACGCCATGTGTTCGATCGACACGACGGCCGCCATGGCCGGCCCGTTCTTCACCTGGCGCGGCTGCGTCGGATCCTTTTCTTTCTTCTCGCCGGCCGGAGCAGCACCGCTCGCCTGCCGCTGACGGCTGCGGTCCAAGACCTTCAGCTCGACGGGTACGTCGTGCTCCTGCTTGTCGTATTTACGCGAGATCGGCCGCATGACGTTGGTCGCAACCGAACGCATCAGCGTCTCGAGGCCAGCCAGCTGTTCCGAAAGCTCCAAGTTAATCATGATGTCCTCACACGCAGAGCGGGCCTTCTCATACGCACAGCGTGCCTTCGAGCAGCGGGACGGCCCGCAGGTTGCGATACCAGAGCTCGACCATGTGTTCGCGAATGAATCCGTGGCCACCCAGCAGCTGGACACCATCGGTGCCGATCTTCATGCCCTTCTCGACCGCCTGGATGCGCGCGAGATAGGCTTCGCGATGGAACGGCAAGCCCCGCTCGGCGCGCGCCGCGGCGCGATAGGTAAGCAGGCGCAGCGCGTCGAGCTCGATCGCGATGTCGGCGATCATGAACGCGACCGACTGCCGGTTCGTGATCGGCTCACCGAACGCGATGCGCTCGTTGCAATAGCTCTTGACGTAGTCGAGCACGGCCTGGCAGGTGCCGACGGTGAGCGCGGCCGCACCGATGCGAGACAGATCGACGAGCCGTGACAGCTGAAACGGAACATCGCCGCCGAGCCGAGCGCTCTCGGGCACTTGGACACCATCGAGCTGCATGCGATGCAGCGGTGCAGGTCGTAGACCCATGAACGCCTCGCGGCTCCACGAGACGCCAGCCTGTCCACGCGGAACCACGAACGCGCCAGCTTCGCCAGGGGCACCGTGCGGGGGCCGCGCGATCACCAGCACGTGCTCGGCTTCCGGCCCGAACGCCACGAGCGTCTTTGCGCCCTGCAACACGTAGCCGCCTTGGTTGCCCGTCGCACTCGTCGCACGTGTCGCAGTAGTGGCCAACTTCAGCGGATCGAAGCGGGTGCCCGGCTCGGCCAGCGCAACTGCGGCGGGGTGAAAGCCGTCCGCGGCGCATGCGGAGAGCAGCTGCGCCTTTTGCGAGGCGTTACCGAAGTCGAGCAGGCAGTTCACGAAGGACAGTGTGGAGAGCGCGGAGAGTGCCAGTGACATGTCGCCGCGTGCGAGATCCTCGGCGAGCAGCGTGTTCGAGATCGGTGAGCGCGTCGAACCGAAGCCGCCCTGCTCTTCTGGGATCTGCACGGCGTTCACGCCGAGCTCGAGCGTCTTCTGCCAGAGCTCGCGCGGTGTCGCGCCGGCTTCGTCGTATTTTCGTGCGAAGGGCCGCACCTCGGCGTCGACGAACTTGCGGACCGTCTCGCGCATCAGCGCTTGCTCGTCGGTCAACGTGAGATCGAACAGCAGCTTTCCGGCTTCGCTCATGGTGCCCAGCAGAATACACGAGCGGACCGGCTTTGCGAGGGTATTGCGCTGACTAACTGACAGAAATGTAAGCCGTGAGATCGTGAGTGACGTCGACCCGCTACGCTACCAAAGACAGCGTGCACCCAGCCCAGCTGCGGAGTCCGACGAGCGGCTCACCAGGCAGCGCCTCGCTCGAGCTCGTGCAAGACATCGCGCGCAACGCGGCCGGCGCTCTAAATGACCGAGCGTGATTCGGGAACGGTGGATCGCGAAGGACCGGGCGCCGCGATCAAGGAGGAGCGCCGAAGGAAGGGTGGCTCCCCGTTTGAGGCGCTCCGACGCCGAGCGGGGCGCCCGGACCGAGCGAGGCGCCGTTCCTGAATCACGCTCGGTCATTTAGCCGCCACTAGCCGCGCTTGCCAAGGCTCTGCTAAAAACGTGCGGTGGTTGGACAAACCGTCGCGGCGTTGCAAGAACAGGCAGACGCGCAGCTGTTCGCGCGACAGTACACGGCAGCGCTCGACGGCTACCTGCGGATCACGAGTCAGCAGCCCGGCAACCTCGACGCGCGGCTGCGTATCGCGGACGCGCTCATGGCCATGGGCGAGCTGCAGCGTGCAGCTGTCGTGTACACGGCGCTCGCGCGTCACGCGGCGCTCGCGGGCTACCCGCTGCGCTCGCTGGTCGCGTTGAAGATGCTTTCCGCCCTCGAGCCGCGCTTGGGCGTGCTGCTGCACGACTTTGCCGGGTTGTATGCACGCAACTCTCCGCGCCTCGGCAAGAGCGTGCGTCGCGCGCTGCCAGATCCCAACGACCCGCTCAGCGCACCCACGCCGCCCGCGCGCAGTCCCGACGCGCTCGCCGTGGAGGCCGAGCGCGTCGCAAGCAACTACGACACGGCGGGCCTCGTGTATCCGGAGAAGCTAATCCCGCTGCCGCTGTTCTCGCTGCTCGACGCACACGAGTTCGGTGCGGTGTTGGAAGCGCTGCGGCTCCTGCGCGTTCGGCCGGGGACGGTGATCCTGCGAGAGGGCGAGCCGGGCACCCGCTTCTTCGTGCTCGCGCGCGGCCATGCGCATGTGAGCTCGCTGCGCGGCGGCGAGACCAAGCACTTGGGCGAGCTGCTCGAGGCCGCGATCTTCGGTGAGATGGCGCTGCTCTCGGCAGCACCGCGCACCGCCACGATCACCGCGCACAGCGAGTGCGACCTGCTCGAGTTCGACTGCGGGGCGCTCTCGCACGCGTCGAGCACGCTGGCGAATCTCGCGGGTGCGCTCTCGGGCTTCGCGCGCGAGCGCTTGCTGCGCAACGTCGTGACGACGTCACCGTTGTTCGGTCCGCTAGACAGCAAGCAGCGCATGGACCTGATGCGCCGGTTCGTCGCTGTCGATGCAGCTGCGGGGAGCGTAGTGATCCGCGAGGGCGAGCCGGGAGTCGGCCTTTACGTATTGCTGCGTGGCAACGTGAATGTAACGCGCGCGGGCATCGACATCGCGCACCTCGGCCCCGGCGAAATGTTCGGCGAGATCTCGCTCATTCAAGGCGAGGCCACGACGGCCACCGTGACCGCGGAGCACGGCGGCGCCAGTCTCTTGTTCCTGAGCCGCGACTACTTCGAGCGGCTCTTGCAAGCCGTGCCCGAGCTTCGTGCCTATCTCGAACGCCTCACCGAGGAGCGCCTGATGGATCAGCGCATCAGCCTGGCACCCGGCGACTCCTACGGCGACTCTGTCCCACCGGACGACGCGGGCGAGATGGAAATCGAGATCGAGCCGTGAGTATGTAACCTACGCGCAGAGCCGCAGGCTGCTGCGCGGGTATGTAACCTACGCGCAGAGCCGCAGGCTGCTGCGCGGGTATGTAACCAGCTCAGCTCTTGCGCTCGGCCGGCGTCGCTTCAGCCGGTTGCTTCAGCTCGGATGCGCCCGAACCTGAGGACACCTGCTTGTCGGCCGGCGTCACGTCGTCATCGAGGTCGGTCATGCCGCGCTTGAAGTTGCGGATGGCCTTGCCCATGCCTTCAGCGAGGTCCGGCAGACGCTTGGCGCCGAACAGCAGCATGAAGATCGCCAAGATGACCAGTAATTCGCTGAATCCTAAACGCATGGCATCGGCTCCTAACTGCGGGCACTCTAGCTCCGTTTACAGGAGAATCCAAACCGGCGCGGTTGATGGCGGCGGAGCCTTACGGTAACTACGCGGACTCACTTTGCTCGTACAGGAGAGAACATGCCGACGAACGCCGAAAAGGCCATCGAGATCTGGAAGAAGTTGGAAGGAAAGCCGGAGGGCACCGGCGAGTGGCTGCTGGTCGACCAGGCCCGCATCAACATGTTTGCCGACGCCACGCTCGACCATCAGTTCATCCACGTGGACCCCGAGAAAGCGGCGCAGTTTTCGCCCTTCAAGGTGACGATCGCTCATGGCTACCTCACGCTCTCGCTGATCCCGCACCTTCAGGGCGGTATCCCGATGGCCGACCCCAAGGGCTACGAAGGCATCATGATGGGCATCAACTACGGGCTCGATAAGGTCCGTTTCCCATCGCCCGTCAAGGTGAACTCGCGCGTGCGCGCTCACCGCGAGCTGATGACCGCCGAACTGGTCAATCCGAGCACTATCCAGCTGAAGCAGAAGATCACGATCGAGATCGAGAACGAGCCCAAGCCTGCCTGCGTCGCGGAGACACTCGTGCGCTTGATCTTCGCTTGATTTTCCTCGTAATTTCGAACGGTTGACGTTTCATGTCGGCCCACCGACAGGCAGGATCCACGGTGGGCCGACACCTTCCATCGGCCTCCGAAGCGCCGAGCGAGCACCCGATGCGGCGCTATCTGGCCGGCGCGGAGTCGATTCGGCACGCCCTAAATGAGGGACGCTCCGTTCGAGTCGTACTGGTCCAAAGGGACGATGTGACCTCTCCAGTTGCGGAGCTGGTACGTGAAGCCGAGGCGCGCGGGATCACGCTCTGGCGGGGTGGGCCGGGTGACCTGCGGCGCATGAGTCGAACGAGCGAGGTGCCCGATGCCATCGCCATGCTGGGGCCCGAGCCGGAGGCGGACCTCGACGGCCTCTTGGGGCGAGGTGGCATCACCTGGCTCGTCCACCGCGCCGCCTACCCGAGCAACGTGGGCTTCGTGGTGCGCACCGCCGAGGTCTCGGGAGCCGATGGCGTGGTCATCGACGGAGCGTGGAATCATGAGGACCGCGGGCGCATCCGGCACGTGTCGATGGGCGCGAGCATGCTCTTGCCGGTGCTGTTCCACGACACGCACGAGGTGCTCGATCGGGCACGACACCTCGGAGTGCGCATCGTGGCGATCGAGGACGTGGGCGCGTGTGCACCGTGGGACACGGATCTGCGAGGCCCGGTGCTGTGCATCATCGGCGGTGAGCGCGACGGCATCGATGCGAGCGTGCTCGCGCGCTGCGATCAAGTCGTGCGCGTGCCGATGGCAGGCTTTGTACCGTCGTACAACTTGCAAGCTGCGATGAGCGCGATAGCGACCGAGCGGCTGCGTCAGCTGTTTACATGAAGAGATCGTCGATCTGCGCGAGCAGTCGCACAGCGCGTCGACGTGCGACCTTGTTGCCGAGCCGATAGAGCGCGCCTTGGTCGCCCGCTTCGATCACTTCCTGCAGTAGCTTCGCGAAGAGCACGCGATCCTGTGCAGGCACGGCGTAGAGGTTCGCGTAGTTGACGAGCAAGATGTGGTTCTTGCGGTGTGTCAGCGCGAGCGCACGTTCGAAGTACTCGCGCCCCTTCGCCGGATCGCCGCCGACTTGCTTCGGATACGACGACGCGAGCCCACCGAGAAAGACCAAGGCCCCAGCGTCTTCGTAGCCCTCGTCTGCGTGCTGCACCCACTCGGCGATCGTCTTGAGCGTGGGCATGTCGACGAGGTCGTCCATCGACGGGCTGCTATTGATCACGGAGCTCCACGCCATCATCAACCAGAAGAGCGGGGCGACGTCGTCCTTTGGGTCGTCGAACTGCTTGTCGAGGTAGGCGCGGAACACTTTGGTTTCTTGACGCGCCATGTCTAGAAAACGAGGGTCCCGCTGGATGAGCACGTGCAGCGCGAGATCACGTGCGCGGCTGTACATCAAGTACGCACGCTGACGCTCGTGAGCTGCGAGCGCCTCGTTACCGTTCTGCAGCGCGACCTCGTAGGCGTCCATGACCCAGCCGTAGCCGTAGGCCATGTAGCTCTTCGCGAGCGCGAGCGAGAGGTCTTCGTTGTCGGAGCTGACCGAATGCAGGCCTTCGAGCTGCATGATGCCGGCGCCGGCCGCGTAGCCGGCGCTTTCCCAATCGAAGTAACTGCGCGTGCTCGGGGCGGCGGCGACGAGCACGTTCGCGGTGGTATTCACAGCAACGCGATTGAACGAACAGCCGCCAAACGCGGCGAGCAGGACAATCGCGAGAGCAAAGTGACAACGTACGTGCATGGTCGACTCAGAGTGGGATCTCGATTCGGAACGTGGCGCCATGGCCTGGCCTGGAGCGCACGCCGATCTGACCGCAGTGCGCGTCGATGATCTTCTTCGCCATCGCGAGGCCAAGACCCGTGCCGCCGGTTTTGCCGTGGGTCGCGAACGATTCGAACAGCCGACCTTCCATTTCTTTCGGAATGCCGGGGCCCGTATCGGCGCACTCGAACACCAGCTGCTCGCCGACGCGGTCGATCGTCCAGCGGAAGTGGCCGCCTCGCCCCATCGCCTGGCAGGCGTTGCGCGCCAGGTTGAAGATCACGCGCTTGACCTTGCTCTCATCGAAGCGCGCGACCCCGTCGTACTTGGCTTCGACCTCGAGCGTGACGCCGGCGCGCGCGGTCTCCGGCACCAGCATCTCGCGCACCTCTTCCACGAACTTGTTCAAATACACCTTGCCGATCAGCACTTCGCGCTGACCGCGCGCAAACGAGAGCACCTCGTGCGTCATCGCTTCCATGTGCTCGAGCGCGCGGCCGACGCGCGCGGCGTGCTCGCGCCTCACCTCGGTGGAGGGTTCGGCGGTCATCAGCTCGACGTAGCCGGCAACGGCGGTGAGCGGCGTGCGCATGTCGTGCAGGATCGCGCCGACCGAGTGACCGAGCAACGCGAGCCGCTCGGCGCGCTCGCCGGCCTCACGCTCGTGCAGCGCGACGATACCGCGCGCCAGCTGCGCCGACACGAGCGCAAGCAGCCGCAGCATCGACGGCTCGTCGATATCGAGCGCGGCCGCGCCCAGCTTGCGTACGCGATTGCCGACCTGGAGCACGCCGATCAGCACGCGTCCGTCGAACACGGGAGCGCTATAGGTCTCGCGCACGTCGAGCGCCGTATCCTTGGCGATCAACAGCTCTGCCACGGCACCGCTTTCGTCGGCGTACCGGGCGACCGGTAGTTGCGCGTGCAAGAGCAGCTGCTGCGTCTCACGCGCATCGACGGCACGCACATCGAACGAAGGCGTGTCGCGGCGCAGCGAGAACACTTGCGAGCCGTTCGCGTTGCACAGTAAGAGCGCGGCGAGCTCGACTTTCATCAAGGTCTGCAAGCGCTCGAGCACACCGCTCAGCATGGTGTGCAGGTCATGCGCGCCAGCGATCTCCTGCTCGACGTCGTACAGAACTTGGAGCTCTGCGTTGGCATGAGCCAGCGATGCGTAGAGAAACGCATTTTCGATCGCGACCGCGCACTGCGTGCCGATGCACGCCAGCAAGTGCTCGTCCTCGGCGTCGAAGCCACGGCCGCGCTTGTTCAAGCACTGGATCACGGCCACGACGTCGCCATCTTTGTCGGTGATCGGAACGCACAGGAGCGAGCGCGTGCGGTAGCCGCTCTTCTCGTCCCAGGTCTTGTCGAAGCGCGCGTCGGTGTAGACGTCGTCGAGCTTCATGCCCTGGTTGTGCTCCGCGACCCAGCCGGCGATGCCGTCGCCGATGCGCAGCGTGATGGTGTGCGGCTCGTTGCCCTGCATGACCTTCGACCAGAGCTCACCCTTTTCCGCGTCGACCACGAACAGCGTCGAGCGATCGGCCTGCATCAAGTCCGTGGTTCGTTCCATGATCCGCAGCAGCAGCGCATCGATGTGGAGCGTCGAGCTGACCGCGCGCGAGATGTCGATGATCGCGTCGAGCTCGCGACGCACGCGTACGAGCGCAGGCTCTGCGCTCACCACACTGACAGGCGCGGGTCGCGAGCCCGCGGGCTGCGTTGCATCACCGGGCGGAGGGTTTACGGAGGTTGCGCTCATGCGGCTCCGCGCAAGGACCGGCGGAACGCAAATGATGGCCGCCAAACGGGGACCATTTCAACCGAGACCATCGGTTCACGTGATCGGCGGTGGGTGCTATCCTGCTAGCGATAGGGAGGCGCGGATGATCCAGCGTGCGTATCACGGGGTGACTTTCGGACTCGTCGCGCTGGCGCTGGCTGCCGCCGCGGTCAGTAGTACCGCGATGGGCTGTGGCAGCGACCCCGTCAAGTCCATGGACGCGGGGCCAGCGGGCGAACCCTGTCTTTCGCCAGGCCTCACCTCGAACGACTGCGTGTGTTCGAACCACGTGATGGGAAGTCGTACCTGCGCAGACGCGGGCGTCTGGGGCGCGTGCTCATGCGCCAACCCGCTGCCCGACGGACAGGTCTGCTTCGAAGGACAGAGGCTGATCTGCCGCGCCTGCCCTGGCGAGAAAGAAGGGCGCATCACGCGCTGCCTTGCGGGTGGCGTGTTCGACTGTGGCTGCGACAGGGACGCGGGCTCGATCAAAGATGGCGGCGCCGCGGGCTCGGGTGCGGCCAAAGATGCTGGGCACGATGCAGCCGGCAGCGGCGACGCCGGCTGAGCGAAGTGACTACCAGTCCATGCAGATCGGGATCGATCTAGGAGGCACGAAGATCGAGCTGGTCGCTCTCGAAGGGGGCGCGGTGCGCTACCGCAAGCGCATAGCCACACCCACGCACGACTACGCCGCGATCGTAGAGGCCTTGGCCGCGCTCGTCGAAGATGCGGAGCGCGAGCTCGGCGTGCGCGCGAGCGTGGGTATCGGCACACCGGGTGCGCTGTCGGTTGCCACCGGTTGTCTCAAGAACTCGAACACGTTGTGCTTGAACGGCAAGCCGCTGCACGTGGACCTGGCTGCGCGACTGGCCCGCCCAATCAAGCTCGAGAACGACGCGAACTGCTTCACGTTGTCCGAAGCAACCGATGGCGCAGCGCAAGGCGCGGCGGTGGTGTTCGGCGTCATCCTCGGAACGGGCGTGGGTGGTGGCGTCGTCGTGCACGGACGCGTTCTCACTGGGCGTAACGCGATCGCGGGCGAGTGGGGACACAATGCGCTCCCGCGGCCAACCGACGACGAGCGCCCGGGCCCTGCCTGCTACTGCGGCAGAGCCGGCTGCATCGAGACGTTCCTGTGCGGACCAGCGCTGAGTCGCATGTTCGCGCAGGCAACCGGCGTGATGGCAGCTCCAACCGAGATCGCAGCGCGTGCGACGCTCGGCGAGCGCGAAGCCGTGCGTGCGCTCGAGCGCTATCACGATCGCTTGGCGCGTGGCTTGGCCAGCGTGATCAACGTCCTCGATCCCGACGTGATCGTGCTCGGTGGAGGCGTCTCCAATCTCGACTCACTTTACGTGGCAGTACCCGATCTTCTGCCGCGCTACGTATTCTCCGATCGCGTCGACACAGCGCTCGTGCGCGCCAAGCACGGCGATTCGAGCGGTGTGCGGGGCGCCGCCTGGCTCTGGCCGGTGCCACGCTGATTCGGTCAGCGGACGGCCGCGGCGATGCGCTGAACGACTCTACGTGCTGCTCGCAGCCGGCGGCGTTACCAAGAACGGACCTTCGACGTGAACGTAGGGCGGCGCGCTGAACTTCCAGGCTTCGTGCACACCGAAGCCTAGCAAGATCAGCGTCACGAGGTTCTTGCGCCACCACAACATCACGAGCGGCAGGTACAACGAGCGTAACGCTGCGTCGAATGCGCCGGTCACTTCGGAGAGCTCGGCAAGCGCGTGCGCGTAGGTCGCCGCGACCGCAACGTACGTCAACACAACCGCCAGCCAGCGGTAGCCCAGACGATTGCTCACCCGGGCGCCGCGTCGAACCGCGCCGCCGATCAGTACGCCCGCGATCACGGCGACGAATACGAACTTGATGTGCCACGCGAAGAAGATGCCGTAGTAGAGCGCGATGCTCAGCAGAGCCGCGCCGAGACCGTAGGCGAGCGCCTCGCGAAACGAGCCCTCTTGCGCGGTGAGGCAGCTCGGACAGATCGCTTCGCCGTTGCGCACGAAGAACTGATCCATGATCGGTTGCCTGCAGCCGCTGCAGGGCGCACCGGCCTGCAAGGGCGCGTGACCCGGCAGCGGAAGCGGAGCCACGTCCGCCGCAGGCGGAACCGACGAAGTGGAGCCTTCCATCGTACCGTCCATCATGCCGTAGATGGACGCACATGGCCGACAACTCGGCAATGTGTGTGGTGCCACCACATGCCATCGGCAATTGTCCTGGCTAACTGACGGTGGGTGCCAACATGCGCACGACCCGATCAGGGGACTCGATGCCCTGGCTCGCAATGCTCGAAAAAGCGGCTGCAACGCCGACTTTACCCTCGTCGCCGCCGAGCAGCTGTCCGAGTCGGTAGCGCGCAATCGACGCGTGCATCGCCATATCGTGGGCATCGAACCCGGCGATCGCGTCGTTGAAATGGACGCGCGCCGCGTCAGGGGCGCTGGCTTGCATGGCACACAGACCAAACACGAGGTCGGCAAGGGGCTGTGCCCACGGTCGACGCGTCCGCGCGATTCGTTGCGCATCGCGGCGGGCCTCGCGCAGGAGCTCTGGCCGCCGTTCGGGAGCCGCGACACCCGCGGCAAGCGCTGAACAGGCACGCAACGTGAAGGCCTCGATCCGCACCACTTGAACATTCAACACCAGCGAGCGTTCGAGGGCGGGCCACGCCGCGCACACGCGAGCATGCGCGCTCTCACCCTCGCCTGCGTGAAGATCGATCAGGTTCTCGGCCAGCAGCTGGTTCCAGTGCTGCAGGTGGAAGCCTTCGTGCGACCAGCGGCGCTTCTCTTCATCGAGCACGCCGCGCGCCGCGGTCACATCGTTGGTCGCGAGGTAGCGCAACACATGGATGCCCGTGCGCAGATCAGATGCCGCGTATTGGTCGCCGCGCTCGATGGCCTCGCGCAGGTGCGCGAGCGAGCGTTGGCAGAGCGTGCGCCAGTCACCAACGTAGTAGCGCGCGACCGCCTCGAAGACCTGACTCGTGGCGATCTCCCAGGTGGCGCCGCGGCATTGCTCACGGAAGACGCGCTCGGCCTCCTCGCACAGCGGCATGCTCTTTTGCCAGTGGCCCAGGTGCCACGCGGCCATGGCGCGCGCCAGGTGGGTGAGCCCGCGTGCGTGGGGATGCGCGTGCTGATCGAGGATTCGATCGGCCAAGTCGAGCACATCGCGCACGCGCGTTTCGGTCTTGCCGCCGTCAGCTGCAAGGTAGCCCGCTTCGAGCGCGAGCGCGCGCGCCAAGCGATACGGCTCACCCGCCTCGAGCGCCAAGAGGCAGTGCCGTGTCTGGAAGTCACCGCCGCGCACGAAGTCGACGAGGCCCAGGCCGACCGACGCGGACCAGCAGGTGTCGATGCGTGCCAAGAGCTCGCGCGGCACGTTCTTTTCTTCGCGTTCCACGTAGTCGAGCCCGCGCAGGCCGAGCCGGACGCGCCGCAGCAGCAGCGATACGAGCGCCCTGCGCGGCGACTTTGGGAGCGCCAGATCGAACGCTGAAAGCACGCGACGCAACAGAGGCAAACCCTGGTCCACGTGGCCGGAGCGCAGGAAGTGCTCGGCCGCTTTACGCTCGTGCTCGAACGCGAGCTGGCCGGTCGCCAACTTGCTCGCTTCGAGATAGGCCGCGGCCGCGTCGGCGCCGCGCCCGGCGTACACGAGCACGTCGCCCAAGCTCGCAAACAGCGTGGCGCGCTCGGCGCGCTCGATCGCGCCGAGCTCGAGCACGCGGCGATACAGGAGCGCAGCACGATCGAACGCCAGCGCGTCAGTTGCTTCGCGGGCGGCGTTCAAGGCATGGTGCGCAGCTCGCGGCATGTCGCCCGCCAGGAAGTAGTGCTCGGCAAGCGCGTCCGATTGGAAACGGCCAGCTTGCTCGATCAGCTCGCCGAGCCGCAGGTGGTGTCTGCGCAACACGTCGGGCTCGATCTGGCCGAGCACCGCTTGCCGCACGCGATCGTGGTAGCACTCGAGCGGATCGCGGTCGCGACTGCCATGCGTGCGCACGAAGTGGGCTGAACGCAGCGCATCGAGATCCGACATGCCGCGGATCCCCGAGTCGGCCACCGCGAGCGCGAGGCCCTGTTCGATCGGTCGACCGGCCGTAGCCACGACCTCGAGCAAGCGCCGGGCGGAAGCCGGCAAGAGCAGGATGCGATCGCGCAGCACGTGCTCGAGCGAGAGCGGTGTGTTCGGCGGAAGCCGCGACGAGCGCGCCTCACGCTGAAACGCCAACACGAGCTCGCCGATGAAGTACGGGCTGCCTTCGGCTTCGGCGGCGATGCGGTCGGAGGTGAGCTCCGATTCCGACGTGGACTCCATGCCGAGCGCGGCCAGCTCGCGCCGCACCAACACGACGGCCTCGCTCTCGGGCAAGGGGCCGAGCTCGATCGTGCAGAGCGGGATGCTCTGGTCGAGCTTGGCGATCTCGTGCACGAGCGGGCCGTCGGCGCCGTCTTCGCGGTGGCAGCACAGTAAAAGAAGTGCGGGGGCATCCGGCGGCTGCAAGATGTGCTGCAGCAGCTGTGCGCTGTCTTCGTCGCCCCAGTGCACGTCGTCGATGCTGATCACGATCGGACGCAAGTCGGACAGGCGCGCGAGCAGCTCCTTGAGCGCGGCAAAACCGCGGCGGCGTTGCTCTTGAGGGTCGAGGATCTCGGTCACGCGAAAGCGCGTTTTCTCGATCACTTCGACCTGACGCAGCACCGGGAACAGGCGCGCCAGCGCGCGCACGTCGCGCGGGAGAAGACGCGACACGTCGGCGTCGGAGAGCCGCACCAAGTAGTGACACAGCGAGTCGATCACGCTGTCGATGCCCTTGAACGGCAGCGACTCGCGCTCGTAGCAGCGGCCAGCGAAGACCACGGCGCGATCTTCCTTGCGCAGCGACTCGACGAAGCTGCGAACGAGCGCGGACTTGCCGATGCCGGAGCGCCCCGTGACCACGACGGCCGATGGGCACGCCGTGCGCGTCTGCGCGAACGCGTGCCGCAGCTGGGCCAGCTCGCGTTCGCGACCGACGAAGCTGGCTCGCGCCTGCGAGCGCGGCGCCAGGTCGGCTGCTGATGGCTGCAGACCCTCGCGCGTCAAGCACGTGAGCACGTCCGAGCCGGTGGGACGAGCTGCGGGCTCGCGGGCGAGCAGGGCCACGCACAGCGCCTCGAGATCTGCCGGGATGCCGCCAGCCAGCGACGAAGGCGAAGGCGCATCCGTGCTCTGCTTGCGAAGCAGAATGTCGAGCACCGAGCCGTCGAACGGCAGTCGGCCCGTAAGCGCCTCGAACAACATCGCGCCAAAGCTGTACCAATCCGAGGCCTCTGCCGTGGCGACGCCCGCCGCCTGTTCGGGAGACATGTACGCGGGGGTGCCGAACAGTTTGTCGTCGAGCGTGACGTCCACGCGATCGGTGCTGTCGTCGATCATGCCGAAGTCGAGCAGCACGACGCGCCCTTCGTCGGTGACCATGACGTTGCTGGGCTTGATGTCCTTGTGCAGCTTGCCGGCCGCATGCAACGCGGAAATGCCTAGTGCCAGCTGACGCAATGCGTCACGCAAGCGCGGCTCGTTGGCGATCGGACTCCTCAGTTTGGTCGAGGTTCCAACCGGAACGACCATGCTGGTCATGGGCGCGAGGCCCAGCGGCTCGGTCGGGCTCGCCTCACGTTGCCCGAGCACATGCAGGTCGCAGACATGCGCGAGAAAATCGACCCCTTCCACGTACTCCATCGTGAAGAACCACACGTCGCGATCCAGGATCAGCTCATGCAGCACGACCAGGTTCGGGTGACTCACGCCGGCGAGCGCGCGAAACTCTTTCTTGAAGCGATAGAGACTGCTTGGATCGACGCGGGACAGGGTCTTGAGCGCGACGCGGCGGTTCTGCTCGCGGTCGTGCACGAGATACACCACGCCCACGCCGCCCTCGCCCAGCGTCTGCTCCACGACGAAGCGCTCGTTGCCGCGCCACGACTCGTGCGAGCCGAAACGACCGGAGACCTGTTCGAGCGGGGACATGCTTGCAACGAACCAACGAACCGGCGAGCTAGCTGCGCGGCTCGGCGAGAGACAGCCATTCGCCAGTCGGCAACGCGATCTGGAACGACACCTCACCGAGGTCGTCGTACCGCGCGCGGGCGCGGGTCTGGCGCGCGCCCTGCACTTCGAGCAGCCAGACTTCCCCCGGCTTCATGGCGCGACCGCCGTGCGGCGCGACCACGTGGTGCTCGGCGTCGTCGCGCGCGGCGAGCAGCGTGCGGCCGTGTGCGTCGCGCGCGTCGACCTCGGTGATGCGCACGTCGACGATCACAGGTAGCGGATCGAGCAGCGGGGGCAAGCGCGAAGCATCGATGGCGTCGACTCGCGCGAGCTGCTGCTCGACCCAGCGCACGAGCTCGTGCTGACGATCCACGTTCGACATGTCGAACGCGCGACCCAGGAACGCATCGCCCGCCGGGAGAAGATCGAGCGCGGCGGCACGACGCGCGAGCGCATAGAGCGGCGCAGGCCACGCGTGGTAGAGAGGCTGATGGGTGAGTTGGTCGCCGCGCGGCTCACTGTGCACGGCTAGCGCAGCAGCAATCTGAGCTGGGTTCTGCCAACCCGCGCGCTCGACGAGGGGCAAGAGCTCGCGCAGGCGCCCAACGGCACGCGCGCGTGCGTCGCCACGCAGGAAGGCTCCAAGATCGAACCACGCGCGCTGACGTGAGGAAACCGTTCCGCGCTCCTCCGCACGCACCCACTCGTCATCCAGCAGAGCAGCCGCGCGCTTGGCCTCCGGCTGCGCATCCAGCGCCGAGAAGATGAACCACGACCACGTCAGCTGCCCGAGGCCGAGCACGCCTTGAGCCGACATGCCGGGATTTTGCCGTGCGGCCAGCACATCCCAGTGCGCGCCGAGCGTGCTGACCAGCGCGAACCGATAGAGCACGTTGGCGAGCGCGGCGCCGTCGTCGTTCGCGAGCGCGCGCGAGAGCGGCTCGGCGGCCAAGAGCGCGCTCAGCTCGAAGAAGTCGTCGCCGGGCGGACGGCGCTGGCCGTCGGGCCACGCGACGCGCGGATCGTAGCGGCGCACGCGCGCCCACGCGGAATCGAACAACGTGCTGGAGCCGGCATCCGGCACGCGACCGCGAAAGCGCTGCGCGAGGTCAGGGATGAGCACGCGATCGAGCGGGATCTCGTTGCAGGTGACGGTCGTCAGCTCGTGCTCCGGCTGCGCGAGCACGGAGGCGAGCGCGCTGATGTCGGTCGCTTCGCACAGGCGCGCGTAGCTCTCGCGATCGAGGATCACGAGGGGCAGCGCGTCGCCGGCGTCGTAGTCGAGCGCCAACAGGATCTGGTGCGTCTCTGGAACCAGCTGCGCTACCGCTCGCACCAACCCGTCGAGGTCGGAGTCAGCTGAAAACACGACTTGGTACGCACATTCCGGCAACTCGCCGAACAAGAGCGCGGAGCCCGCCGAAGTCTGACCGAGCGCGAGCGCGACCCCGGCTTGGCGCAGGCCATCGACGAGCTCGAACAGCGCGCTGTCGAGGTCGTCGCTGCGAGCCAGCATCACGCCGGCCTCGGACTCGGCAGCCAGCGCCGCGATCTCCGAGACCTGCTCGCGATAGCCGTCCGCAACAGCCAGCTGATCGTCGATCGTATCCGCGCCGACCCCGAGCGCGCCGAGCACATCGTTCAGTTCCGCGCGATTGATCTCGGTCCGCCCTTCATCCACGGGCGATAGGATAGCGGCGCAGCGCTCGGCTCGTCTAGCGCTCGGGCGCTCGTAGACCGCCAGCTGGTGCGCCTGCCGCTAGACCGCGACTGCGCGGTCGCCACCGCCCCGCTTGGCGGCATAGACGCCTTCATCGGCTCGCCGCACCAGACTGGCGGCGTCGTCGTCGGGCCGCGCGGTGGCGATGCCTACGCTGGCCGTCACGGGCATCGCCGGGAAGGTCTCGCGGCCGACGTCGCGGGCGTGGTCGACGATGCGCGCCGCCACGGCCTGGCAGCCCTCGGGTCCGGTGTCCGGCAGCAGCACCACGAACTCGTCGCCACCGTAGCGGGCGACCACGTCGGACCTGCGGGTGGCGCGAATCAACGCATCGGCCACGGCTTGCAAGACGTTGTCGCCTGCGCTGTGGCCTTCCTCGTCGTTCACGCGCTTGAAGCCGTCGAGGTCGATCATGAGCAGCATCAGCTTGCCGCCGCGCTTCACGCGCGCGAGCTCGGCGTCGAGGCGGGCGTGCATGTAGCGACGGTTGTACAGCACCGTCAGCTCGTCCCGCTGACTCAGGTCGCGCAGGCGGGTGTTGGCGTTGCGCAGCGCGGAGATCAACTGGCTCACGAAGCGTGTAGTGGCAAGGATCGCGATCACCACGGTCAGCGTGGAGAAGAACCGCAGCGTGTTGGAGGGCGGCGGCGAGCCCGGCAACGCGGGTGCGAACGGCAGCACGCGGAACGCTTCCAGCACCTGCAGCACGACGTATGCCGAGGCTGCGAGCGTCGCCAGCGTCATCGAGACGCGCTTGCGCGACGTGGTCGTGGCGAAGACGATCGGGATCAGCAGATACAGGAAGCTGAGCACCGTCTCGGTGCTACCTAGCAGGTGCACGAGGAAGGTGACGAACGCCACGTCGAGCGTTCCCATCGCGACCACGACCCACGTCTTGCGCACGCGGCTGCGGATCACGAGCTGCAGCACGACGCTCGCGACGAGGTTCGCGACGAACACCGGAAGGTACGACGCGAGCGCCGGGATGAAGTAGCCGGCGACCACGCCTTGCAGCGCGAACACGATGCGTAGAAGGCCGGCCCGGAAGCTGTTCCACAGATAACGCCTGCTCTCGATCATACCGACGCGCGGTGCGAGAGGCTGTGAGTCATCTGCGGCCATTCTGTGCGGCGTGTCCCCCGGGTCGCGTGAAGCCACAGCATACTGCGGGCACGGCTTCCTTTTACAGAGGGGGCTGCCTATGCTGCCGCCACAAGCCGACGAAGCCGACGAAGCCAACGAGGCGACCATGCGCGACGAGAGGCCGGGGGCCAAGAACGAGGACACCACGACCCGCGTCGAGCTCGCGGCCGCGCCTGCCGCGGCCGATGGCAGGCGCGGCGCCGAGCCGGAGGCTCAGACCACGGTGCGGTGTGCGTTCCCCGAGCAAGCCGCAGCCACGCTGCGCTTGCCTGGCAACGGCAATGCAAACGCAGCGCCTGCTGTGCTGCCGACGCAGCGCTTCGAGGACCGCGGCGAGATCGCCCGCGGCGGCATGTCTTCGGTGCGCGCCGTCTTCGACAAGGTGATCCTGCGCGAAATTGCGATGAAAGAGCTGGCGCCGGAACGCACGATCGACGAGCTCTCGCGCTTCATCGAGGAAGCCCAGATCACCGGCCAGCTCGACCACCCGAACATCGTGCCCGTGCACGATCTCGAGATGGACGAACAGGGCCTGCCCACGCGCTTCACGATGAAGCTCGTGCGCGGCCAGACGCTCTTTCGGTACTTGAGCGATCGGGAGAACCGCGAGCTCAGCAGCGACGAGCTGGAAGAACTCCTGCGTGCATTTCTGAAGATCTGCGACGCGATCGCCTTCGCCCACAGCCGCGGCGTGATTCACCGCGACCTCAAGCCGAGCAACATCATGATCGGCACGCACGGCCAGGTCTACGTAATGGACTGGGGCATCGCGCTCTTACGCGCGTCTCGGCACCAAGACACACGCCCTTCGGAGAGTCCGCCCGCAGAGCCGCCCACCGTGCACCGTTCGCCGGACACGCTACCCGAAGCCGCCGGCACGTTGTCGGGCACACCTTCGTACATGGCGCCCGAACAAGCTCATGCGCGCACCGACCAGATCGACGAGCGCACCGACGTCTACGGCTTGGGCGGCCTGCTCTACTCGATCCTCACGGCGCGCGCACCGCACGAAGGCAAAGACGCGCACGACGACCTGCGCTTGGCGCGCCTCGGCGAGGTGCCGCCACCCGGTGAAGTCGCACCACACCGGCAACTGCCACCGCTCTTGTGTCGGATCGCGATGAAGGCGCTGTCCGCAGAGCCCGCGCAGCGCTACGCCAGCGTCGACGAGCTCAAGCGCGAGGTCGAGCACTTCCTGCGCGGCGGCGGCTGGTTCGCGCAGAAGCGCTTCGAGCCGGGCGCCGTGATCGTACGTGAAGGCGACGACGCCGACGCAGCCTACGTCGTGCTCGAAGGACAGTGCGAGCTCTCGCGGCTGGTCGACGGACGTCGGCAATTCGTGCGGCTCTTGGCTCCGGGCGATGTGTTCGGCGAGACCGCGATCTTCGGCTCGTCCAAGCGCAGCGCCACGATCACCGCGCAGAGCGCGGTCACGACCTTGGTCATCACCCGCGCGACGCTGGAGCGCGAGCTCGATCGCAGCCTGTGGCTGCGCGCCTTCGTCGAAGCCGTGGCGGAGCGCTTCCTCGAGCTGGACCGCACGCTGCGGCGCATGACGAGCGCGCCCCCGCGCGAGTCCTGAATCAACCGGGCGTGCCCGGATCTACGCGCCGACGCCCAAGCGCTTCCACAGCCAGGCGTTCTTGCGATTCAGGATGCGTAGCTCGCGGCACAGCTGCACCACCGACGCTACCGACCGCTGCACGTTTGCCTTGTGCGCGGGGTTGTCCATGAACGCCTCCCGGATCACGGCGCTCGGAATCTGGTAGCGGCGAATGAGCGTGCCCGAGGGCTCCAGCATCATGCGCGCCATCTCCCTCAGGATGAAAGGCGCGGCGATGCCGAGACGAATCCGCTTCGCTTTCGAGAGCCGCGGCACACGCTCTTCGAGAAAGTTGCGTGCGAAGCACAGATGCCGCGCTTCCTCGGTGATGTGGATCGACGAGACTGTCAACAAGATCCCGGACGCATCGGCTATCGTCGACTGCGAACCTGAGAGGCCAACATGAGCGACGCACGCAGCCCGGAGAAGCTGAGAGAGAAATTGATCGCCTTCGCGCGCGATTTCCCTTTCTTCCAGTTGGTCGGGTACAGCGTGCTGGACTGCGGCCCAACCTGGGCCAAGTGCCAGCTGACGTGCCGGGACGAGCTCAAGAATCCCAACGGGGTGCTGCACGGCGGTGTGATCGCCACGCTGATCGACGCGAGCATCACCCAAGCGATGCTCATGACCGACGAGTACCAAGTGGTGCGCGACACGCGCGGCTTGCTCACCACGATCGATCTACGCGTGAAGTATCTGCGCCCGGTCGCGGGAGGCACACTGCACTGCGATGCCACGATCGCGCACCTCGGCAAGCGCGTGATCCACGCGCAGGCGACTGTGCGCGATGACGCCGGCAAAGACATCGCGCTCGGGGACGCGACGCTGATGATCGTGCCGGGGAAGGCGTAAGCGCTCCCGCACGCGTCACGTCAGTCACGTCGCTGCCAGGTCAGCGCGTCGTACGCGGTCATCAGCCGCTCGACCACGTCGGAAGGACGGGTGTTTCCGATCAGCTCTCCGTCCAAGCTCTTCACACGCACGATGCCCGCGCCCGTGCCCGTGAGGAACGCCTCATCCGCGGAGAACAGGTCCATGCGACCGAGCGTCTTCTCTTCGGCGTGCAACCCGGCGCGACGCGCGAGCTCGAGCACAGCCGTACGCGTGATGCCATCGAGCGCCCCGTCGGTGGTGGGCGGCGTGAGCACGCGGTCGCCCTGCACCACGAACACGTTCGCGACGCTGGCTTCGGCGATCGTGCCGTGCTGGTTGAGCATCAGCGCTTCGTCGGCATTGCGCTGCCGACACTCGATGCGGGCCAACGCGTTGTTCAAGTAATTGAGGCTCTTCACGCGCGGATCGAGCACGTCGGACGTCGGCCTGCGCGTGCTGACCGTGGCGAGCGAGACGCCACTCTTGCGCTTGTCCTCGGGAAAGATCTGCACGCGGTCGACGATGCAGATCACACGCGGCGTAGGACAGCTGATCGGATCCACGCCGAGCGCACCGTCACCGCGCGTCACGATCAAGCGCACGTACACATCTGGCGCGCCAAACGCGTTCACGGTGGTGGCGACGGCTTCACGCAAGCTCGGCAGGCCGCCCGGCAAGTGCAAGTGCACCGCGCGCAGCCCGTGCGACAAGCGCAACAAGTGTTCTTCGAGCAGAAACGGCGACGTCCCGAACACACGGATGCCTTCGAATACTCCGTCGCCGTAGAGCAGACCGTGATCCACGACCGGAATGCGCCCCGCTTTGCCGTCGAACAACTCGCCGTCGATGAAGACCTTCATGCCTGCCTGCCCTCCAAACGCGCACCGACCCTGGCCGACGCGCTCACCACTCGCTGCGCGATGGCCTTGCGATCGACACGCTCCGCGCGCGTCGTCGGCAACGCCGTCGCCACTGCACCAAACAGGCGCCCGTTCATGAACACCGGCGCCGCCACGACGAACATGCCCTCGATCCACTCGCCTAGGTTCTCGGCGTAGCCGCGCTTGCGCACGGCCGAGAGCTCGCGCTCCAGCTGCGCCTCGGGCAACGCGCGCACCGCAACGCGATCGCGCTTGCGCTCGCTCTCCGAGATCGCGTCAGGTGCAAACGCGAGATACAGCTTGCCTACCGCCGTGACCTGCACGGGGATCGCCGAGCCCACGCGCGGTGCAGCGCGCACGAAGCCGGTGCCCTCGACCTTGTCGAGCACCGTGAGTCGGCCGCCGCGCGCGGCCACGACGAAGAACGTCTCGCCGAGCTCTTCCGCAGCGCTCTCGAGCACGGGACGTGCTGCAGCCACGAGGGGCTCGCGTTCGAGCACACCGAGGCCGAGCGCGAGCAAGCCGATGCCGGGACGATAGCGCCCGCGCTCGTCGCGCTCCACGAGGCCACGACGACGCAGGGACACGAGCAAGCGATGCGCGCTGCTCTTCGGAATGTCGAGCGCGCGCCCGAGCTCACTCACGCCTTGCGGCTCGGCACGCTCGTGCAAGTGAAACAGCACGTCGATCGCTTTGTCGACGGTGGCTGCAGTGTGTTCCATATGTCAGAACGCTAGTCAGTATCTCGGAACAACGTATCCTACCGCCGAGTTGCCGACAAGGGATCGCGTGACATGCGAACGCCCCATACTCGGGACGTGTTGCAGGGTGATTCCTTTGCTAGGGTCCAGCGATGGAAGACCGGTCCAGGAGCGTGTTGGCGGCGGCGCTGGCGTTCGTGTGCACCGCGACGCTCAGCGCCTGCGGCGACGACGCAAGTGCGCGAAACAACACGGATGCTGGGCGCGACGCAGGGGCCGCACGCGACGCGGGCGGCAAGCCCCACGATGCCGGCCGCGATACCGTCATGGACGCGAGCCACACGCACGACGCCGCGCCTCGACCGCGCCCTGACGCGAGCAGCCCCCACCGCGACGCTGGCGACGACGCCGGCAACGAGGACGCCGGCCCTGCGCAGATGACGCTCGCCGACACCGGCCTCTACAGCGACTTCGCAAGCGAGACGCTCGCGCCCGGTGTCCACGCGTTCGAGCCGCAGTTCTTCCTGTGGTCCGACGGGGCCGCCAAGAAGCGCTACTTCTATCTGCCGCCGAACACGCAGATCGACACGAGCACCATGGACGCCTGGAAGTTTCCGGTCGGCACGAAGGCTTGGAAAGAATTCACGCGCGACGGAGTGCGCGTCGAGACGCGGCTCTTGGAGAAGACCGCGCAGGGCTGGTTCATGATGGCGTTCCTGTGGAACAAAGCGCAGACCGAAGCCGTGGCCGCGCCGTATGGCATGAAGAACGCGAACGGTACGCAGCACGACGTGCCTGCGAGCAGCGCGTGCCACGTCTGCCATGACGGAATGCCCGACCGCTTGCTCGGCGTGAGCGCGATTCAGCTCTCGCACAACAAGCCTGGACTCACGATCACCACGCTGCAGAACGCGAGCCTGCTGACCAACGCTCCCTCGCGGGCGTTCGTGGTGCCCGGCACGCAAGCCGACCAAGATGCGCTCGGCGCGCTGCACGCGAACTGCGCGCACTGCCACAACCCCGGCGGCGCTGCAGTGGACAGAGCGCGAGGCATGGACCTGCGCTTGCTCACGGGCAGCCTCGCGAGCGTGACCGGCACACCCGCCTACTCGACCACCGTCGGCGTCGCGCTGGTGTCGAAGACCGTTCCCGGCGCCACGCTGCGCATCGCCAAGAACGATCCGAGCATGAGCGGCCTGTACCTGCGCCTGACCGCAATGCGCGGACCCGTGCAAGACGACCTCGCGATGCCACCGCTCGCCACCGAGCTCGCCGATTCGAGCACCGAAGCGAAGGTCGCCACTTGGATCACGAACTTTCCCTGACGCCCTGAGCCCTAGAGGAGAGCTTGCGTATGCGAACCCTCATGCAGACCTTGATGTGTGCCGCGTGCGGCAGCCTGTTGGTCTTGTCTGCGTGCAGCAGCAAGAGCAAGCACGGAACCGGGAGCACGGGCCAAGGCGGAAGTGGCGGCAGCGTTTCAGCTGACGCGGGAAGACACGACAGCGGGCTGAAGCAGGACGCGGGCAGCACGACCGTCGGCAGCCACGACGCGGGAAAGGCCGCCGACGCAGGCCCACCCGACGCCGGTGGCTCGACTGACGCCGGTCACGATGCCGGCCCCGCGCTGCTCACGTGCCAAGCTCCGAAGCCAGCGACCAACGCGGGCAACACCTGCCCCTCGGGCGCGCCCGTCGCGCTCAAAGCAACGTCGGTCGGCACCGGTTTCAACGTGCCCCTCTTGGTCACGCACTCGCCCAACGATCCCGCCAAGCGCTTGTTCGTCGTGGAGCGCTTCGGAAAAATTCGCATCATCAAGAACGGGGCGACGCTGAGTAAGCCGTTCATCGACCTCTCGAAGGCCGTGGTGAGCGGTCAGAACGAGCAAGGGTTGCTCGGCTTGGCGTTCGATCCGAACTTCGAGACCACCGGTCGGTTCTTCGTGAACTACATCGGGCAAAACGGCGGTCTCGGGACGCAGAGCGTCGTCGAGTCCTACACGATCTCGAGCGATGCGGACGTCGCCGATACGACCTCGCCGAAACCGCTGCTCACGCTCGAGGATCCCGAGTCGAACCACAACGGCGGCATGCTCGCGTTCGGTCCGGACGCGTGCTTGTACATCTCCGACGGCGACGGCGGTGGCCACGACGATCAACACAGCAACAACGGGCCCGACGGAAACGGCCAGAGCTTGTCCACGGGCCTCGGGAAGATCCTGAGGGTCGACGTCGATCACGTGAACAAGGTGCCGAAAGGCAATGTCACCGGCGCAACCGTGCCGTGGATCTGGGACTTCGGCATGCGCAATCCGTGGCGCTTCAGCTTCGATCGCCAGACCGGCGACCTATACATCGGTGACGTGGGCCAGGACCAATGGGAAGAGATCGACGTGGAAGCGCGTGGCCACGGGCGCAACAACTACGGTTGGCGCTTCATCGAAGGCAAGAACCACTGCGACGGGGATCTCGACACGGCGCCGCTGCCAACCACGTGTCCCGTCGGAGCCACCGGCACGGCGGCGCACCCCGTCACCGACTTCGTCCCGCCGATCCACGACTACTACCACAAGAACGGGAACAACTGCGTCATCGGCGGCTACGTGTATCGCGGTGCGAACATCCCGTCGCTCAACGGGTATTACCTGTTCGGCGACAACGGCAGCAGTCACATCTGGGCGCTCGTGTGGAACGGCAGCGCGGCTTGTGCAGCACCGATCGATCTCAGCTCGCAGCTCAACGTCACTGGCGGCGTCACGTCGTTCGGTGAAGACGTCGACGGCGAGCTGTACGTGACCACGGGCAGCGGCAACGTGTACCGGATCGACGCAAAGTAGCGCGGCATTGCTACCGAAAACAGCGCGCAAGCTGCGGCGAAATTGTCACCCGCGAGGGTGATGGTCGTCCTAAGTTCAGCTGCTACGGTCGCGTTGTGTTTCGAAGGTTACGCGGTCGGTGTTCACCGAACGGCCGGCCTATGAAATACCCCGGAGTGGGTCACGTGACGCCGCATACCGGAAACATGGAGGTGACATGTTGCGCCCACGCTCAATGTCATTAAATAACTGTAACACGCTTGTAGTTTCACCCGCGCGTAACCGCGTGATTTTCCGCATGAAATTCGCCAGGTGTAGCTAATTCTGGGGATTCTTCCCATCCATGTCCTCTCTTAAGCTCGCGCCGGAAGTTTCGGCGGCCGCGCCAAGAAAGAAACCTCGTGAGCGCCATCTCCTCCCTACTCCGCTCTGAGCTCGATCGATTCGCAGATCGGCACGAGCTCACTGCCCGCGAATACGACGTCGTGTTTCTGCTGATCTCCGGCCTCAGCACGGTCGCGCAGATCGCTGAGCGCCTCGGCCTCAGTCAGAACACGGTTCACAATCATTTCAAGAACGTGTTCCGCCGCACGTCTACGAATTCGAAAGCGGGGCTGCTGTCCCTGTTCTTGAAGGATACGTTCGGCAGGCAGGTGGGGCTTCAGCCCTTCATCAAGCGGCCGTCCGTGCTCTTGATCGAGCCGGACTTGAAGACCCGCACGGCCATTCGCGAAGCGCTGACGGCGCGCAACATGCGCGTCGAAGAAGAGAGCGACTCGCGACGCGCCCTCTCGCGCATCGCCGAGCTGCGCACCGACATCGTGGTGGCAGACCTCGCGCTGCCGGGCAGCGGCACGCAGACCTTGCTCGCCGAGATCGTCGCTCGCTACGGCAAGCAGCCGATCGTGATGCTGACGACCAGCGACGGCACCGCATCTCGTCGCGAGTGGATGGAACGCGGCGCAGGCGGCGTCTTCGCGAAGCCGGTGTCGGTCGATCGACTCGTGTTCGCGATCCTCGAGAGCTTCGTCGACACGCCGTACGATCGCAGCCGCTTGGTGCGCGTGGAAGTCGACGTGCCGGCGCGGATCGACGATCGCGTCGACGCGCACATCGGCAATCTCGGTTTTGGTGGTGCGTTCGTGCCGCTGCCCAACGATCAAATGGGTCGCGAGTCGTTCGTGGTCGGTCAGCGAGTGCGCGTCAGCTTCACGCTGGACAGCGGTGAGCAGATCAACACGACGAGCGAGATCATGTGGCGTCGCGCCAGCTCCAGGCCATCTGCGCCCGCAGGCATCGGCGTGCGCTTCTTGAACTTGGACGATCCGCATCGCGCTGCGGTCGAAGAGTTCGTGCGACGGCGCAAGCTGCTCGGGGTCACGCCATGGACGGATCCCCAGCCGGCTCACCCGAAGCACCATCGTCGCGCTCAGGCTTAGTGTAAGAGCAGCCTGCGGCTCTCCGGTTGGTTGCAAGGCTACCGACGGTTGGTCGGGCGCACACGGGCGCACCTGAGCTCGGCGTGTTTGAACAGGTAACTTTGCGGGGCGTGGGCTAAAGGCTCTATGCTTTCGTCGTGTGAGCTCGTCGAAACTCCGTAAAGATGCACGCGCCGCCGTTTCCCTGGTGGCCCGCTATCGCAGCCCGGCGACCTTCGAGTACGTCGACGAGGAGTGCTACGACCTTTCGGCCGGGGGCATGTTCATCAAGTCGTCGGCGCCGGCCGCTGCCGGCACGCTGCTGAAGCTCGAGTGCGAGGCCGACGGGGGGGGCAAGATCCGCGGCGTCGCGCGCGTCGTCTGGCTGCGCCGCACCGACAGCGACCACGGCCCAGGCGGCATGGGCGTGAAGTTCGTGAAGCTCGAAGGCAAGAGCCGCAGCATGATCGAGCAGCTCGTCGCACGCATGAGCGAAGCGGGGCACCTCGCTCCGAGTATGAGCATTCCGCCGGAAGCGCGCGAGCCGAGCGCGACAGACGCGAAGCCTGAAGTCGTCGCAGAGGTCGTTACCACGGCACCTGCGGCCGCGAGCGTAGTCGCACCCATACTTGCTGCGACACCTGCCGTGAGCGGCGCGCCGAGCGTGCGCGAAGCCGCGATCGTGCGTGCGGAGCTCGTGCCTGAAGGGGCCGACTTCGGCGGCGAGAAGACGCCGGGAGCCGACGCAGCGGGCACCGAGGTAGACCCCATCACCGGAAGCATCCGGCCGAAGAGCCATGCGTGGAAAGTCTGGGCCTGGACGATCGCAGGTGCCGTCGCGTTCTTCGCGATCGCGTCGTCGGAGTGGTTCCTCGGCGAAGGCGGCGGCGAGCCAGAAGACGTGCCGCTGCCGCCAATGGCTGCGCAGAACGAAACCAAGCTCGGGCTGTCACCGAGCGAGGCCAGGGTGGCCGCGCCGGTGGCCGCAGCGCATTCGGCGGCCAAGCCTGGGAGTCCAGCAGCCAACGTGCCTGTCGCACCGCCGGCGCCGTTGGAACCGACGACGCCAGCGCCCGAGCCACCCGCCGCGGCGCTACCCGCCGCCGAGCCAACGCCCGTGCCGCCCGCATCAACACCCGCGCCTCGCGCCCGAGCCCCGGCCGCGCGGACGGCGCCAGCTGCCGGCACCGAGTACGTGATCGACATCATCTCGAACCCGACGGGTGCCACGGTGCGCGTGGCCGACAAAACGGTGACCGCGCCGGCGCGCGCGAGTCTCGGCGCGTTCCCGCAGCGCGTTCGCGTTGCTGCCGAGAAAGACGGCTACCAGCCTGCCTTGATCTGGGTCGAGCGCACCGGCTTCAGCCCGGACAACGGCGTGCAGACGCGGCGCGTGTTCATCACCCTGAAGCCCAGCGGCGTTGCCGCCGTCAGCGGCAAGCCTGTGCAGCCGTCAGCTGCCACCGTCACGCCGCCCGCACCGGAGCGGAAGCCTGCTGCGGCACCCGTAGCGAACGCGCCACCTGCACCGAAGCCTGCACCGAAGCCTGCACCGAAGCCTGCAGCGGAGCCCAAGCCCGCAGCAACCAAAGGCAGACCGATGGAGATCGCGACAGCGTGTCTCGCCCAAGGCGACAACACCTGTGTAATCCAAGCACTCGACGGCAAGGCCAAGACCGCGCGCGAATACGAGCTGCTGATCGAGACGCTGCGCGCCATCGGACGCTCGAAGGATGCCCAGTCGTACATGGCTGCCTACGTGAAGCGTTTCCCGGACGAGCGTCGCGCCACTTCGTACCGCCGCACGCTGGAGCTCCAGGCCAACACGGCCCCGAGGCCAGCCGACCCGCCCGCCAACTGACCGCGCGACCGCCGCCCCAGAACGACGCTCCGGGCCTGGCGTAAAACCTGGAATCGACTAGTAGTGACAGAGTCGACGGCCGGAAACTAAACAGGAACGCATGGGCTGTGAGATACGAGCGAGGCGCCTTGTCTTCGGGCCGTGCAAGCACGACCCGCAAACCGCGTTTCGAGGAGCGCGCGCAGGCTACTCCTGTAGCTGAGCACGCACCGGAGAAAGCGAAGGCGGATCGCGACGTGGATCGCAGCCCAGGCGTTCCTGTTTAGCTGGACCGTCGCGCTTGCTCGAGTAATCGTGACACCTCCCCCCTCCCCACACGAGCATGAGAATCCGCCCGGGCCCGAGTCGTTCGTTCCGGTGGACGCGGCCAGGGAATCCGCGCGTCCTGGCCGTTCCGGCGTGAGCCAGAGCACGCGCGAGATCATCGCGCTCACCTGGCCGGTCGTGCTCGGCCAGATCATGGCGAACGCGGTGCCGCTGATCGACATCGTGATGCTCGGCAAGCTCGGAACGCCCACGCTCGCCGCAGTCGGCTACGCCTCGCAGTTCTTGATGCTCGCACAAGCCTCGCTGATGGCCATCGGCTCGGCCTGCGTGGCCATGATGGCACGCGCGATCGGTGCGCGGGACCCGGTCCATGCGCGACAAGCCTTCGGCGCGAACCTGTGGTTGGCGCTCGGAGTCACTGCGCTCTTCTGCGCCATCACGATTCCGTTCCCCCACCAGCTGCTGCACCTCTTGGCGGTGAAAGAAGAAGTGATCGACCTGGCCGTGCCGTACTTCCGGCTCACGATCGCGTCGTCGTTACCGATGGCGCTCGCGCTCACGTACGAGCACGCGTTTCGCGCCGCGAAAAACACGATCGTACCGATGGTGATCGCGTCGCTCGTGTCGGTGCTGAAAGTCGTCTGCAACTACTACCTCATCTTCGGGCACTCGGGCTTTCCGCAGCTGGGCCTCGCAGGCGCAGGCATCGCCACGCTGGTCTCACAGAGCGTGGCGGTCGTGCTTTTCTTGGTCGCCAGCGCTCGCGCGCGTGCCACGCAGCCCGGTGTGCACCTCGGCCTTGCCGACCTGCGCAGCAAGCGGGCATCGCTCAACGAAGCGTTCTACGTGGCCTTGCCCGCGGTCGGCGAGCGCTTCGTGATGAACATCGCCATGATGGCGTACTTTCGCTTCCTCGGCGGGTACGGCGTGCACGCCGTTGCAGCATACAACGTCGGCGTGCGCATCTTGGCCTTTACGTGGATCCCCGGGCTCGGCCTGTCCGTGGCGGCGGCAACGCTCGTCGGTCACGCGCTCGGCGCGGGCGATGCCGTGCTCGCGCGCAAGTCGGGCTGGGAGTCGATGCGCATCGGTCTCGTGATCGCGGTCGTGCTGGGCGCGTTGTTCATCACGCTGCGCGTGCCGATGGCCAAGGTGTTCACCAACGACCCGAACGTGATCGCCGACCTCGACCCGTTCATTCTGCTGCTTGGCTGCGCGCTGCCGTTCCTGGTCACGCACTTCACGCTGGGTGGCGCGCTGCGCGGGGCCGGCGATACGATGACGCCGCTCAAAGCAGCCGCGATCGGCAACTGGGTGTTCCGCGTTCCTCTGGGTTACCTGTTCGGGCAGGTGCTGCATCTCAACTTGTTCTGGGTTTGGCTGATCATGCTGATCGATCATCTCGCGCGCGCGATTTGGCTCGTGTGGTCGTTTCAGTTCGGCAATTGGCACCTACGTGTGGGGACGCGCACCTCACGCAAGGTGTCGACCGCCGCGGGCGCCGCGAGCGCCGCGAGCCCGAGCTGAGTTCCGTGTGACCGCAGCCGAATCGCTCCTCTTTTTTGAGCGGCACGCGGCGGCGCACTATTCTGCGCGCGTGGACCGCGAGTCGTTCAAAGAGGCGCTACTCGAGATCATGGAACGCAAGGTTCATTGGGCCTGGCCGGCGTTTGCCAAAGGACGCGTGCCCAAAGAGCTGTTCCACATCCACCTCGAGCAGGAATACGCCACGTACGTGCGCGACTTTCCGGTGCTGCTCGGTTGGGCCTACGTAAGCTGTCCGATCGCCAAGGTGCGGCAGGAGCTGGCGGAAAACCTGTACGAGGAAGAGACCGGAGGCATCTCTGCCGGCCGGCCCCATCCCGAGCTGTTTCTCGAGTACCCGCGCGGCCTCGGCATGGATCTCGCGCGTTTCTCGTGCGTCGAGCTTTTGCCGAAAGCCGCTGCGTTTCGTGCCGTGCTCGACGACGCGACACGCAACCGCGGCTGGCAAGCGGCGACGGCCGTGACGACGATCTTCCTAGAAGGCACCAGCTTCGAGCGCGGCGAGATCGACGAGAGCGCGCCGAAGCGACCTGTGCCACCGCTCTCGGAGCACCCACTCGTGAAGTACTACGGTCTGCCGATCGAGGCGCTCGCGCTGACCAAAGCACATCGCAGCGTGGAAGGTAGTCACCGCGCGGCCGCCTGGCGCGTGATCATGAACCACATCGAGGAGCCCGCGCGCCGCGGTGTCGTCGCGGCCATGCACGACGCGCTCGAGGCCTGGCAGGCTTACCGCGACGACGTGGCGCACGCGTGCGGCGTGACGCGGGTTTAATTCAACACGTCGAGATTCAACCCTCCGACGTACGCGTAGCTGACGAAGCGATCGAAGCCGTAGACGACGATACCGATCGCGAGGTTCGAGACCAGCGTGTGCACGCCATCGTTTTGCACGCCGGGCAAGACCTTGGAGTTCGGGCCGGCGGTCACCTGCGGGAACGACAGCTGGCAACGATGCGCAACCCAGTCAGCTGACGGATCTCCGGACATCTGCGCCGCGGTGGAGATCGGCGCAGTCACGCAGGTGTCAGGCATCGGCTTGCCATCGAGCCGTATCTCGGCGTCGCGGTGCGCGACGATCGTCACGAAGTCGAACCCGTAGTAGTCCGGCGTGAGGAAGATGTAGTCCTTCCGGAACTGCTCGACCGGCGGCACGGTCAAGATCGACGGATCGCCGCCGGGATACTGGCGCGGAATGCCGGTGACGCCCTGGCTCGGCAGTGCCTGCAGCACCGCGATCGCGCGATCCGAATCGATCACGAAGTCTTGATCGGCGCGCAGAATGACATCGGCGCCGGTGGCCAACGTAATCTTGTCGTGCGGCGCGGGCAGCGTGGTCGTGATGTGGGTGTCGCCTTTGCCGATACCTTGCAGGCGAATCCATTCCGGCTCGTTGACCACCGAGATGCCGAGCGGCATGCCTGGCAGCGCGGCGGCCGCGAGCGCGCGTGTGCGCGGTGGCATGCGCGCGATCACGAAGTGACTGCCAGCGCTGACGTCCGGGATCAGCTGTGCCTCGAGATGATCCGCGCAGCACTGACGCGTCTCGTACGTGCCGAAGATCGGTACATCGGAGGCTTCGCTGCCGACGAACACGGTCACGGGCTTGCTCGTGCGCACGTGCGAGCCGGTGAAGTCCGCGTTGAAGCCGCCGGTCTCGAGGTTCACCACGTCGAACGGACCGATGTCGAGGTCGACGCTACCGCCCGGGCCCGCGGCTGGGATCGGTCCGCCTCCGACCACGGCCACGACCTTCTGGCCGTAGTCGACATGCATGTGCGTGCCGCTGCTGACGCCCACGATCGTCAGAAACGCGCGCAGATCTTCGTTGCTCGAGGTGTGATCGAAGTCCTTGGCGGGGTCCGACGAGTTGCCGATCGTTTGCGGCCACGACACCACGCTGTAGTCGGAGCCGAGCGCGGACACGGGCAGCAAGAGCGACGCGTCGTTCGAGAACACGCCGACGTTCTGCAGCGGGTTGAACTGATACGCGGTGATCGGGTGCGTCGAGAGCACGTGGTACGCGTTCGAGGTAACCGCCGTGTTGGTGCCGTTGTTGAGGCCGCCGGGCGTGGAGCCGTCCACCTCGCGCTGCGGCAGCTTGAACACCTCGAGGTCTCCCGGCGGCACGAGCTTCTCGAGCACGAGCTTCGACTTCACGGGCTTGCCGAACGGCGCGGTGTTCTCATCGATCTGGACCCGCACCGGGACGCGCTGGGGGTTGGCGACGACCACGGCATACTGCTGCGCAGCGGCGTTGTTCATGTCGTCGATCGCGGCGTTGTCGAGATCGACCGCGTAGAATTCGCAACCCACGTACGAGCGGTTCTGCGTGGCGAGGTCGCACGCATTCACGCAGCGACCATCGTGACAGGTGTTGGCCTTGGTGATGTCGCACGTGGTTACGTCGTGCCAGACGCGCTGTGCATCGCACTTCTGCACGGTGTCGGTCGTGCACGTGGTGTCGTTCGCAGCGCAGACCTTGCAGCGCAGCTCGTCGGGCTGACACACGACGCAGCCGGTGTCCACGTCGCATACTTGGCCCTTCGCCGCGCAGGCATCCTCGACCACTTGCAGGAACTCCTCGACGCGCTTGCACGCGTAGTGCGTGCCAGCGAGACAGGCGTGCGAGGTCTCGCGCTCGCAGGTGAAGACCGACGGACCCGCATCGACCGCGCGCGCGGTGAGCGCCGGCAATTCGATGCGCCGTGGGCCGGTGTCGCAGCCGAGCACGCAGGGCAACGCGCATGCACCAAGGCCGATCAACGCGAGCACGAGACGAGCGCGGATCATGGTTGCTGCATCGTGAATTGATTGCCCGCGCTGTGCGTGAAGCGACGTGGGGTGAGATCGGCGTAGTGGAACTGGTTGTACACGAAGCTGTCGAGCCGAATGCTCGTGACGGTCCAGGAGAGCTCACCCGCGGCGACGTCGCCCACCGTCTTCGCGAGATCCGGAATCGGCGCGGCTCGCGCGTCGCCGGGCAAGACCAGGTTCCACGCGGGATTGCCATCGCCGCCGGTGATCTCGATCCGCAGGAGGTCGGGCGTAGGGCCCGCGATCTCGAAGCGCAGCATGCGATCGCTTGGAATACGCGCACCCGCGGCCGGCGCCACCAGCTGGGGAATCCCGAGAAAGCCCGCCAGCGCGAACGCGTCGCTGGTCTGCTTCACGCCAATGCGTGTCTGTTCCGTGTACGGCATGTCTTGGCCTTCCGTGTAGAAGCCGGCGACCAGGCCGTAGCTCGCGTCCTGCAAGGCATTCACGAATGCGGGCTGACCGATGAAGCGGAACACGCCGTCCGCTGTGTAGCGCGAGATCAAGTCGAGGTTGACGCCCGCGACCTTGCGCACGATCACGCCTTCACCGCCGAGATCCACGTAGCTCTGCACGCGATACTGGTTCGGCGTGCCGCTGACGGCGGCAGGCAGGCCACCCAAGCTCACGGCCAGCTCGCGATCGAGCGTGATCGTCATCTGGAGGTCGACGTTCTTGGTGTCGTCGCCGGGCGATGTCACCAGGTCGCGCGCCACACCCATCGCGTACGGTGTGAAGCGACCCGTATCGGAGCGCTCGAGCCCCGCGAGCGCGTACACGGCCAGGCCTGCCGGGCGCGCGAAGATCGAGTACAGATAGCCGCGATCGCCGTGCAGCGCAGACTGCTCTTCGAGCCGTGCCATCCCGCCGCTGACGTCAGGTGGCGGATTGCCCGCCGCCAGCGACGCTTGCGTCGTGAACACGTACGCCACGCGCGCTTCGCCGGCTTTCGGCTTCGGCACGATATCCCATGGATTCACGCCAAACTCGTCGGCGCCTGGGAAGATCAGCTGCCCGGACACGGTGGAGCCCAGCTGACCGTGGCCTCCCGCGTCGGGTTTGCCTTTGTCGGCGCACGAGAAGTCGAGGATCGGCGAGAGGAACAGCGTCACGTTCTCGGCGTCGAATGAGACGATCGAGCTGCGCTCGAAGCACTTCAGCGCCGCGTGAACGGTGACCGGCGCCGTGATGTCTGCGCCGGAGAACGTGATCTTGCCGGACTTGTCGGTGAGGCCTTGGTACTTGCCCTTGGGATCGTTGCCCAGCAGCACGTACGCGCCGGGCAACACGAAGCCGCCGCCGCTGTCGATCACGCTCACGTTGAGCGTGCCGTGGATCGGATCGCCTGAAAGACCACCGCGGTTGTCGTCCGCGGTGTCGACGTATTCGAAGGCCGCCTTCGCGCTGATCGTCTTCGTGAGTGACTTTGGAAAACGCACGAGCGCATCGACCACACCCGCGGCGTGAGCAGGCGTGCGGCAACGAACACGGTACGGCGTGAGCACCTGCAGCTTCGTGCACGGAAGGCCATCGAGTTCGAGGCTGCCGCCCGTGGGAAACGCCGTGCCCGAAAGAGTGATCTCGACGAACGTGCCACCTGCGCTCGAGCCGCGCGCCGGATCGAACGCGAGCGCGTTGTACTGATACGCCTTGGCGAGCTTCGCGGTGTGTCCAGCGTCGGTGACGCTGACCTCGGCGAGACCGACCTTGCCGGGCGGCACGACCACTGACAAGCGCCCGGTGCCCGTCAGCGTGATCGAAGCCGGCTGAACCATCGTGCCGCCGATGCGCACGATCGCGTTCTTGTCGAAACCGCTGCCTCGCACGATCGCCGTGTTGCCGCCGGAAAACGGCCCGCTCTCGGGATCGACGCCGGTCACCCTCAAGTCGCTGCTACCGATGCCCGTCACCGGGAAACCAGGCGCTGACGCAGCCGCATCCAAACCCGAGCCCGCGTCGGCGAGCTGCGAGACGCGGTACGTCGCGCGCGAGCACGCGCACAAGCACAAGCACAAGAGCGCTCTGACAAGCGGCGCTCTGCCTATTGCTCGGGTGCGATCTGCGTTTGTACTATGAGACCGCATCTCCGACCGCCGTTTGGAGTAGCACGGTAGTTAAGCGCACGCGGGCACCCGAGGCAAGATGAAGCTCCTGCGCATCGTCGTGAGCGACCTACACCTGGGTACGGGTGTCGAGCAGGGCAAGCTCAACCCGCACGAGGACTTCTACGAGGACGACCGGTTCGCGGAGCTGATTTCGCACTACGACACGCTCGCCGGCGAAGAAGCCGAGGTGGAGCTCATCCTCAACGGCGACATCTTCGACTTGCTCAAGGTGCGCGTCGACGGCGCGTGGCCGATCGAGATCACCGAAGAAGTCGCAGTCGAGAAGCTGCGTGCCTGCCTCGAGGGGCATCCGCGCGTGGTCCGCGCGCTGCGCCGCTTCACCGCCCGCGAGCGCAGAAAGATCGTGTACCTGCCAGGCAACCACGATCTCGACATGTGTTTCCTCGAAGCGCAGGAGCTGTTCTGTCGCTACGTCGCCCCCGGTGACCTGCGCGAGCGAGTGCGCTTCGTCACGCAGACCGACACGTACTATCTGCCGGAGGGCATCCAAATTCGGCACGGGCATCAGCTGGAACGCATTCACCGCGTGGACTACGCGCGCCTGTTTCGCAAGCGCCGTGACGGCAAGCCGGTTCTGGACTTGCCGTACGGCAGCTTGTGGATCTTGGAAGTGATGAATCCGGCCAAGGAGCTCCGCAACAACGTCGACCGGATCGTGCCGCTCAAGCTGTTCATCCTGGGCTCGCTGTTTCTCGATCCGAGCTTCGGGTTTCGGTTTCTGGCACGCTCGTTTCTGCACCTCATGCGCAGACGCATCTTCACGCTTCGGGCCTGGCGCAAGCGCTTCGAGAGCATCCCGCGCATCCTGCGCGAGGAGGTCTTCGCGATGGGCGGCTACGACGAAGCAGCCGAGCGTCAGCTGAAGAAGCTGCGCGGCGTGCACACGCTGATCGTCGGGCACAGCCATGCGCCGCGCTTTCGCGTGCTGCCGACGCGGCAGATCATGCTGAACACCGGCACCTGGATGAAGACGATCAACTTGAACCTCGAGCACATGGGCCAAGACAGCGGCCTGACGTACGCCTTGATCGACTACACGGCCGAAGGTCGCGCCGAGCCAAAGCTCATGCGCTGGTATGGCACGAGGCATCTATGCGAGACCGTCCCGTACGCCGACTGAGCCTGCGCGTGACTGCGCTGGCGTTGGCCATGTGGCTGGCCGAGCTCGCGCCTGCGCGCGCGGAGCCGGACGCCGCCGCACCGGTGCGTGTCACGATCAGCGCGCCCGAGATCCTGCGCGCGGGCGACCACGCCAACGTGAGCATCCGCGTCCAGCTTGCAGCTGACGGCGGCAGCCCGCTCGTGCTCACGCCCAGCATCGAAGGCACCGCAATCGAAGCCATGCGCGGGCGCCTCTTGCGCGCCGATGCGAAGAGCCACGGCGAAGGCGAGCTGATCTTCGAGCTACCGATCCTTGCCCACGGCGAAGGCACCGCCATTCTGCACATCGAGCTAGCGACGTACGTGTGCACGCCGCGCTGCCGCTACACGGCCGTGCGCGAGAGCCAGGTGCTCCGAGTGAGCGCGAGATAGCGTCGGGGCCCAGGGGCTGTGACCTGCGTGTCTTCTAGTCACAACTTATTGACATTTTGTCGTGGCGTGCCAATATGGCAGGATGGACGCGACACAAGCGACTCCCAGCGCCCCGGCTGCCAACGAACCCACGGTGCTGATCGTCGAGGACGAGCGCTCCAACCTGTCGTCGCTCGAGCGCATTTTTCAGCGTGAGGGCTTCCGCACGCTGCTCGCAGAGGAGGCGCGCACGGCGCTCGAGCTGTGCCGCAAGCAGCGCGTCGACGTCGTGCTCACCGACTTGATGCTGCCGGGCATGAGCGGCATCGATCTGATCAAGGCGCTGCACACGGTCGCGCCCGACGCGGAAGTCGTGGTCATGACCGCGTACGGAACGGTGGAGACGGCGGTCGAGGCGATGCGCGAAGGCGCCTACGACTTCGTCGAGAAGCCTCTGACGCGCATGGAGATCGTCAAGTCGGTGCGCAAGGCCGCCGAGCGTCACGCGCTTCTGGCGGAGAACCGCACGCTGAAGAACGAGCTGTCGGCGCTGCGTAACCGCGAGATCGTCGGCACGTCCGCCGTGCTTCGGCACGCGCTCGAGATCGCGGCTCAGGCCGCCCCGTCCACGGCCAACGTGCTCGTGCTCGGGCAGAGTGGAACCGGCAAGGAGCTGCTCGCGCGCTACATCCACCAACAGAGCGCGCGGCAAGGGCCGTTCGTCGCGGTCAACCTGGCGGCACTGCCGGAGACGATCGTCGAGGGCGAACTGTTCGGGCACGAACGTGGCGCGTTCACGGGCGCAGTGCAAAAGCGCATCGGCAAGATCGGCCAATCCACGACCGGCACGCTCTTTCTCGACGAAATCGGCGAGCTCACACCGGCGGTGCAAGTGAAGCTGCTGCGCGTGCTGCAAGAGGGCGAATACGAGCCACTCGGCGGCAAGACGCAGAAGGCCGACTTCCGTTTGATCGCGGCGACCAACCGCAACTTGAAAGCCGAAGTGGAAGCGGGTCGATTCCGAGAGGATCTGTTCTACCGGTTGAACGTGATCGCGATCACCTGCCCAACGCTGCGCGATCGCAGCGACGACATTCCGATCCTCGTCGATCACTTCGTGGCGGTGTATTGCCGCAAGAACAACAAGGGCTTGATGTCGGTCACGCGTGGCGCGCTGGAGCGCTTGCTGGCCTACGACTGGCCCGGCAACGTGCGCGAGCTCGAGAACGTGATCGAGCGCGCCGTCGTGCTCGGCCGGGGGCCTTCGATCGACGTGGAGAACCTGCCCACGCCGATCGCCGAAGCCGAGGCCCGCGCGGGCAACTTGGCGTTCGCGCTCGGCACGCCGCTCGAGGAGATCGAGCGGCGCGTGATCAAGGCCACGCTCGATCACACCGGCGGCGACAAGCGCTTGGCAGCACAGCTGCTCGGGATCGCGACCCGCACGATCTACCGCAAGCTAGCGGCCGACGGCGACGAGGACGCGGCGGAGTAAGCGCGCCAGGCCTGGGCTTGGGCTGGGTCTTGGCGAGGCCCCGGAACGCAGGCGGCCCGTGAATGCCGTTGACATTTTGTCACGGCTCGGGCACGCCGCCGGCCATGCGTTGTCAGCTTGTCCCAGAACCCGTCTTTCGGGAGCTGGGCACCGACAAACAATCGCAATCAATTTCATGCAGTTATGTTATGGGCACGAAATTTGCTGAGTAGCCGCCCGGAGGGTTCTTCCTTTGCACGTCGATCTGCATCCTAAGAAAGTCCGCATGGCCATCGTGTTGATCACGTTGGCGCTGTGCGCGTTCTTTCTCGCCAAGAGCACGACGAACGTGATCGCGGGCAAGTGGCTGCCCGTGTCGCTGCCCTCGCTGGACGGCAAAGCCAAAGCTGCCGGCGACAGCACGCCGAAGGGCGAGAAGGCCCCGGACTTCCACGCGCTGCTCGCGCGCAACATCTTCGATCCCTCGACGGGCTCGCTCTGGCCGCCGAAGGTTGCAGCTGCTCCGGGGGACGCCGACGCCGAGAAGGCGCCGGGGGACAGCGCACCGCCGCTCGCACCGGGCCAGATGCCGCCTGCCTGCGACGGACAGACGAAGCTGATCGCCGCTATCTACTCGGATGGTTTTCCGGACTGGTCGTTCGCCACCATGTCGATCGGCGCCGCGTCGCCGCTCTTGTACCGCCCGGGCGCGAGCGTCGATGGCAAGCAAGTCGACTCGATCTATCCCGAGGCCGTGTTCCTCAAGGCCGCTAACGGCGGCCTGTGCTCGCTGGCGTTGTTCCGCCCGCCGGGCTCCGACAAGCCCGCGCCGCCGGCGGCACCCGCAGCCGCTCCCGCCGACACGGCCGCGGCCTCCAGCATGTACGGCTCGAGCCTGTCCGAGGCCGAGCTCGATCAAGCCATTCATCAGGTCAGCGATACCAAGTTCAACGTGCAGCGCGGCCTGATCGACAAGGTGCTCGCCAACCAATCCGAGCTGATGCGCTCCGCGCGCGTCGTGCCGCACGAAGAGAACGGCAAGGTGATCGGCGTGAAGCTCTACGGCATCCGCCGCAGCTCGCTGCTCGGCAAGCTCGGCCTGCAGAACGGCGACATGTTGCGCACGATCAACGGCTTCGACATGGCCAGCCCCGACTCCGCGCTCGAGGCGTACACGAAGCTCCGTACGGCGAGCAATCTCTCGGTCAGCGTGGTGCGACGCGGCAGCCCCGTCACGATGGAGTACGGCATCAACGCCAACTAGCGCAGGCCCGCTCCAGCCAGCACGCATTTCGTTCCATCAGGTCATCCAAGTCATGCGCCCTAACGCGACAAGAACCAAACTCACGAGGATCACGGCTGTGAACATGCGTGCTTCAGTGTTTCGATCCCCGGCGCTGCGCGCGCTGATTGCCGCCCTCGCCTGCGCGTCGCTCACGAGCTTCGTAGACGTGTCGACCGCGTGGGCCCAAAAGACGCCACCCAGCACGCCGCCGGTCCTACGGGTTCCGTCAGCGGCACCGGCGGCACCGGCGGCACCGGCCGCGCCTCCCAGCGTCGGCAAACGCGGCCCGGCAGCACGGCTGCCCCGACCTCTGCGCGGAGCCGCCGCCGCGCCGCCGCCCGACGTAACCCCGCCGAACATCAAGCCGTTCGAGACCGGCATCGATTACCAGCCAACCTCGCCGAGCACGAAGGTCACGTTCAATCTCGAAGACGCCGACCTACCCGAGCTCGTGCGCATGATGTCGCAGATCACGGGCCACAGCTTCATCCTGCCGGGCAAGTCGCGCAGCATCAAAGCTACGGTCTATGCACCGACCAAGGTCACGGCGGCCGAGGCGTATCAGGCGTTCTTGTCGATCCTGGAGCTCAACGGCATGGCGCTCGTGCCTTCGGGCCGTTACTTGAAGATCGTCGAGTCGGGTCGCATCGAGGGCCGCACGATCCCGCTGTACACCGGTGATGAAGCCATTCCCACGGGCGACCGTTTCATCACGCGCCTGCAGAACGTGAAGAACATCACGGCGGAAGACGCGGCCACGTTGCTCGAGCGCTTCAAGTCGGCAGACGGCAGCATCACGGCGTACGCGCCGACCAACATGCTGATCATGACCGACACCGGAACCAACATCCGGCGCATGCTCCGCATCCTCGACGTCGTCGACGTCGCGCGTACCGGCGAGCAGATCTGGGTCGAACCCGTGCATCACGCGAACGCAGGCGATCTCGCGACGCGCCTAAGCGAGATCTTCGATACGAAGGGTGACGGCAAGTCGAGCTCGCGCGCGGGCGCCGGCGTGACGATGCCGCGCAAGCCGCCCGCAGCAGGTGCGCCTGCTGGCGGAACGCCCACGGCGACGGTCGGTGGTGGCGATGCTCGCCTGACGAAGATTCTGTCGGACGATCGCACCAACTCGCTGATCATCATCGCGACGGAGAGCGCGTACCTGCGCATCCTGGAGATGCTGAAGTACCTCGACGTGTCGATGGAGGGCGAAGGCAAGATCCACGTCCACCACTTGCAGCACAGCGACGCCGAAGAAATCTCGACCACGCTCTCGAACCTGGTCAGCAAGGGCGGCCAGCCTGCCGCCGGCGGCCGCGCGGCAGGTGGCGATGCGTCCTCGAGCATCTTCGAAGGCAAGGTTGCGATCACGGCGCACAAGGCCAGCAACGCGCTGGTGATCACGTCGTCGATGCACGACTACGCCGCGCTCAAGGACGTGATCGACATGCTCGATTCCGTGCGCAAGCAGGTCTTCATCGAGGCCGTGATCATGGAGCTCAACGTCAATCGTTCGAGCAACCTGGGTCTCGGTTACCACGGCGGCGTGCCGGATTTCCCGTCCAACAACTCGCTGTCGGTCGTCGGCTTCAACGCGCAGAAATCGATCTCGGGAATCGTGAGCGCGAGCAACGCGGACTTTCTCACGGGCCTCGCGGTCGGTGTACAGGGTCCGCAGGTGACCGACTCGCAGATCGGCCTGTCGATTCCCGGCTTCGGCGTCGCGCTGCATGCGCTCGCGTCCTCGGGCGACGCCAACGTGCTGTCGACTCCTCACTTGATCGCGAGCGACAACGTGCAGGCCGAGATCAGCGTCGGCGAGAACGTGCCGTTGCAGACGTCGGCGATCGGTGGCCTCGGTGGCCTCGGTGGCCTCGGAGCCCTCGGCGGCGCAGCAGGTGCAAACCCGGCGCTCGGTGCGCTCGGCGGTCTCGGCGGCGGTCTCGGTGGCTACGGCGGCTCCGTGCCGCGTCAAGACGTTGGCACGACGGTGCAGATCACGCCGCACTTGAACGATGCCAGCGAGATTCGTCTGGAGATCTCCGAAGAAATTTCGGCGGCCGGCGCGCCGGACAGCTCGAGCAACGTCGGCGTGCGCTCGATCAGCCGCACGAAGGCCAAGACGCAGGTCGTCGTGCGGGATCAACAGACGGTCGTGATCGGTGGCTTGATGCGCGACCAAGTCACGACCGGCCAGAGCAAAGTGCCGATCCTCGGCGACATCCCGCTGATCGGCGCGCTCTTCCGCACCAGCGACAAGACCAAGACCAAGAAGAACCTGCTCCTGTTCTTGACGCCGTACATCATTCGCACGCCGGACGACCTGCGCGCCATCTACGAGCGCAAGATGCGCGAGCGCCAGGAGTTCCTCGATCGCTACTACGTGTTCACCGACTCGGAGTACGAAGCGCCGATCGACTACTCGCGTACGCGCGGCCTGGTCGCTCAAATCATGATCGAGCTGACCCAGATCGACGTGGAGAACAAGCTGCTCGCGGACTCCGAGAAGAAGCCCGAGCTCAACCACGATGCGAAACAGCCGGTCGGTTCGGTTCCGGCTGACGCCACCACGATCAACCCGGACGGCACGACGACGGTGGGCGGCGGCGGACCGCAGGAAAACCCGGCGCCGCCACCACCCGAGCCGCCGCCCGAGCAGCCGCAACAGCCCGCGCAGGTCGAATAAGATCATGGAGGAGCGCTTCATCGGCGAGATCTTGGTTCGGCAGGGCGCGCTCAGCCCCGAGCGCCTCGAGCAAGCCATGGCGGTGGTCGCGGAGCGCGGCGCGCGTCTGCACGACGTGCTCACGACCAACAACATCCTCGACGAGAACGCGTACGTCGAAGCGATGGCCCGCGACTTGGGCTTGTCGGTGATTCACAAGATCGCGGTCGACGAGATCCCGACGTCGCTCCTCGATCTCGTACCGATCAACTTCGCGCGTCAGCACAAGCTCGTGCCGCTGTCGATCACGGACGACGCGATCCGCGTCGCGGTCGCCAACCCGCTCGACTTGAGCCCGCTCGACGACCTGCGCGCGCTGAGCGGCAAGCGCTGCGAAGCGCTGGTCGCGTCGGCCGATGTGATCGATGCGGCGATCAACCGCGTATACGAGCGCAAAGACGAGAACGCGCTGGCCGAGTCGGACTCCGACAACGACGTCGAAGAGCTCCAAGACTTGATCGACATGACCGACGAAGCGCCGGTCATTCGCTGGGTCAACAACCTGTTCTACGAAGCCGTGCGCGACCGCGCCTCGGACATTCACATCGAGCCGAGCGACAACGAAGTCACCGTGCGCTATCGGATCGACGGCGACCTCTACCCCGTCAAGACCGCGCACAAGGGCTTTCTTCCGTCCATCGTGGCGCGCGTGAAGATCGAGGCGAACCTGAACATCGCCGAGAAGCGTCTGCCGCAGGACGGCCGCATCACGAAGAAGATCAAAGGCAAGCTGGTCGACGTTCGCGTCTCGACGATTCCCACCGCACGCGGCGAGCGCATCGTGCTGCGTCTGCTCGACAAGGAGCACGCTCTCGTAGATCTGCCGGGCCTCGGCTTCGACCGCGAGAAGCTGTCGATCATGGAGGACCTGATCTCGCGCCCGAACGGGATCATCCTGGTCACGGGCCCCACGGGTGCCGGTAAGACCACCACGCTCTACGCGTGCCTGAACAAGATCAACTCGCCCGATCTCAACATCATGACGGTCGAGGATCCGGTCGAGTACGAGCTGCGCGGCATCTCGCAGATGCACGTGCAGCCGAAGATCGGCCTGACGTTCGCCGCGGGTCTGCGCTCGTTCTTGCGCCAAGATCCGGACGTGATCATGGTCGGCGAAATTCGTGACCATGAAACCGCCGAGATCGCGATCCACGCCTCGCTCACCGGTCACTTGGTGTTCTCGACGCTGCACACCAACGACGCCGCGGGCGCCATCGCGCGCTTGGTCGAGATGGGCGTGCAGCCGTTCTTGATCGCGTCGTCGCTGCTCGCTGTGCTCGCACAGCGCCTGGTGCGGCGCCTGTGCACGGAGTGCCGGCAGCCGTACATTCCTTCGGATCAGGATCTGCGCTCGCTCGAGCTCGACCCAACGTCGTTCGGGCCGCCGCGGCCGCTCGTCGCGGGGCAGCAACCGCCGCCGGACTACATCGACGACGCCAACACGGTCGTGCGTGCACAGCCGACCGCGCTTGCCACGGGCGAGAAGCGGCCGCGTCCGGTGTTCTACAAGCCTGCGGGCTGCGAGCACTGCGCCGGTACGGGCTACCGCGGCCGTATCGGTATCTACGAGCTGCTCGTGGTCGACGAGCCCGTGCGGCGCGAGATCCTGAACAACAGCGACAGCAAGAGCATCACGCGCATCGCTGCCGAGCGCGGCATGGTGACGCTGCGCGTCGACGGCACGCGCACGGTGCTGAGTGGTCGTACCAGCGTCGAGGAAGTCTTGGCCATGACGCAGGCGGGAGATCTGGGTTAACACCGTGGCAGTCTTCCAATGGCAAGGCATCGACAAGGCCGGACGCGCCCAAAAAGGTGTGCGCGATGCCGACAACGCCAAGGTATTGCGTGCGCTCCTGCGCAAAGACGGCGTCCTCGTAACTGCGATCGAAGAGGAATCGATCGCACGCACCCGCACCGCGCGCGAGGTCGACTTCAAGAAGATGTTCCAGCGCGTGAGCACGGGCGAAGTCGCCCTGCTCACCCGTCAGCTGGCAACCCTCTTGCACGCGGGCGTTCCCCTGGTCGAGGCGCTCTCGGCGCTGATCGAGCAGGTCGAGATCCCGGCGCTGCACACCGCGCTCACCCAGACCCGTGACAAGGTCAACGAAGGCACCAGCTTCAACGACGCGCTCAAGGCGCACCCGAAGCTATTCGAGCCGCTGTACGTGAACATGGTCGCCGCCGGCGAGGCCTCGGGCACGCTCGATGTCGTGCTCGCGCGCTTGGCCGATCACTTGGACGCGGCGGCTCAGCTGCGCGGCAAGGTGATGGGCGCGCTGTTCTACCCCGCGTTCATGTTCGTCTTCGGTATCGGCGTGATCTCGCTGATGATGATCGTGGTCGTGCCCAAGGTCACGGCTATCTTTGCCGACTTCAACCAGACGCTGCCGTGGAACACGCGCTTGCTCATCTTCATGAGCGATCTGTTCGTGAACTACTGGTACTTGCTGTTCGGTGCCATCGCCGTGCTGGTCTATGCGTTCATTCGCTGGCTCGGCACCACCAAGGGTCGCGCCACCTGGGATACGCGGATGCTGGGCGTGCCGGTCGTCGGCAAGCTGCAGGTCATGATCGCGGTCGCGCGTTTTTCACGCACGCTGGCCACGCTGCTCTCGAGCGGCGTCTCGCTGCTGACGGCGCTCGATATCGCGCGCAACGTGCTCGGTAACGTCGAGCTGATGCGCGTGGTGGAAGAAGCGCGCGCCTCGATTCGTGAAGGTGAGAGCATCGCCGCCCCGCTCAAGCGCAGCGGCCGCTTTCCCCCGATCGTGATTCACATGATCGCCATCGGCGAGCGCTCCGGCGAGCTCGAGGCCATGCTGCATCACGTGGCCACCGCGTACGACAACCAGATCACGGTGCGCCTGCAGACGCTCACCTCGATGCTCGAGCCGCTCATGATCGTGGTCATGGGTACGATGGCCGGCAGCATCGCGCTGTCGATCCTGATGCCGCTCATGCAGATCAACGAGTTCATCCAGTGAGCGCCCAGCCATGAAGATGAAGCGTCGCAAGCACCAACCTATCCTCTTGCCCTGGGAGCGCGAGCACGCGTGGCTCGGCGAGCTGGTCTCGGGACGACGCTGGCGCACGGTGCTGCTCTTGGGCGTGCTCGCGTCGGTGGTGGTGGTCACGTACAAAGCCGCCGATCGGCGTGCTCGCGTGCGCAACACGCGAGCCGCGATCTCGGAGGCGCGACGCGCGGTCGACTCATTCGTGGCCGAGCTCGGCCGCTGCCCGCGCTCGACCGTGGAGCTGGTGCATCCGCCGAAGTCCGGAGCGCACTACCTCGATGCCGTGCCGCACGACGGCTGGGGCCGGCCTCTCTACATCCGCTGCCCGGGCCACGATTTTCGCGACTCGTCGGAAGTGGTCTCCGCGGGCCCGAGCGGTTCCTTTTTGTCGGACGACAACGTGCTCTAGGCAACACGAGCCTCGCGAAACAGGCCTCGATGGAGAATGAAATGCGAAACGCAACAAACCTCATGGATCGACCCGAACCGCGCGCTCACAGCCAGCGCACGCGCCTCCGTCAGCAACGCGCACGCGCGCGCCTCCGTCAGCAACGCGCACGCGAAGGCATGACGCTGATCGAGATCATGATCGTCATGGTGATCATGGCGCTGGTCGCCGGCGGCGCCGCGTTCGCCATTCTGCCGCGCTTGAAAGAAGCGAAGGTGAAGCAGACGCAGCAAGACGCGAAGAAGATCGCGAGCGCTGCCGAGATGTACCTGTCGGAGCACGACGACTGTCCGACGGTCGACAAGCTGATCCAGATGAAGATTCTGTCCAAGAAGAGCCGCACCACGGACGCCTGGGAGAACGCCTTCGCGATCGAGTGCGACGACGACGGTGCGACCGTGAAGTCCGCCGGTCCCGACAAGCAAATGGGCAGCGCAGACGACATCGAGTAGAGCGTGGCAGCTGCGCGCAATAGGATTGGTCGGCGATACCGCGAAGCAGCCTTCGGCTCTTCGCGCGGGTCCTCATACCGCGAAGCAGCCTTCGGCTCTTCGCGGGGG
>JADGRF010000180.1 GCA_017881055.1 Sandaracinaceae bacterium
CGTTCTGCTTGATATCCCAGCTCCACAGGCCCATGCCGGTGGCTGCCACCGCGATGCGCAGCTTCTCCGTGCTGACGCGCAGCGCCGTCTCCGCGCGTCGTTGTTCCGTCACGTCGGTGGCGATCATGGCGATCGCTGCAACGCCTCGATCGTTTCGTACGGGGCAGAGGTGTGCTGCCATCACGTGCTCGGAGCCGTCGCTCCACTTGGCCTTGTATTGGATCGAGACGGTGTCGCTAGTCGCAGTCACGCGCGCGAAAGCGGCTCGCACTTCGCTCGCGCTCGGCTCGGGCAGGTAGCTGAGGAGATTGCGCCCGAGCACCTCCGCCAGGGTTCGGCCCGGACGGGCCCGATTCAGGAATAGGAACGTTCCGTCCAGGGCCAAGAGGCCGATGAAATCGGGGACGTTGCCGAGGAACAAGCCGAGCAGCTCGGCAAACCGTTCGGCACCGGCGCCGCCCCTGGTCGCCAGTTGTAGGCGCTCCAATTCGGCGCGCAGCCGTTCGACCTGAGGATCGCTCGCCATCGGTGTTGCAGCATAGACGCGCTGTGCGTGCTCGCCAATGGATGCGAGCACCGCCAAGTTTGTCTTTGGCGCGGCCAGAGCTACCCTAGGTCGATGGCCGCTTCACACCGAACACGTTGGCTCGCACGGGCGCAGATTCTCGGGTGGGCGCTCTGCGCGGTGGTGGCCCCGCACCCGGTGTTGGCCGAAGACCCGTCGAAACCGCGTCCGGGCGGCGGCGCGGAGAAGTCCGGCGAGGAGACGAACTGCGTCGCGACCCGGGTCGAAGCGCGCTCGAACGGCCTTGCGTTCGACCACTGGGTGCACCTGACGAGCGCCTGCAAGAAGACGACCATGACCTGCACGGTGAAGACCGACGTGAACCCGGATCCGACCACGGTGGACCTGGCCCCCGGCGAAGAGACCCGCGTGAAGATGTTTGCCAATTCGCCCGCGCGCGAGTTCAAGGCGGACGTCAGCTGCAAGCCTCACGCTTGAGCGGCCTGCGTGGCCGCCAGGTGAAAGGACCGCGGATTCGAACGCTTCGGGGGCGCGCGGCAGCGTGGGGGCAAGACCACCCCGGCATGGGACAGATTGTCTCAGGACGCTCGCTCGCTCGGTGCGGGATCCGCGCGGTTCTGTGCGCCAGGCACGGGTGCGTCCACCGGCATGGATCGTGAAGCGGGTCGAGCCATGGCTGCACGGCCTCGCCACTCGTGAAAAGAAAAGGACCCGTCATGACCACAATCACGTTGCCCCATTCCCAGTTTCACACCGACGAGCACGAGCGCTTCGTCAGCCACCGCATCACGCGCTATGCTGTGCCGGTCGGACGCACGTTGTTCGCGCTGATCTTTCTCGCGTCCGCGCCGATGCACTTCTCGGCGCAGACGATTGCCTACGCGCGCTCCACGGGTGTTCCGATGGCGAGCCTGCTCGTGCCCGCGTCCGGGGTGCTTTCGCTGCTCGGCGCTCTCAGCCTCATCTTCGGCTACAAGGCGCGCTTCGGAGCGCTCTTGCTCGCGCTCTTTCTGATTCCGGTGACCTTGATGATGCACAAGTTCTGGACGATCCAGGATCCCGTGCAGGCGATGATGCAGCAGGTCATGTTCATGAAGAACACGGCGCTCTTGGGCGCGGCGCTGTTCCTCACGCACTTCGGGGCAGGGCCGATCAGCCTCGATGCCGCGGCGTACAAGCGCGAGAGCGAAGCTCTGGTTGTGACGCGTGACGCGCTGAAGGTGCGCGGCTAGCGGCGATGCACGCTCCACCACAGCCACGCTGCAGCCATCAGCAGCAGCGATCCCATCAGGAGCGCGAGCGCGCGTGACGTATGCGCGCCGGCCCGCGCGATCGGAAACGAGACCCGCGTGATCGTCTGTGCGTCGGGGTCGATCAAGAGCACGTACTGCGAGTCGGTGGCCAGCTGATACTCGAGCAGTTGGCGTCGCGTCTCCGGCCGCGACAGCCGAGGCGCGCTCGTCCCGGTCTTGACCTCGGCCACGCACACCTCGCCGCCGCGCTCGACGATGAAGTCGAGCACCAGAGGCACCGTGTGTGCGGCGCCGTCGACCACGATCTCGTAGTGCAGGCGGGCTTGTCGCTCGCGGATTCGGTAGCCCTGGGCTTCTAGCACGCGCTCGGCGTCGAGCTCGCCACGTTTGCCCCGCGCGTTGCGGGTGCGGCCGCGTAGGCGCTCCAGCGCGTTGCGCAGCCAGATCCCGACGCACGCGCCGAAGAGCATGCACGCGATGATCGTGAGCGCGCTGCGCATGCTGCTGCGTCGCACCGTGTGCGACCCCGCGCAAGTTCCTGGCACAGGCACGCCTTTCGCAATGTGCTGACGCGCGCGGCCTCGCCCAACATCCCGACGACGTCGGCTTTGGACGCACGCAGCGCGCTCGTCGCGCGTGTAGAGCCGCAGGCTGCTCCGCGGGTATGTAAACCAACGCCCGAGCTCCCACACAGGAGCCCGGGCGTCTTTGGAACATCCGTAGAGTTACTTCTTGCCTGCTACGACCGCACGCGCACTCTGCTTGTCCTGCTTACTCTTGGCGTCGCGCGCACCCTGCGTCTTCACGACGTCCTTCTGCTTCTGGTTGCGCTGCTTGTCCTTCGGCGATTTGTCACCCATGGTAGCCTCCGTTGAAGAAATGGCAGATGCCAATGGTCGCGTTCAGCATCGCAGTCGGTCGAGCAAACAGCAAAGCCTACCTTTCCTGACGGTTTGATTGCTGTTGGCCATCTATTGTTGGCTCGGGTTCTTGCTTCTGGAGCGGTCCATCTTCAAGTGGTGGCCGTTGCCATGAGTAGCGAGATCGACAAGCTCGGAGCGGCGCTGCTGAGCATCGGTGCGCTCTCGCGCGCCACGGGCGTGCCCGCCGATACGCTGCGCACGTGGCAGCCAGCTCGCAATACGTCGTCGCTGAATGGCGCACAGCTCTCGCGCCACGCATGATGCAACCCACAAGGAGCTCACGATGAGAGCGTGCAAGACAGCAGCATTGTTGATCGTAACGTGCATCGGCCTGTGCACGCTTTTGCCTACGAGCCGGGCGGAAGCGCAGGACGGTCAAACCATCTTCAGCTACGGGATGCGCGGCTTCATGAATGGCGCCGAGCTCGGGCTAGCCGCTGGCTACCTCTCGACCGGCAGTCATTACGAGTCGCGCGAGTGGCGCAAGCTGGTGTTCGGCACCGGCATCGGTGCGCTCGCGGGCGTCGGTCTCGGGCTCACGCTCGGTGTCGTCGACGACAGCTCGGATAGCGCGCCCGTCGGCTGGTATATGCTGCGCGACATGGGCTACGGCACGTTGTTCGGGGCGCTCGTGGGCACGGCCGTGGGCGCGCTCTTCTTGATCGACAGCGGACGACCGAAAGACCTGCTGACAGGCGCATCGGTCGGCGCGTTGATCGGCGGTGGCGCTGGCATTGCATTTGGCATCGTCGAAGCAGGCAAAGACTCGCGGCACAGACGTGGTCGCGAAGGCAAGAGCAGTGCGCGCCTCCACCTCACGCTCGCCCCCGCACCCCGAGCCGATGGTGCGCTGGTCGGAGTGAGCGGGCTGTTCTGAGCGGTCTAACTTCACGAAGCGGGCGGACGCGGTCGCAAGCAGCGCGACCATGGTTTGACCATGGCGCGGGTGACGGTGCCTAAGTACCGGTATTTACAAGCGGATATGCGCGGGTTCGGCTGCCGAGCAGGGGCATGTTCCGCCCCACCGCGCGACCTGGGGCGCAAGATCACGGAGGTTTTGAACAACCACGGTTCGCCCGCTGGCGGCGCTGTGCGGGCGTGCCGGCCGTGCGCCGTTCCGAGCCTGGCCCGCTGGCTCTCGCGTCAGCTGCATCGATCCGCGTGCTTGGCGCGCGGCCCGCACGCCCTCACCAGGAAGCTGTATCCTCCCCACGAATGACCGACAGCGCGGACACTCCTGCCAATGCGAGTCCCAGCGTCGCTGCGAGCGCAGCGCGTGCGTCGTCACGCGCTCCCGCCGCGCTCGTCTCCGTGGTAGGCCTCGGCAAGACGTTCTCCGGTGCAGTCGCGCTCGATGGTCTCGACTTCGAGCTGCACGCCGGCGAAGTGGTGGGCCTGCTCGGTCCGAACGGCGCCGGCAAGACCACCACGTTGAAGCTGCTGCTCGGCCTTTTGCGCCCTTCGCAGGGCCACGCGCGGATCCTCGGGCTCGACTGCACGCACGACAGTCAGCGCGTGAAGGAACGCATCGGCTTCACCGCGGACGAACCGCAGTTCTACGATTTTCTGACGGGCCGCGAGACGCTCGACTTCGTGATCAGCGTGCGCGGCCTCGACCCGGTGGCTGCCTGGGCGGCTCTGGCCGAGACCGTGGAGGTGCTCGACTTCGTGTCGCAGCTCGCCGAGCTGACCGCATCGTACTCCCACGGCATGAAGAAGAAGCTCTCACTCTTGTGCGCGCTCCTGCATCGTCCGCGCGTGCTCTTGCTCGACGAGCCTACCAACGGTCTCGACCCGACCACGGCGTTGCGCGTGCGCGAGCTGCTCAGGCGCGAGGCCGACGCGGGCGCGGCGGTGCTGCTCTCGACCCACATGCTCGACATGGCCGATCGCATGTGCGACCGCATCCTGGTGCTCGACCGCGGCCGTAAGATCGCCGCGGGCACTTCGGACGAGGTGCGCGCGCAGGCAGGTGTTGCAGCGGACGCCACGCTCGAAGACGCGTTTTTCAAGCTGGTCGGCGCATGACCGAGGCCCCCGGACCGGCCGTGAGGCCGCCGACTGCTTCGCGCCAGCTCGGGTTTCTGCTCTCGGTCTGGTGGAAGCACATGCGCCGGCGTGCGCGTCGTGTCGGCGATGCCCCGAAGCGCGCCGGCGCGCCGACGCTCCTTCTGTTGAACCTGCTCAGCACCGCGTACATGGTGAGCTTCGTGTGGCGCTCGGTGACGCGGAGCGTCGAGCACGAGCCAGGTTTCTTCGCGTGGCACATGCTGGCCGTGCTGTCGATCGCGCTGGGCACGGGCGTGTCGAAGGGCGCCGGCGCGCTGCAGCTGCGGGGCATGCGCAACGACGCGTTTCTCGAGCCTCTCCCGCTGGCACCGCTCGCGCGCATCGCGCTGCAGCTGGCTGACAGCTTCTTCGTGATCCCGTTCGCGATCGCGGTGCCGATCGCGGCCGGCCTGGCGCAGGACAGCCTCCCCGCGAACCTGCTGCCCGCAGCGGCGCTCGGCGTGCTCGCGTTCCTCGCTTTCTTTTGGCTGGGACAAGCAGCCGTGGCCTGGGCGCGTGCGCTCGGTCCGGCGTCCACGCCCCGGATCTCGGGCTACGTCGGAGTCGGGCTGAACATCGGGGGCATGGTGGGCGCGTTCTCACCGCTCGGACAGATCTTCGATCACAGCCGCGGCCTCGCGACCCAGCTGACACGGCTGTGGCTGGCGCAGCCGCGGGCGCAGCTCGGGTTGGCCGCCTGCTCGGTCGCGCTCGTCCTGCTTGCGTACCGTGCGCTGCTTGCGGCCGAGCGCCTGGGCTTCGACCGCATCGACGCACAGCACCGTGCGCCCAAGCAGCAAAAGGGCGTACGCGATCGCGTGGGGCTCGAGTGGCAGATGATGCTGCGCCAAGGCGGTCGCGCGCTCTTGATCGTGTTCCTGGTGTTCTTCTTCGTGGCCGGCGTGGGTGGCGTGTGGTCGTTCTGGAAGCTATCGGCGCGCAGCCTGCCACCCTCCAGCTTGCTGATCCTCGCGGGCTTCGCGATCTACTTGGGCGCAGTCCAGACCATCGCCCAGGCCGGTCGTGCCGCTCGCAGCGATCTCCTGGCGCGGCCGTTTCTTGCGGCGTTGCCGCTTTCGCCGCACCACGTGCTCGACGGGAAAGCGCGCGCGCTGCGACGCTTGCTCAGCCCCGTGCTCGTGATCCTCGCCATGCTGGCCGGGGTTGCCGTCTTTCAGGGCGAGTTCAGCAACGCCTACCGCATCGTGCTCGCGCTGTGTGCACTGTACGTGGTCGTCGACGGAACGATCAGTGTGGCGTTTTTATCGAACGGCATCGGTGTGGCTGGCGTGGGCGGCGGTCAGCCGAGCTCCGGCTTCTCCACGCAACTCCTGATGATGCCGCTGCTCGCGACCGTGGCAGCACCGAGCGACTGGGCCGCGACCACGGCCTTCCTTGCCGTCGCCCTCGTTACCCGCGAGTCACGCCGTGCTGCGCACAAGAGCGTCCGTTGGCTCGACGACTCCAGCGACGACTTGGAGCGCGAGACCACCGTCTGGCGTGCGCTGCTCGCGGCCACCGGCTTCTTCACGCTGCAAGCGCTGACGTACCAGCTGCTCGCGTTCGACCTGCCGCCGGGCTACAAGCTCGCGGTCTCGTACGGCAGTGGCGCGCTCTTGCTCGCGCTCTTGACCTGGCGCAACGGTGCGCGCTTCGAGCGGCCGAGGTTCCTTCCGAACAAGCTCGTGGTCTGGCCCCTTGGCGCCATCGGCGGCGCGCTGTCGGGCCTGCTCGCGCTCTGGCTCGCCAAGCTGTTTCCGCCGCCCGAGGCCGCGGACTTGCCCTCCGCGCTCTCGACCGGTGAGGTGCTCAGCCTCTTTTTCACGATGACCCTCGCGGCCCCGCTGGTCGAGGAGTACTTCTTTCGCGGCTGGCTGCAGAAGGCGATCGAGGCGGACCTGCCCGCGACCAAGAAACACTGGGCCTTCGCCTTGGGCGCGCTCGCCTTCGCGCTCGCACACCTCGGCTCGTACGGCGTGCCGCAGCTCGTGCTCGGCCTCTTGGCGGGCGCGCTGTACGCCTTTGGTGGTGGCCTGTGGCCCGGCATCCTGGCCCACGCGATCCACAACGGGCTCGTGCTCCTGGCCGGGTCATGACGCTCACCGCACCTGCACACAGGGGTGCTCGCTGCCTGCCGAGCGCGACACGATCCGTCGCGGGCTCGCTCCCGGAGCCGAAGCCGAAGGGCCACGTAGGCAGGTTTTTCTCACGCCCACCAGCCCCTTGCTCCGTGAAATTCCCGGGTTCACCCGCAGTTTTTTCGAGGTTCCACTTGACGCGTCAGCCCCGGTCGACATGACCAGTCTGGCACTTGTTCGACCCCTAGTGCGCGAAGATCTGCCCTTTCGGCCCAAGAAGTGCTAGATTACAGCTGACAGGGGCGGGCTAACGATTACGGTCGAACTACTTTGAAGGAACGGAACCTATGATCAACTGGAAGAAGCAACCCCTCGGCAAGCTCAGCGATCGCGTGCTGGCCGATAAGCTCGGCGTCTCGCACACGGCGGTTCGTCGCGCGCGTCTGCGCTCGGGCATCAAGCCGGCCAACAAGGCGCCCAAGCACAAGGCGTGGAACAAGAAGATGCTCGGCAAGCTGCCCGACGCGGAAGTTGCGCGTCGTGAAGGCGTGACGCGTCAGACCGTGTTCAACGAGCGCGTCAAGCGCGGCATCGAGCGCGCCGCCGTGAAGGTGAAGGCGCCCGCGAAGAAGGCCGCGAAGACGAAGGCCAAGCCCAAGGCGAAGAAGAAGGCCAAGAAGTAGGCCAAAGGTCGCGGCTTCTAGAACAGCGACGTCGGGCTTCGGCCCCGCGTCGCTGTTTGCGTTCCGCGGAGAGCCAAAGGCTGCTCCGCGGGTATGTCACTCCGCGGAGAGCCAAAGGCTGCTCCGCGGGTATGTCACTACCCCTCAGAACAGGCGGCCCTGATCGCGTACCGGCGGCTTCACGCCCAGGTGCTCGTACGCGCGGTCCGTGGCCATGCGGCCGCGCGCCGTGCGAGCGAGAAACCCCTGCTGCAAGAGATACGGCTCGTACACGTCTTCCAGCGTGTCGCGCGGCTCGGAGAGCGCGGCTGCCAGCGTCTCGACGCCGACTGGCCCGCCTTTGTAATGCTCGATGACGATGCGCAGGTAGCGGCGATCCATTTCGTCGAGGCCCGCGTCGTCGACCTCGAGGCGCTCCAGAGCCCGCGCAGCCATCTTCATGTCGATGGTGCCGTCGCCGAGCACCTCGGCGAAGTCGCGCGCGCGGCGCAAGAGGCGGTTCACGATGCGCGGTGTGCCTCGCGCGCGGCGTGCGATCTCGAACGCGGCTGCGGTTTCGACCGGAATCTTGAGCAGGCGCGCGCTGCGTGCGGCGACCTCGGCCAGCTCTTCCTTCGGGTAGTAGTCGAGGCGTTCCACGATGCCGAAGCGCGACAGCATCGGGCTCGTGAGCAGGCCCGTGCGCGTGGTGGCGCCGACCAGCGTAAACGGCTGGAGCGGAAGCTGCAGCGTTGCAGCATACGGACCGTCGCCCTGCACGATGTCGATGCGAAAATCCTCCACCGCCGTGTACAGGTTCTCTTCGACCACGGGCGAGAGCCGATGGATCTCGTCGATGAACAGAATGTCGCCCCGCTCGAGCTTGGTCAGCAGCGCCGCGAGCTGGCCTTTGTGCTCGATGGCCGGGCCCGAGGCCATCGCCAGGTTCACGCCCATCTCCTGCGCCAAGATCAGCGAGAGCGTGGTCTTGCCGAGGCCCGGCGGACCGCAGAACAGCACATGATCGAGCGGGCCCTTGCGACGCTTGGCTGCCTCCACGTACACGCGTAGGTTGTCTTTGAGCTTCTGCTGGCCGACGAAGTCGTCGAAGCGCGAGGGCCGCAGCGTGATGTCGTACTCGCGGTCGTCCGCGGCGGGCTCACCTGCGAGGAAACGTTTGGCTTCGTCGGTCTTGCTGCTCATATTCCACCAACCGCTCCACCAACCGCTCAACCCAGCGCCGCGAGCGCTTGCCGCAGCAGCTGTTCCATCGGGGTCTTCGGGTCGAGGCCGTCCAGCTTCGAGACCGAAGCCTCGGCCTGGGCGCGCGAAAAGCCGAGGCCGACCAGCGTATCGCACAGGCGAGCCGCGACGTCGCCCGTGACTGCCTGGGTCTCTGTTGCAGCTGACGTGAGCAGGTCGCCGCCGACCGGCAGCGGCAGCTTGTCTTTCAGCTCGAGCAGAAGGCGCGCGGCGGTCTTCTTGCCCACGCCGCTCACGGCTTCGAGGCGTGCACGCTCGTTGCGCGCGATCACGCGGTGCAGCTCCGAGGCACCCAGGTCCGAGAGCACGGCCATCGCCAGCTTCGGACCGACGCCCGAGACACTCAAGAGCACGCGAAACGCGGCGCGGTCGTCGGCCGTCACGAAGCCGTAGAGCACGAGCGCGTCTTCGCGGACGTGCGTGTGCACGTGCAAGGTGACCGGCTCGGTAAGCGGCAGCCGCGCCAGGTTGCGCAGCGGCACGAACACCTCGTAGCCGACGCCCGCGACATCGAGCACGCACGAGCCCTCGGCGCCCGGGCCATGCCCGTGGTCGATCACGAGCCCTTTGAGCCTACCGATCACGCGGCAACGCTAGCACAGCCGGATCCACCAGGGAAAACGCCAAGCCGCGATCGTCAGCGCCGCGATCGTCAGCGCCGCGATCTCGGTTGCGCCGTCTTGGCCAGCAGCGCAGCAGGCAAGCCCTTCGAGAGCAACGCATTGGCGTGCGTGATCGCGACGGCGAGCGCGTCGGTTGCGTCCAGCTTTGGCAGCTCGCGCAGCCCGAGGATCGCGCCGACGATGCGCGCGACCTGGGGCTTATCGGCCGCGCCGCTGCCGGCGACCGAGCGCTTCACCAGAGCAGGTGCGTACGCCGCGATCGCGAGCCCGGCATTGGCACCCGCGAGCAACGCGACACCGCGCGCATGTCCGAGCTTGAGCGCCGAGCCCGCGAAGCGCGCGTGAAAGATGTCCTCGACCGCCATGGCGTCGGGCTCGTGCTCGCGGATCACCGCGCACAGCTCGGTGTAGATCTCGAGCAAGCGCGCGGGCAGCTCGTCGTCGCGATCAGTCTCGATCGTTCCGGCGGCCACGTACATGAGCTTCGGCCCGGCACGTCGTACCACGCCCCAGCCGGTGCGCACGCTGCCCGGATCGATGCCCAGCACGATCATTGCGACATGCGCTGCAGCTCAGCCTCGGACAGCTCGAAGTCGGTGAAGACCTTCTGCACGTCGTCGTGATCTTCGAGCGCTTCGACCAAGTTGATCAGCACCTCGGCGTCGCGCCCTTCCACCGTCTTTTTGATCTTCGGCAGCTGCCCCAGCTCGAAGCTTGCGATCTTCATGCCCGCCGCCGCGATCGCCGCGCGCACCGGCTCGAGCGAGAGCTTGTCGGTGCTGACCATCCAGCGCTCGCCGAGATCTTCCACGTTCTCCGCACCTGCGCCGACCGCTGCTTCGAACAGCTTCTCCTCGGTCGCGTGCTCTTTATCCAAGAAAACCAGGCCTTTTTCGTCGAACGCCCAGGCTGCGGCGCCTGGGCTGCTGAGCTGACCGTTGTGGCGCTCGAAGACCTTGCGCAGCTCCGGGTTCGTGCGGTTACGGTTGTCGGTGAGCGCCTCGATCAGAAAGAGCGTGCCGGCGGGGCCGACGCCTTCGTACGTGATCTCCTCGTAGCTCACGCCTTCCAGCTCGCCGGTGCCCTTCTTGATCGCGCGCGTCACGTTCTCGCCCGGCATGTTCGCGGCCTTGGCTTCGTCGATCGCGTGACGCAGGCGCGGGTTGCCGCCGGCGTCACCACCGCCCAAGCGCGCCGAGACGGTGATTTCCTTGATGATCTTCGTGAAGAGCTTGCCGCGCTTCGAATCGATCGCGCCCTTGTGACGCTTGATCGACGACCATCGATTGTGACCACTCATGCGAGAACCTCGGCGTCCTTCGGCTCACGCGGAGCCGGGTTGGGTGACGCACTATATCGGCGGAAAGCATACGCCGGAAGGGTGGTGTTTCACTGGCGCGCGGGCGCTAGCGCACGTCCCAGAGCCGCCACTTGCCCGCTTCGAGGCGCAGCAGGATCTCGCCGCCGCCCGTGAGGTGCACCGTCGCGTCGTTGCCGTTCACGTCGACGCTCAGGTCGGCCGGATCCGCGCTGCCTGCGAGTCGACAGCTCGCTCGCGTCGAACACACCGCCCGCGATGC